>CAYSGN010000031.1:3508-27402 GCA_964430615.1 uncultured Janibacter sp. | reverse complement strand
CGAGACTGGACTGGCGGCACTGCATCGAGACGACGTCGCGCATCGGGATCTTCAGCTCGAAGACCTCCTCGCAGGTGATCACCCGCTCCCGCGGCGGGACGGCCGCGGAGAGGCAGTTCAGCAGGGTCGTCTTGCCCGCCTGGGTCCCTCCGGCCACGAGGACGTTGAGCCCGGCGGCCACGGAGGCCTGGAGGAAGGCCGCGGCCTCGCTCGTGAGCGTGCCGAGCCCGACGAGGTCCTCGAGGCGGTCGGCCTTGACGACGAACTTGCGGATGTTCACCGCCCAGTGCTCCCGGGTGATGTCCGGGATGACGACGTGCAGTCGGCTGCCGTCCGGAAGCGTGGCGTCCACGAAGGGCGAGCTGAGATCGATACGTCGGCCCGAGGACTTGAGCATCTTCTCGACGAGGTCGCGCACCTCGTCGGCGGTCAGGACCGTCGGGGTCAGCTCCGCCACTCCGTCCCGGGCGACGAAGACCTGGCTCGGGGAGTTGACCCAGATCTCCTCGACGAGCGGGTCGTCCAGGTAGCGCTGCAACGGCCCGAAGCCGGCCACGGTGTCCAGCACCGACGTGATGGCCGCCTCGAGGTCCCCCAGCATCGGCATCCCGCCACGCAGGCTGCGCTCGTCGTAGTCGTTGACGGCCGCCCGGACCAGCTGCGCGACCTCGTCGGACTCGCGGACCGGGTCCACCCCGCTGCGCCGGATGAGCTCGCGCACCTCGCTCTCGACCGTCTCCACGGCATCCATGCGCGGCTCCCCCCGTGCGTCATCGCGGCGTCGTGGCCCCGGACCATCCGGCGGTCACGGGCAAAGACGCTACTGATTCCCGGCCAACTCGCATCTTGAAATCGAACGCACCTGTGGACGACCGCCCCGCGGACCGGACTCACCCCCCGGTCACCGGTGCTGAGAAGATGCCGGGGACCCGTCCTCCGGACGGCCCCTGCCGCCACCCACCGAAAGGCCGATAATGGAGCACCCGCGCAGACTCAGCGGACGTGACCTGGCCCAGGTCGCCGTCTTCGCCGGGATCATCGCGGTACTCGGCCTCGTGCCGGCCATCGCCCCCTTCGGTGGCGCGGTGCCGATCACCGCGCAGTCGCTCGGGATCATGCTCGCCGGTGCCGTCCTCGGCCCGCGCCGTGGCGGGCTGGCGGTGCTGCTCTTCCTCGCGCTCGTCGCCCTCGGCCTGCCCCTGCTCGCCGGTGGCCGCGGAGGGCTGGGGGTCTTCGCCAGCCCGACGATCGGCTACCTCGTCGGCTTCCCGGTCGCGGCCTGGGCCATCGGAGCCCTGACCCACCGGGTCGGTGCCCCCTACCGGGTGCTTCCCGGCATCGTCGTCAACATCGGCGCCGGCGTCGTGCTGCTCAACGTCCTCGGGGTGGTCGGGATGGTCCTGCGCGCCGGACTCACCCCGGCCGAGGCCACCGTCGCGGCGCTCGTCTTCGTGCCCGGCGACGTCGTCAAGGCGGTCGTCTGCGCGATCGTCGCCCGCGGGGTGCACGCCGCCTACCCCGGGCTGCTCCCCCGCCGCGAGACCCTCCGCGTCGATGCCCCCGCCTGAGCCGCTCGACCTGCTCGACGAGCGCGACCCGGTCCTCGCCTTCGACCGTGCCCGCGAGGCGGGCCGGCCGATCTCGCTGCCGACCTCGGGGTCCACCGGCCGGCCCCGCACGATCGTGCGCACGACGGCGTCGTGGACCGATTCCTTCGACCGGGTGAGCGCGCTCACCGGTACCGACGTGACCAGCCGGGTGTGGGTGCCCGGTCCGGTGACCGGCACGATGAACCTCTTCGCCCGCGTGCACGCCGCGGCCGTCGGGGCACGGGTCGTCGACTCGCTCTCCGGGGCGACGCACGCGCACCTGACCCCGACGGTGCTGCGCCGCCTGCTGACCGGCGACCGCCAGGCGCTCGCCGGTCGGCACCTCGTCGTCGCCGGGGACCGCCTGGATGCCGCTACCCACGACGCGGCCCGGTCGGCGGGTGCCGTGGTCAGCCACTACTACGGAGCGGCCGAGCTCTCCTTCGTCGCGTGGGGCGGCCACGCGGGCTCGCTGCGCCCCTTCCCGGAGGTCGAGGTCGAGGCCCGCGGCGGTCTGCTGTGGGTGCGTTCCCCCTTCGTGTGCACGGGGTACCTCGACGGCGAGCGGCTGCGCCGCGACGCCGACGGCTGGGTGAGCGTCGGCGACCGCGGCGACCTCACCGGGGGCGTCCTCACCGTCCACGGGCGCGAAGGGGGCATCACCACCGGCGGCACCACCGTCACCGTCGCCGAGGTGGAGCACGCCCTGCGCTCTCGGGCCCGCGGGGACGTCGTCGTGCTGGGCCTGCCCCACCCCGACCTCGGCGAGGTCGTCACCGCCGTGGTGACCGACGAGGAGGACCTCGCCGACCTGCGCGAGGCGGTCCGGGACGTGCTCGCGCACACCCAGCGACCGCGGCGCTGGTACCGGATGCCCCGGCTGCCCGTCGGCCCGCACGGCAAGCTCGACCGCGCCGCCATCCGGGCCACCCTGCTCGAGACGGGCACCCGGCCGTGACCCCGGAGGAGGCGCCGGTCGTCACCGCGGCGCTGCGCACCCCGATCGGCACGGCCGGCCGGTCGCTCGCCGGTGTCGGCGCCGATCGCCTCGCTGCGACGGTGCTCGCCGAGCTCCCCGGCCGGGCGGGGCTCTCCCCCGGCGACGTCGACGAGGTCGTCCTCGGCAACTGCATGGGTCCCGGCGGCGACCTCGCCCGGGTCGCGGCGCTCACCGCCGGGCTGCCCGCCCGGACCCCCGCGCTGACCGTCGACCGGCAGTGCGCGAGCGGGCTGGCCGCGATCGACGTCGCGGCACGCTCGGTGCGCACCGGCGCCGACGTCGTCCTCGCCGGTGGTGTCGAGTCCGCGAGCACCGCACCCTGGCGCTCCTGGCCACCGGTGGACGGCGGTGAGGCGATCAGGTACACCCGGGCTCCCTTCGCCCCGGAGGGTCAGGACCCGGACATGGGGCCGGCCAACGACCTGCTCGCCGAGGAGGCCGGGGTCTCCCAGGAGCGCCAGGACGCCTACGCCGCCCGCTCCCACGCCCGTGCCGTCGCCGCCCAGCGGGAGGGCGCCTACGACCACGAGCTCGTCGCGGTCGGCGACGTGGCCCACGACGAGCGGCCCAGGGCGGGGCTCGGCGTGGACCGGCTGGCCCGCTTCCGCCCCACCTTCCGTCCCGGCGGGAGCGTCACCGTCGGCAACTCCTGCGGCATCAGCGACGGCGCCGCGGTCGTGGCCCTCCTCTCCCCCGAGCGCTGGCGGTCCGGCCGTCGGCCCGGCCTGCAGGTCCTCGCCACCGCCACGGCGGGGGTCGACCCCACACGGCCGGGCCGTGGGATCGTCCCCGCCGCGCGCGAGGCACTGGACCTCGCCGGTGTCGGGCTCGACGACCTCGCGGCGGTCGAGCTCACGGAGGCCTTCGCCGGCCAGGTCCTCGCCTGCTGCGACGAGCTGGACCTGGACCCGGAGCGGGTCTGCCGCGAGGGGGGCGCGCTCGCGCTCGGTCATCCGTGGGGCGCCTCGGGGGCGATCCTCCTCGTCCGGCTCTTCCACCAGCTGGTCCGCCGCGGCCCGGGGCACCTCGGGCTGGCTGCGATCGCCGCCGGCGGCGGCCAGGGTGTCGCGATGGTGGTGCGCTCGTGCTGATCGAGGTCGAGGAGGTCACCCACGACTACGGCGACGGGCGGGTGGTGCTGCGCGACGTGGACGTGCGCCTCACCGAGGCGCGGATCGGGGTCGTCGGCGCCAACGGGTCGGGCAAGTCCACCTTCGCGCGGATGCTCAACGGGCTCGTCGTGCCCGGCCGCGGGCGGGTGCTCGTCGACGGTCTCGACACGGCTCGCTCCGGCCGGCAGGTCCGTCGCCGGGTGGGGTTCTGCTTCACCGACCCCGACTCCCAGATCGTCATGCCCACGGTGAGCGAGGACATCGCCTTCGGCCTGCGCCGGCGCGGCCTGACGAAGGGGGAGATCGCCGACCGGGTCGAGGCGGTGCTGGCGGAGCACGGCCTCACCGAGCACGCCGACTCCGCCGCCCATCTGCTGTCCGGGGGGCAGAAGCAGCTGCTCGCCCTCGCCGCGGTGCTCGTCACCGAGCCCGAGCTCGTCGTCATGGACGAGCCGACGACGCTGCTCGACCTGCGCAACGCGCGCCGCTTCGTCGAGCGGGTCCGCGAGCTGCCTCAGCAGGTCGTCCTCGTCACCCATCACCTCGACCTGCTCGAGGGCTTCGACCGGGTGCTCGTCTTCGACGAGGCCCGGCTCGTCCACGACGGCCCGCCTGAGCAGGCGGTCGCCCACTACCGGGAGCTGATGGCGTGAAGGTCATCGGCCTGCACCGCCCCGGGACCACGCCCCTCCACCGGCTCCCGGCCGGCCCCAAGCTCCTCCTGCTGCTGCTCACCGGCATCGGGTCGGTCCTCGTCTCCGTCCCTGCGGTGACGGGGGCACTGCTGCTCCTTGTCCTGCTCGGCTACGTCATCGCGCGGATCCCCCCGCGCGTCCTGCTCGAGGTGCTGCGCCCGGTCTCCTTCGTGCTCGGGCCGCTGGCGCTCTTCCACTGGCTCGTCACCGGCTGGGAGCGGGCCACGGTCGTCGTCGGGGTGATCCTCGCGCTCATCCTGCTCGCCCACCTGGTGACCCTGACGACCCGCACGAGCGAGCTCGTCGACGTCGTGGTGCAGGCAGCGCGGCCCCTGCGGCGCCTCGGCGTGGACCCGGAGCGCGTCGGGCTGCTGCTCCACCTGGCCATCCGGGCCGTGCCGCTCGTCATCGAGCTCGCCGGCCGGGTGCGGGCCGCCCAGCACGCCCGCGGGCTGACCTCGAGCCCACGCGCCTTCGCCGTGCCGCTCGTCGTCGGGGCGCTGCGCCGGGCGGACGACCTCGGCGACGCCCTCGCCGCCCGGGGCGTCGAGGACTGAGCCCGCCCCGCGCGACCTGTGGACAACTCCGGGCAAGGCGTCCCCCGTCCCGCCTACGGTGCCTCCATGCTCCTACGGATGACCCTGCTCGACGCCCGTACCGGTGACGTGCGCCGGGTGGAGGTGCGCGCCGAGGAGCACCACGTCGCCCGCCAGCTGCGGGGGGCGCTCGGGGTACCGGCGGGCGCGGTGCTGCGGACCCGCGACGAGCCGGTCCCCGACGGGACACCGGTGGGCCGGCCGCCGCTGCTCGACGGTGCCGCCCTCGTCGTCGGCCCTCCCGGGGAGGACGGCTCGGCGAAGGGCGCACCCACGAGAGCGGCGCCTCTTCGGCTGACGACGGTGGCCGGACCGGACGCCGGTCGGGAGCTCGCCCTGAGCCGCGGCACCCACGTCGTCGGCCGCGGCGAGGTCGCCACGCTCCGGGTGGCCGACGACGCGCTGTCCCGGGAGCACGTCGAGCTCGTCGTGGACCGGGACGGGGTGCTCGTGCGGGACCTGACGTCCACGAACGGGACGACCGTGGACGGGGACCCGGTCCCCCCGGCCGGCACCCGCGTGCGCGTCGGCGCCGTGCTGCGGGCGGGGCGGACGCGCTTCGTGCTGGACCGCTCCCGCCCCCGTCCGTCCCGACGTCGTCCCACCGGCGCGGGGACCCTCGCGGTGAGTCCGGCCCCGCACGTCCCTCCGCCGCGGGACGCCCCGACGATCCAGGTCCCCGACGAGCCGCGAGCGCCCCGACGACGCGCCATCCCCTGGGTCATGGTGCTCGCCCCTGTGCCCGTCGCCGCCGTCATGGCCCTGCTGCTCGGACCGCGCCTGCTGCTGCTCCTCGTGATGACGCCGCTGCTCGTCCTCGCCTCGACGCTCACCGACCGGTCCACGACGAGGCGCGAGCACCGCTCCGCGCACGCCGAGTGGCGGGTGGAGACCGCGCGACTCGGGCGACGACTGTCCGCGGCCCTCGCCGCCGAGCGGCGCTCACGCCTGCAGGCCTCCCCCGACCCGGTGGCCCTGCTCGACGCCGCCCGGGAGGACGGGCCACGGCTGTGGCAGCGCCGCCCCGACCACGACGAGCACCTCGACCTGCGGATCGGTCTCGGCGACGCACCCTCCGCCACCCGGGTCCAGCGCGGCAGCCGGCCCCCGGAGCACCCCGTGGTGCGCGACGTCCCGATCACCGTCGACCTCGCGGAGGTCGGGGTGCTCGGCGTCGCCGGCCCCCGCCCCGCACGTGACCGGCTCGCCCGGCACCTGCTCGGCCAGCTGCTCGTCCTGCACTCCCCGCACGACCTGCGCCTGGCCCTCGTCGCCGACGAGGAGGGGTGGTGCGCCCCCTTCGTCGACCTCGTGCACCTGCGCGAGCACGACGACGTGCCCGGCTCCGCACGCACGGCGGACGACCCCGAGGAGGTCCGCGCGGTCCTCGCCGCGGCCGCGGCGTCGGTCGCCGACGCCGCGGAAGCCGGCCCGGAGAGCCTCCCACCACCAGACCTCGTCGTCGTCATCGACGACATCGCACGCTGGCGGGCGGAGACCAACCTGCGCACCGTCCTGGCCGACCGCGGCGAGCACGGGGTCCACGTCCTCGCCCTCGCGGACTCCCCCGACGGGCTCCCCCACGAGGCCCGCGCGGTCGTCCTCCTCGAGGGTGCCGAGGCCACCGTGCACGTGGCCGGCGAGCAGGTGGCCCGGTGCGTCGTCGACGGTGTCGGGGCCTCCTGGGCCGCACGGGTCGGCACGGCGCTGGCGCCGCTGCGCGATGCCACCCCCTCGCGCGCCGGTGGCGGGCTGCCCACGACGACGCGCCTGCTCGACCTGCTCGAGACCGACCCGGACGACCTGGAGAGCGTGCGCGCGTGGTGGTCGCGCGAGCGCACCGGGCCGGTGGACCTGGAGGTCGTCGTCGGTGCCTCCCCGGACGGGGTCCACGGCATCGACCTGCGACGCGACGGGCCGCACGCGCTCGTCGCGGGCACGACCGGCGCGGGCAAGTCGGAGCTCCTCCAGTCGTGGGTGGCCGCGCTGGCCCTCCACCTGACTCCCGAGGAGATCTCGTTCGTCCTCGTGGACTACAAGGGCGGCTCGGCCTTCGGCGAGTGCGCCGACCTGCCGCACACGGTGGGCGTCCTCACCGACCTCGACGCCACGGCGGCGCAGCGGGCCCTCGCCAGCCTGGACGCCGAGCTCACCCGCCGTGAGCAGGTCCTCGCCGCGGCGGGCTCCCCCGACATCGACCGTCACGAGGGCAGCGCGCTGCCCCGGCTGATGATCGTCGTCGACGAGTTCCGGATGCTCGCCGAGGAGCAGCCCGAGGCCCTGGCACATCTCATGCGCATCGCGACCGTCGGCCGCTCGCTCGGGGTGCACCTCGTCCTCGCCACGCAGCGGCCGGGTGGCATCGTCTCGGCGGACATCCGGGCGAACGTCAACCTGCGGATCGCCCTACGGGTGCGTGACCGGGCCGACAGCGAGGACGTCATCGGCTGCCGGGACGCCGCGGGGCTGCCCGAGGAGGCGCCGGGGCGGGCGATCTCCCGGACCGGCGGTGGCCCACCGCGGACGTTCCAGACCGGCCGGGTCGCCGGCCGGGCCCGGGCGGGCGGGCCCTCCCTCCTCGTCCGCGAGGTGGGGCAGCCGTGGCCCCGGGTGCCGGCCACGTCCGACCCCGGCCCCAGCGACCTGCGCCGGCTCGCGGCGACGCTGAGCCGGGTGGCGGACGACCTCGACGTACCCTCCCCGCATCGTCCGTGGCTGCCGCCCCTCCCCTCCGTGATCACGGCGGCCGAGGTGGCCGCGACCGACCCGGATGACGAGGACGGCGCCCCCTTCGGTCTCGTCGACCTGCCCGCGAGCCAGCAGCAGGTGCCGCTGCGCTGGTCCCCCGCCGACGGGAGCTGGATGATCCTCGGCGGCCCGGCCACCGGGCGCACCACGGCGGTGGCCTCGCTCGTCACGGCCGTCGCCGGGACCTTCGCCCCCGGGCAGGTGCACGTGCACATCATCGGGGACGGCTCGGCGAGCCTGGCGGCCCTCGGCGAGCTGCCCCACATCGGCAGCGTCGTCGACGCAGGAGACCCACCGGTGCTGCGCCGCCTCCTCGACCGGCTCGAGAGCGAGGTCTCCCGGCGCCGGGAGGCCGCCCGTGTCGCGGGGCGTGCCACGCTCGCCGCGTGGTGGCAGGCCCACGACGCGGGGAAGGCGGAGCGACCACCCCCGTATCTCGTCGTCGCCGTCGACGGGTGGGGCCGCCTGCGACCCCCGGGCTCGCTCGACCCGGCCGAGCCGACCGACCGCCTCGAGGCGCTGCTGCGCGACGGGACGGCCGTCGGGCTGCGGCTCGTCGTCACCGGAGGGCGCGAGCTGCTCGGCGGACGCATCGCCTCCCTCGCGCCGACGCGGCTCGTGCTCCACCTGCCCGACCGGGGCGACGCGGTGCTCGCCGGCATCCCGGCGGCACGGGCCGAGGGCCCGGCCGTGCCCGGCCGCGCCCACCTCGTCCCCGGCGGTCACGAGGTGCAGGTGGCCCTGCCCTCCCCTGCCGCGGGCCTGCCGATCGCGCCGGCGACCGGGCCCGCGGACCGTCCGTGGGCGGTGACTCCACTGCCCGTGCGGGTCGACCTCGACGAGCTGACCGTCGCCGGCGCGGGCGGTGGGGCGGGTGCGCGCGTCGCGGGCCCCGGCGGGGTCCTGCCCCACGAGCGGGTGCCCCTCGGCGTCGGTGGTTGCGGCAGCGAGGTCCTGTCCTGGTCCCCCGACTCCGAGCGCCGGCTGCTCGTCTGCGGGCCCGCGGGCAGCGGACGCAGCACCACGCTGTCGGTGCTCCTCGACGGGCTCACCCGCAGCGGCCGCACGGTCGTCGTCATCGGCGACGCCGGGACCGGCCCACGCGGCGACCACGTCCGCCTCGGGCCGGAGGACCGGGAGCAGCTCCTCGAGCTGCGGCGGGCCCGGCCGGACCTGGCGGTCCTCGTCGACGACCTCGACCGTCTCGAGGAGGCGCCGGTCGCCGACGTGCTCCGCGAGGTCGTGCGGCGGGTCGATGCCGACCGTGGGGTGGTCGTCGCCACGACCTCGCCCCGGGCGGCCGCGGGCGTGCGGGGCCTCGTCGCGGACGTCGCCCGGGCGCGGGCGGGCGTCCTCCTCCAGCCCACCTCCCGGGGTGACGGCGACCCCTTCGGGGTGCGCGTGGCGTCCTTGCCGCGTGTCGCCGGTCGCGGGTACCTCATCGCCTCCGGTGCCCCACAGGAGGTGCAGGTCGCCCTCCCCCGGGCCCCAGGCTCCCGGGCCGCCTGATGTGCGGGCTGTCGCCGGCCCGTGGGCCTGCCCTCGTGCGCCCGCCGATGGGCTCAGAGGGGCGGGGTCCGCGGTGGGCTGGTCCGCCGCCTCCCGGTCGCCTCGAAGGCCGCGCCGAGCGCGAGCAGCCGGTTGTCGTCCCACCCTCGCCCGGCGAAGGTCAGGCCGACCGGCATCCCGATGTCGGTCATCGTCCCCATCGGGACGGTGACCGTGGGGATACCGAGGTGACGGGGCACGAGGTTCCCGTTGGCCACCCACACACCGTTGCGCCAGGCCAGGTCCGCCGACGCCTCATCCACGTCCGCGTCCGCGGGCCCCACGTCCGCGACGGCGGGGAAGACCACGGCGTCCACCCCCAGCTCGTCCATCCACCGCTCCAGGTCCACCCGGCGGGTCTCCTCGAGGCCGCGCAGTCCCCCTTCGAGCAGCGGCAGGTCGGTGACGTCCTCGACGACGCCCTCCTCACGGGCGCGCGTCACGTGCTCCGACAGGTCACCGGCGAAGGCCCCGTACCGGTCCGGCAGGGCGCCCTCGGGGCGCGGGAAGATCCGCTCACCGTCCACGTCGACCAGGCGGTGGAGGTCCGGGTCGCCGTTGGCGCGCAGGAAGGTCTCCCAGCCCCACGTGGCGAGGGGGCCGAGCTCCTCCTCCAGGTACCCCTCCGGCAGCAGCCCGCGGGAGGCGATGGTCGGGGCACCGGCGCGGTCGCCCTCGTAGCTCGAGACGACCGGGAAGTCGGTCTCGACGACCTGTGCCCCGGCCGCCTCGAGGTCAGCACGGGCGGCGGAGAAGAGCTCGAGCACGCTCGGCCGCGGGCGGATCCGCTCCCCCGTCGGTCCCCCGATGCCGACGCCGGTCCCCGCCTCCTCGTCGGTGCCGAGGTACATCCGCGGCACGGCGAGCCGGACACCCGACAGCGCGGCGGTGCCCCCGGCGGCGAGCGCCGGGTAGGAGACGGGCCGGACGCGCGATGCGGGAGGGATCGGGATCCATGGCTGGGTGCGCCACAGGTCGCCGGTCGTGTCCGGGTCGTCGACGACGATGACGTCGAGCACCTCGAGGAGGTCGGCCATCGTCCGGGTGTGGGGCACGACGACGTCCATGGACGGGGTGAGCGGCCAGTTGCCGCGCACCGAGATCACCCCGCGGGAAGGGGTGTAGGCGCACAGGGCGTTGTTGCTCGCCGGCGCCCGCCCGCTGGACCAGGTCTCCTCGCCGAGGCCGAAGGCGGCGAAGGAGGCCGCCGTGGCCGTCCCCGACCCGTTGGACGAGCCGGAGGCGAAGGCGGCGGTGAGGTAGTCGCCGTTGTACGGGGACTCCGCTCGGCCGTAGAGGCCACGCTGCATGCCGCCGTCGGCCATCGGCGGCATGTTCGTCAGGCCGATGAGCACCGCCCCGCCCGCGCGCAGCCGCTCGATGGTGAAGGCGTCGCGCTGGGCGACGAGGTCGGCGAAGGCGGGTGACCCGCTGGCGCAGGTGAGACCGGTGGCGAGGTAGGAGTCCTTGGCGGTGTAGGGGATGCCGTCGAGCGGCCCGAGCAGCTGCCCCTGCGTGCGACGCCGGTCCGAGGCGTCGGCCTCGGAGAGCGCCTGAGGGTTCTCGACGACGAGCGCGTTGAGCCGGATGCCGTCGCGGTCGTAGGCGCGGACCCGGGCCAGGTAGGTCTCCACGAGCTCCCGGGAGGTGACCTGCCCGTCCTCCAGGGCCCGGCGAAGGGCGGCGATGCCCGTCTCGACGACGTCGAAGGTGCCCACCTCACAGGGCCTTGTCGGTGAGGTCGGGGGCCGGCGCGGCCAGCGCCCCCACGATGGCGAGCACCGCGACGGCCGCGGTGCCCAGCCCGATGAGAGGGCTTTCGGTGCCGGCGAGGGTCCACGCGGCGGGCAGGAGCAGCAGGTTCCAGACGATCGTCGGCGTCCGTGGCCAGTGCCGTCCGGTGAGCCACGCATGGGCCATGGCAGCGAGGAGGATCGCGAAGACGAGGGTGACGCTGAGCGACATCCCCGCGATCCCCGGCTCGCTGGCACGACCGCTGACGAGCTCCACGAGGTAGGTCCCGGAGACCACGAAGAGCACTGCGGCCTCGAGTGCCGTCACGGCGCCGGCCAGCCGGGCGGCGGATGTCGCGGTGAGTGGAAGGGTCGAGAGGGGCACGCCAGAACTGTAGGTGACTCACGACACGAGCCGGGAACAGAAAGTGACCCCTACCCCGTTGGGCTCGTTGACGGTATCTTGGAGGACTGCGTGCGCACCGTGGAGCACGACTCGGACCCACCGCCGCAATCTCCCCCCTCCCGACGACAAGGAGCATGACCCCTATGGACTGGCGCGATCGCGCAGCCTGTCTGGACGAGGATCCAGAACTGTTCTTCCCCATCGGCAACACCGGCCCCGCGATCGCCCAGATCGAGGAGGCCAAGAAGGTGTGCCGTCGCTGCGAGGTGATCGACACCTGCCTCCAGTGGGCCCTGGAGTCGGGGCAGGATGCCGGTGTGTGGGGTGGCATGTCCGAGGACGAGCGCCGCGCCCTCAAGCGTCGGAAGGCCCGCGCCCGCCGCGCCGGCTGAGACCCGCACCGCGCCGCAGACACCCGCGAGCAGCCGTCTCCGAGCACCGTCTCGGAGACGGTTTCGTCGTTCCCGGACGGCTCAGCTCTCGACCGGCTGGATCCGGGCGCTGAAGCGCACCCGGGTGCCCGAGGGCTCCCCGTCGTCCCAGCGGATCTGACCACCGAGGTCGTGGACCATGGAGGTGACGATCCGGGTCCCGAGGCCGGCGCGACTGGGTCGGAACCCCGCGGGCAGTCCCGCCCCGTCGTCGACGACCGTGACGCGCAGGATGTCGCCGCCGGACTCGTGGCTGCTGCGCTGGGCGTCGACGTAGATCCGGCCGCCGTCGGGGACGCCGTGCTCGACGGCGTTCTGCACCAGCTCCGAGAGGATCAGCCCGACCGCCGTCGCGTCCTCGGCCCGCATCGTCCCGAAGGACCCGGTGAAGCGGGACTCCATCGCTCCCTGGGTGCTGGCCACCTCGACGATCGCGCGCAGGCCGCGGTGGGCCACGTCGTCGAAGTCGAGCGACTCGGTGAAGCCGGTGCTCAGCGCCTCGTAGATCATCGCGATGACCCCGACCCGCCGCTCGGACTCGGCGAGCGCGACCCGTGCCGGTCCCGCAGGCAGACGCCGCCCCTGCAGGCGCAGCAGGGCCGCGACGGTCTGGAGGTTGTTCTTGACCCGGTGGTGGATCTCCCGGATCGTCTGGTCCTTGGTCATCAGCTCGCTGCCGCGCCGGTGCAGGGCCGACACGTTGCGCACGAGGACCAGGGCACCGCGTCGCACGTTGCGCCGCTCGAGCGGGATCGCGCGCACGGCCAGGGCCGCCTCGTCCACGCTCAGATCGGCACGCCAGGCGGCCCGGCCCATCGCGACGAGGGCCAGCCCCTCGTCCATGCGCCCCTCCTGGCCGGGCAGGTCCGTGAGCACATGGTGGAGGACCTCCCCCTCGACCGGTCCCTGGTGGCCCAGCTGCCGGATCGCGCTCACCGCGTTCGGTGAGGCGTAGACGACCTCCCCCTCCTCGTCGAGACGGACGACCCCGTCCCCGACCCGCGGCGCTCCCCGGTGCGCGCCGGTCGGTGAGCCGGCCGTGGGCCAGGTCCCGTCGGCGACCATGACCAGCAGGTCGTCGGTGAGACTCGCGTAGTTCTCCTCCAGCCGGGTCTGCGCCTGGCCGCCGGTGCGCAGGTCGTGCACGCTGAGCACCGCGACGACCCGCCCCCGGTGGCGCACCTGGGTGGCCCGCTCGCGGATGAGGTCCTGACCGCGCTCGCGTATCCGCGCCTCGACCAGCCCGTTCGCGCGGGAGGCCTCCTCGATGAGGTCCCCGAAGGTCGGCCTCGCCTCCTGGCCGATGATCTCCTCGACGAAGACCATCTGCCCGCTCCCCGGACGGGTCTGCGCCGCGGCGACCCACCCCTCGCCCTGGCGCAGCCAGAGCACGAGGTCGCTGAAGGCCAGGTCGGAGATGATCTGCCAGTCCTCCACCAGGAGGTGGAGCCCCTCGGCGTCCTCCGGAGAGAGCTCGGGGGTGATCCGCAAGAAGTCCGCCAGGGTCCGCACGCGTCGATCGTAGCCACGCGTGGACCCGGGCGCGGGAGGCGTCCTCGTGACGGCCTACCTCGTCACGGACCGCAGGGTCCGCAGCGCCACCGACAGCGCCGCGATGCCGGGCGAGACGAGCTGGCGGATCCCCGCGAGCTGGACCCGCACCCGCTCCAGCGACTCGTCGTGCTCACGCGACCACTCCTCCAGCTGGGCCTGCGGGTCGGCGCCCTCCCGGTCGAGGACGGAGCGGGTGAGCGTCTGGAGCGTCGCGTAGAGGTCGTCGCGCAGCGCCCCACGTGCCAGGGCGTCCCACTGCTCCTCGCGGGGCAGCCGGGTGACGAGGATGAGCAGCTCGTCGATCCCGAAGGTCTCCGAGAGGGAGAAGTAGGTCTCGGCGACCCGGGCCGCGGACAACCCGGTGTCGTGGGCGATGTCGACGATGTCCAGCAGCGAGAACTGGTCGAGCAGCACTCCCGCCCACTGGGCCAGGTCCGAGGGCACCCCGGACTCGACGAGCTCGGCGACCTTCTCCCGGAAGCGGTCGGCCTGGGAGCCGCGCAGCATCTCCGGCACGAGGGCGGTCAGCTCGTCCACCTCCGCGAACCGCTCGATCTCCCCCTGCACGTTGAGCCGTCCCGGCCGGGCCGAGAGGAACCACCGCACCGAACGGTCCATCAGGCGACGGAAGTCGAGGTAGAGGCGGGTCTGCACCTGGGTGGGGACGACGTTGTCCAGCGCCTCCACGCGGGAGACGAACTCGTCGAGACCGAAGACGTCGCGGCAGACGAGGAACGCACGAGCCACCTGCGGTGGCGTCGCGCTGGTCTCCTCGACCGCTCGCTCGACGAAGGTGATGCCACCACGGTTGACGATGTCGTTGGCCACCGTCGTCGTGACGATCTCCCGGCGAAGGGGGTGGCCGGCGAGCTGGTCGGCGAAGCGCTCGCGCAGCGCCTCCGGGAAGTACTCGGCCAGCGGTCGCGTGGTGGCCGGGTCGTCGGGCAGGTCGCTCTCGACGAGGTCGGTCTTCAGGGCCATCTTCGAGTAGGCCATGAGCACCGACAGCTCCGGCGAGCTCAGCCCGCGTCCCTGCTCCATCCGACGGTGCACCTCGGCCGTGCTGGGCAGGAACTCCAGCTCGCGGTCGAGCTCGCCCCGCTCCTCCAGGCTGACCATGAGTCGCTCGTGGACGGCGAGCATCGACCCGTCCTGGGCCCGCGCGTTGCCGAGCAGCACGTTCTGCTCGTAGTTGTCGCGCAGCACCTGGTCGGCGACGTCGTCGGTCATCGACGCGAGCAGGGACACGCGGCCGTCCTCGTCGAGGAGTCCGTGCCGCACGGCCTCGCCGAGGAGGATCTTGATGTTCACCTCGTGGTCGGAGGTGTCCACACCCGCGGAGTTGTCGACGGCATCGGTGTTGATCTGCACCCCCGCCTCGGCCGCCTCGATGCGGCCGCGCTGGGTGGCGCCGAGGTTGCCCCCTTCGCCGACCACCTCGGCCCGGATCATCGAGCCGTCCACGCGGATCGCGTCGTTGGCCCGGTCGCCGACCTCGGCGTTCGACTCGCTCGCGGCCTTGACGTAGGTGCCGATGCCGCCGTTCCACAGCAGGTCGACCGGTGCCTGGAGCACCTGATGGATCAGCTCGTTGGGGGTCATCGTCGTCGGCCCGTCCAGCCCCAGGGCCCGGGCCGCCTGCTCGCTGACGGGGACGGACTTGGCACTGCGCGGCCACACCCCGCCCCCCTCGCTGATGAGGGACTCGTCGTAGTCCCCCCACGAGCTGCGGGGCAGGTCGAAGAGGCGGCGCCGCTCGGCGTAGGACGTCGCGGCGTCCGGGTCCGGGTCGATGAAGACGTGCAGGTGGTTGAAGGCGGCGACGAGACGGATGTGCTCCGAGAGGAGCATCCCGTTGCCGAAGACGTCACCGCTCATGTCGCCGATGCCGACGACGGTGAAGTCCTCGGTCTGGGTGTCGTGCCCGAGCTCGCGGAAGTGCCTCTTGACCGACTCCCAGGCCCCGCGGGCGGTGATGCCCATGCCCTTGTGGTCGTACCCGACCGAGCCTCCGGAGGCGAAGGCGTCGTCCAGCCAGAAGCCGTACTCACGGGCGATGGAGTTCGCGAGGTCGGAGAAGGTCGCGGTCCCCTTGTCCGCGGCGACGACGAGGTAGGAGTCGTCCCCGTCGTGGCGCACGACCCGCTCCGGGACGACCACGTCGGCGCCGACGCGGTTGTCGGTCACGTCGAGCATCCCGGAGATGAGCTGGCGGTAGGCCGCCCGACCGGCCTGCTGCCAGGCCTCGCGGTCGACCGCCGGGTCCGGGAGCCGCTTGGCGAAGAAGCCGCCCTTACTGCCCGTGGGCACGATGACGGCGTTCTTGACCATCTGTGCCTTGACGAGCCCGAGCACCTCGGTGCGGAAGTCGTCGCGCCGGTCGCTCCAGCGCAGCCCCCCGCGGGCCACGGCGCCGAAGCGCAGGTGGACGCCCTCGACCTGGGGGCTGTGCACCCAGATCTCGAAGGCGGGGTGGGGCTTGGGCATGTCCGGCACCTCTCCGGGCACGAGCTTGAAGGACATGCGTGGCAGCGGCTCACCGCCTGGGCCCACGGCGAAGTAGTTCGTGCGCAGCATGGCCCCGATGACGCCGACGAAGGCACGGATGATCCGGTCGTGCTCGAGGGAGGCGACGTCGTCGAGCGCCTCGAGGATGCGTGCTCGCACCTGCTCCTCGGCCTGCTCCCGCTCGCTGCCGGCCACGCCGCCGAAGAGGTCCGGGTCGAAGCGGGTGGTGAAGAGCTCGATGATGTCCCGGGCGATCCCGTGGTTGTCCACGAGGGCCGCCTCCAGGCTGCTCTCGCTCCAGCTGCCCCCGATCTGGCGCACGTACCGGGCGACGGCGCGCAGCAGCGCGACCTGCCGCCAGGTCAGGCCCGCCCGGATGACGAGTGCGTTGAAGCCGTCGGACTCGGCGCGTCCGGAGCGCACCGCGAGGACGGTCGACTCGACGAGGTCGCGCAGCTTCTCGTGGCTGCGTGCCGACCAGACGGCGGGGTCGTCCAGGCGCATCGCGAAGTCGTAGACCTCCGCCCGCCCGCCGTCGGGACGGGTGAGCGTGTAGGGCTCCTCCTCGACCACCTGGACCCCGAGGTCGGCGAAGACGGGCATGAGCTCGTCGAGCGTCAGCTGCTCGAGGCTGAAGATCTTGAAGCGGCGCACGTTCGGGTCCGGCCGGCCGCCGTGCCCGCGGTTCGGGTCGTACAACGCGCAGGCGACCGGGGTGTCCTCACCGAGCCGGACGATGTTCTTCAGGTCGGCGATGGCCTGCCTCGGCTCGAAGTCCTCGGCGTAGTCGACCGGGAAGGCCCCGGCCCAGGGCTCCAGCAGCTCCTCCGCACGCGAGCGGCCGACGAGACTCGTCGCGGTGCCGAGGAGACGCTCGTCCCAGGTCCGGGTCGCGTCCTCGACCGCCGCCTCCAGGCGGCTGCGCTCCTCGCCCTCGGGCAGGGACACCCCGTCCTGCGCCCGCAGGATGTAGTACAGCCGGGCCATCGGCTCCTCGGAGACGTGCGCGGTGAAGCTCACCTCGTCGGCCCCGGTGCCCTGGCGCAGGGCCTCCTCCACCCGGTGCCGCACCGCGGTCGTGTACCGGTCGCGCGGCAGGTAGATGATCGCGGTGATGAACTGGCCGCCGGAGTCCATCCGGAAGAAGCTCGCCGTGCGGATCTGGTGGGCCATCCGCTGGATCCGGGTGACGACCTCGAAGAGGTGGTCGACGGGAGCCTGGAAGAGCTCGTCGCGGGGGAAGGTCTCGAGCAGGCGCATCGCGACGGCGCCCGAGTGGCTCTCCCTCGCCCAGCCACCGCGCTCGAGGATCTCTCGGGCCTTGTCCGAGATGAGCGGGATCGTCAGCACCGAGCTCGTGTAGGCCGTAGAGGCGAAGAGGCCGGCGAACCGCCGCTCGATGAGCCGCCCCTCCTCGTCGAGGAAGCGCACGGCGATGAGGTCGGGATGGCCGACCCGGTGCACGGAGAGCACCTCGCCGGACTCGCCGACGGTGAGGCAGTTGCGGCGGACCGCCTCCCTGCCGGTCCCGAGCGGGGTGATCGCCTCCGCCGCCTGGTCCTCGCGGAGCACACCGAGACCGCTGCCGGGGATCGCGGTGACGCGGGCGGCCGCGCCGTCGCTCGTGTCGACGACGTGGTCCCGGCTGCCGATGAAGGTGAAGTTGTCGTCGACCAACCACCGGAGGAACTCGGCGGCGTTCTCCTGGTCATCGGGGTCACCGACCCCGTCCCCGGTCGACAGCCGCTCGGCGAGGCCGAGCATCGACTCCCGCATGGGCTGCCAGTCCTCGACGGCACGCGCGACGTCGTCGACGACCTCCCCGATACGGCGCACCGTCAGCTCGACGTCGTCGGGGTCGATCAGCTCCAGCCGGATCCACGACTCGGTGAGCAGGTCGGGCTCCGAGACCCGTCGCGGGTCCTGGTCGAGGACCTCGAGGAGTCGCCCGTCCTCGTCGCGGCGCACGACGAAGAGGGGGTGCAGCAGCAGTGAGGCGGAGGTCCCCTCCGTGCCGAGCTCCCCGAGCACCGAGTCCACGAGGAAGGGCCGGTCGTCGGTGACGACGAAGAGCACGTCGTCGCGCACCTGGACGATCGAGGTCCCCGGCAGGCGCCGTCCCGCGACATCACGATGAGTCGTCGCCATCGCGACGAGGTCCTCGGGAGAGCGCCCGGCGAGGGTGATGACGTCCGCGTCCCGCAGGTACCGCTCCACGAAGGGGGCGTCGTCGCCGGCCAACCCGGCCGCCTCGGCGAAGGATCGGGTGGCGTCGGGGTCGGGGGTCACGGACTGGTCGGCCATGGGTGGGCATCCTCGGTTCTGCGTCTCGCGGGTCGCGCGGGGCCTCCTCGCCCCTGGGTCCGAGCGTAACGCGGTGAGACCTGCGTCACACGAACGCCCCGGTGTGGACGACGAAGGACGCCAGGTCGGCGCCCGCGGATAGGCTCGGTGGCCATGGCCGCCCACCCCGACCCCGAGCGTCTCGCGCCGCTCGCCGGGTCCCTCGCGTCGCTGGCGCGGCACGGCCGGCAGGCGGACGCGGAGCTGCTCGACCAGCAGGTGATCGTCGGCGACCGCGCGGCCCAGGGCGCGGTCGACGCCCTCGTCGACGACGCGCTGGAGGCACTGCGCGAGCTGACGACCTCCTGCCGCGAGCTGGGGATCACGCTGGCCGGGTCCGCGGACGGGCCCGGGAGCACGCCGCGGAGCAGCTCGCGGGAGACCCTGCCGCTCCGGGGACCGCGATGAGCATCCTCTGGGGCGACCCGGCGTCCGCGAGCGCCCTGGCGGCCGTGCTGCGCCGCACCGCGGCACGGCTCGCGGACGAGGGCCGGGCGGTGCAGGACGACCTCGGGCGGGCCGCCCCGGGCTGGACGGGACCACGGGCGATCCGCACCCGGCGGCGGGTCGAGTGGGTCGCCACGGAGTCCGCCGCCGTCGCGCGGGCCCTCGACGAGGCCGGCCACCGCCTCCAGCTGCTCGCGACCGAGCTGGCGGCCCTGACCGCCCGGCTGCACCGGCTGGAGGAGGCCGCCCGGGCCGAGGGCTGGGAGGTCTGCGACGGCGCGGTCCGTGCGGCGTGGGGCATCACCGGGGTGGCCGACGCCGGCGCCGCCCAGGAGGACGCGCAGCGCCGCGAGGAGCTCCAGCAGCAGGTGCACACCGCCCTCACCAGGCTGGGGCGGCTGCGCTCGACCCTGGCCCACGACTGCGAGGTGGCCTCCACCCGGCTGCGCGAGTCCACGGCCGCCCTGCGCGGCGGCTAGCGTGACCCCCATGAGGATCACTCGACGCACCACCGTCCCCGCCGACGTCGAGACCGCCTTCGGGGTCGTCGCCACCCAGGACTTCCACGAGGCGAAGGTGGCACCGGCCTGCACGGACGCGGGCGCGCGCATCGAGGACCGGGGTGACGGCGGTGTCACCGTCCACGGCTACCGCGTGGTGCCGACCCGGGACATGCCCACGGCGGTCGTCGCGGCTGCGGGCGAGAGCCTGCGCATCACCGAGACCCAGACCTGGCGACCGCCCGCCGCCGACGGCTCGCGCACGGGCGAGATCGAGATGACCGTGGACGGACTGCCGCTGACGATGCGCGGTCGGACCGTGCTCGCACCGGCGGCGGGGGGCAGCTCGCTCACCCTCGAGGGCGATCTCACCTGCGGCCTCCCGATCGTCGGCCGCCGGATCGAGAAGGCCGCGGCGCCGGTCATCGAGGGCGCCTTCGACGACGAGGCCGCCCTGCTCACCTCACGGGTCGGCTGAGTCCCCCGATCGACTCGCTCAGCGGCTCAGCAGCGACAGCTCGGTGACGTCGTACCAGAGGAGGTCGTCGTACCCGGTGCCGACCGGGCCGGCGCCCTCCTCGACGTGGAAGGAGACGACGTCCGCGACCGGGACCGACGGCTGCTGGGTGAGCCGCCCGGTCGAGTCGCCGTCGTCGCCGGCCGTGACGTCCGCGGCGGCCACGACCCGGCGCCCCTCCCCCAACGCACGTGCCGCATCGAGGGCCGAGCACATCGCCTCGAACTCCAGGTCCTCCTCCTCCGCCCGCGGGTCGGTGGCGCGAAGGGGGCCGGTCACCGCGAAGGCCGCCCGCCGGGGCAGCACCCCCGAGTCGTCGGCGCCGGAGAGCTCGCTGAGCAGGAGCGGGACGTAGACGCGCATCACGACCGCTTCGACCGGGGCGCGGAACGCAGCTCCGTGAGGGCCTCGTGGATCGACTGGGCGAGCAGCTCGAGGTCGGCCAGGGAGTCACGGTCGCCCGTCAGCCCGTAGTGCACCCGACCGTCGTAGGAGGTCAGGCCGATCGCCAGCCCCTGGTCGCGCCCGAGCGGCATCACCGGGTAGGCGGCACGCAGCCTCGACCCCTCGACGTGGAGCGCCTGCTGGGGGCCGGGGACGTTCGTCACGACGAGGTTGAAGAGGCGCCGGGTCATCGCGCTGCCGAGCCGCGACCCGAGGGTGTGCAGCGTCGGCGGGGCGAAGCCTCCGATCGAGGCCAACGAGGTCGCGTCGACCCCTTCGGCCGAGGCCGACTCGATCTGCTGACGCATCGCGAAGGAGATCTGGTGCAGCCGCATCGACGGGGCGTTCTCCCCGATGGGCAGGTCGACGAAGCACGCGGTCATCGCCTCGTCCGAGAGCGGGTCGCCCGTCCCGTCGACGATGCTCACGGGCACCATGACCCGGATCGTCGAGGTGCTCGTCACCGGCAGGCCACGGGTCTGCATCCAGGTGCGCAGGGCGCCGGTGACGGTGGCGAGGATGACGTCGTTGATCGTCACGTCCTCGACGTAGCGCCCACGCGTCAGGCGGCTGCGGACCTTACGGTAGTCCTCGAGGTCGGTGTCGACCATGACGTAGCGGCGGGCCCGGCTCACCGGCGCGTTGAGGGGCGAAGGGGGCGCGGGGCGAGCCCCCACCTTCGCCAGCGTGGTGATGATCTGGCCGGTGGTCCCCACGACCCGCCGTCCGGTCTCGGTGGCGTCGCGCAGGCCGGAGCGGACGACGTCGACGACCTTCGTCGGGCGCAGCAGCGTCCCGACGACGGCGTCGGTGACCAGGCGCAGGTCGGAGGGCTCGGGCGAGGGCTCGCCGGCCCGCTCGTCGATGGGCACCGCGTCGGGGTCGACGAGCAGCTGGGCGAGGTCGACCGCGTGGATGCCGTCGACCATCGCCTGGTGCGCCTTGGTGACGATGGCGAAGAGCCCGTCCTCGAGCCCCTCGACGAAGTAGGCCTCCCACAGCGGGCGGTCGCGGTCGAGCGGGCGGGCGATGATCCGACCGACGAACTCCTCGAGCGCGTTGGGGTTGCCCGGACGCGGGAGCGCGGACCGGCGCACGTGGTAGGTGAGGTCGAAGTGGGCGTCGTCGACCCACACCGGGTTGTCGAGCCTCCCGGGGACCTCGCGGATGCGCTGCCGGTAGCGGGTGTGACCGCTGATCCGGTCGCCGACGACCTGGATGAACCGGTCGTAGTCGAACCCCTCCTCCGGGGGCTCGAAGATCATGACCGACCCCACCTGCATGGGCAGCGCAGGCTCCTCGAGGTAGAGGAAGGCCGCATCGAGGGGATCGAGTCTGTTCACCACGCTGCCATGGTGGCACGACCGCCTCGCGCGGGGGGCGTGGCCTGCGTCTCAGACGCGTGTCAGCAGCCGGCGCCGGGTCCGGCTCCGACGTGGGGGCTCCTGCCCGGTGTACGTGGCGGCGACCCGCGCGATGGCCAGACGAAGGGGGCTCTCCGGGGCGCACTCGAGCAGGGTCGCCCCCGCGAGGAGCGCCGTGTCGGCCGCCGCACCGTCCTCGGGCAGGAAGTCGATCTCCTCGAGACCGGCGAAGCGGGCCAAGGCCTCCCCCACCCGACGCTGCGGGTCGCTGCCCACCGCCGAGGCCCGCAGCCGGTTGACGACCGGTCGAGGTGGTGGCGCCGGGACCCGGCCCACCTCCTGCACGGCGCGGACCATCCGCTGGAGCCCCACGGGGTCGGCCGCACCGACGAGGTGGAGGTCGTCGGCCAGCCCCAGGGCGGTGAGCGTCGTCGCGTTGCGCCGCGGGGCGAGCGTGTCGTAGCTGAGCTCCTCGTCGTCCTCGATCCCGAAGCCGCAGTCGATGACGACGATCTCCGCCAGCGAGCGGGCGAGGTCGACGACGTGCTCCACGGCCGCGGCACGGACCTCGGTCCAGCGGGACGGTGTCGGGATGCCCGTCAGCACGCGGAAGCCCGGGGCCACCTCCACGGCCAGGCGCGCCAGGCCCGGGAGATCGAGACTCCCCTGCTCCGACGCGCGGGCGGCGGCGGCCAGGCCCGGAGCCTCGTCGAGCACGCTGAGCAGCTGGGCGACGGAGGCCCCGTAGGTGTCCAGGTCGAGCAGCACCGTCGAGGTGCCGGCCGCGGCGATCTCGGCGGCGAGGTTGATGGCCAGGATGCTGCGTCCGGGGGCGCCGATCGGCCCCCAGACGGCCACGACCCGGCCACGCGCGTCCGTCCCGGCGTCCGGGACGTCCCCGGCGGGGGTCCGGTCCGCCGGCTCCGACGTGAGGAGGTCGGCGGCCGGCTCGCCCTCGCGCGGCGCGCTCAGCGCGTCGACGACGTCCTCGGGCGGACTGGCGAGGTGGACGTGTCGCTCGATGCCCAGCCGACGCAGGTGACGCTCCGGCTCCTCCGCACCGTCGGGGCTGGCTCCCACGACCGAGACCCCGTGGGCCCGCAGGTGACGCACCGCGTCGCGGTCGAGCCCACGCAGGTCCGCGGAGACCACGGCCACGTCGCCGTGCCCGGCGGATGCCGCGGCGAGCAGGTCCGCCAGGTCGACGCACCGGCGCCCGACCACGACCCCCGGCAGTCCGTCGAGGAGCGCCACCATCCGTGACTCCCACGCGTGGGAGAGGGCGGTGAGGACGGTCGCGCTCACCGGTCTCCCCGCTCCGGGCTCCCGCCCTCGCGGACGAGCTTGATGGGCGCCTCCTTGCGATCCAGGCTGAGGATCCGCTCGACCTCGCTGCTCGGCACGAGGATGGTCACCGACGACGTGGACCCGCTGCCGACGACGGACCGGGAGGATCTCGGCACCCGCGTGACGGTCGACTGCTCGAGGACCAGCTCGTACTGCGGCTGCTGCTGGGGGTCGGTGTCCTCGGCAGGCTCCTTCGTCACCGCGTACACCGAGACCCGGGACCCCTTCGTCAGGCCGCCGATGTAGATCGGGTCGACGTGGACGGGCACCGGACGCACCTTCTGGTCGCCCGGGTCGATGACCGCGGAGTGCGGGATGATCTCCCCGGCGCGGATCTCGCGACCGACGACCGCACCCTGGGGAAGTCGCTCGCCGGAGCCGACGTAGCGCGCGGCACCGTCCCCGAGCTGGACGTCGACCCGGACGAGGTCGTCCGTGCGGATGGTGTCGCCGGGAGTCAGGGTCCGCTTCGCCGCCCACACCCCGACCCGGTCGTCGGCGGCCGCCATCGCCAGGCCACCGAGCACGACGGAGACGAGGACGAGCAGGACCCCGACGACGAGCCGGGCGTCCTTCCAGGAGGGCTTGACGAGTCGGCGTGCGGTCGGGGTGGGCAGGGAGCTCACGGTGTCCTCCGGTCTGTCGTGGGCCATCCGCATCATGCCGCGACTTCGCCCCCTTCGCTCTCCGAGCATCCACAGGCCCGCTGTGAGGGTCGGCGTTCCTGTGGACGCCCGGTGGCAGACTGGAGACCATGGCCCGCCGATTCGTCCCGCTCACCGAGGTCTCCGAGGTCCTCGGCATCTCGGCCGCCCAGGCCTACGCCCTCGTCCGCAGCGGCGAGCTCCCCGCCATCAAGGTCGGAGGTCGCGGCCAGTGGCGGGTCGAGGTCGATGAGCTGGACGCCTACATCGAGCGGATGTACGCCCAGACCCGGGAGTTCGTCCGCCGCGGGGGCGAGGAGGGCCCGCAGGGCTGAGCCCGGCTCGCCGGCGTGCTCACCCGGAGACGG
>CAYSGN010000031.1:0-3408 GCA_964430615.1 uncultured Janibacter sp. | reverse complement strand
CGCCGGCGTGCTCACCCGGAGACGGGCGCCGGCGTGCTCACGCGGAGACGACGGCTGCCACCGCCGCGAAGGGGATGGCGCTCGTCCCCTGCACGTGCTCCGCTCGTCGCGCGGTGCCCCGGGGGTGACGGGCGAGGTCGAAGAAGTCGGCCCCGACCGCGTCGATCGTGCCGTGCACGCGGCCTCCGTCGACGTCGACGACCTCGACCCCGCGCCGGTCGCGACTGATCTCCCTCAGGGCGGCGCCCACGGCGAAGCGTCGACTCCCCCGCTGCGGCTGCGGACGCCCCAGCCCCTCGACCTCGAGCACCGCGTCCGTGAGGACGAGGTGCTGACGACCGGCCGCCTCCAGGAGCAGCCACTGCTCACCGGAGTCGTGCAGCACACCCCGCAGGACGGTGTCCCCGCGCAGCCGCAGGACCAGCGCGTGCCCGAGGGCTCCGTGGACCCGCTCGCCCAGGGGGATGCGGGCGCGCTCGCCGCGGGTGCGCTCGGCGACCTCCGCGTCCAGCTCGAGGCGTGCCTGGGCGGCCAGCTGTCCCTCGAGGTCGTCGAAGAGGCGGTCCCAGCGCACGCGCTCCACCCTATGGCGCTCGCTCCGCGACGAGCGTCGGACGGCTGCACCTGTTGCACACCGGCATCCGGCATGCTTTGCTAGGAAACATCATCAAACTGCAGCAAACGACATCAAATGATGACGACGTCGTCACGGGTGCGGTGCTGGCCGAAGGGGGAGAACCATGACGATGCGCGGGGTCGGGGCCGGAGGAGGAGCACGCCGGGCGGGGCTGACCGCACTCGCCCTCGTCGGGGGTGGCGTGCTCACCGGAGCCTGTGCGGCCGGAGCGCTGCACGCCCTGCCCGGCAGCAGCGCGCCCGGCGTCGACCCCTCGGCAACACTCGTCGGCACGGCCGCGGCCCTGGCGGCCGCCGGGTCCGCCTGGCTGACCTTCGGGCTGCTCGTGACGGTCATCGCCGGTGCTCCCGGACGCATCGGGGAGGCCGCCCGCGCGCTGCGTGACCGGTGTGCCCCCGCCGTGGTCCAACGGTGGGCCGCCGTGCTCCTGGGCGCCTCGGTCGGAGCGGGGGTCCTCCCGGGCACGGCGGTCGCGAGCGTCCAGGTCGCCGACCCCGTCCCTGGGTGGTCCGGAGCGGCCGACGGCCCGGTGAGGGCCGGGGCGGCGACGCAGGCACCCTCTCCACCTCCGCGGACCGGCAGCGGGAAGCCCCCCGCGTCGGCACCCTCCCCCGGTTGGGTCCCCCGGCGACCACCGGCCCGCAGCAGCGCCGACGCCGGGCTGCTCACCGGTCACCCGCGGGCGGTGGACCGCCGCCGCGACGTCGTCGTGACCCGGGGCGACACCCTCTGGAGCATCGCGGCCGCGCACCTCGGTGCCGGCGCCGGCGACGCCGAGATCTCCCGGGCCTGGCCCCGCTGGTACGCCGCCAACCGCTCGGCCATCGGCCCCGACCCCCACGACCTGCGCCCCGGCACCCGGCTGCGCCCACCCGCGTCCACCGACGTGGCCGGGCGCTGACCTCTCACCACCGCCACCGGAGGATGACGATGAGCACCACCCCGCCGACCACCCTGCGCGCGTTGCCGGCCCCTCGGCACGGTCCAGCGGGTGTGCCCCTGCCGACGCACGGAGAGGCCGAGATGCCCGGCGCTCGTCCGAGCGCGCCCTACGTCCAGGACGCCCTCGCGGTCGAGCTCCCGCCACCGCCCGGACCCGCGGCCCCGCCCGACGGGCGCGACCGGGACCTGCCCGACCCGCAGACGTGGGCGGCGCACATCGGGCAGGCGATCATCGAGGTCATGCACGGGGTGCGCCCGGCGAGCCAGGTCATGCGGTGGACCACCCCGGAGGTGCACGCCGTCATCGCTCGTCGCGGCGCCCTGGCCGCTCGCCGCGACCGGCAGCGGGGCACGGCATCGAGCCGCCGCACCCGGACCGTACGGGTGCGGGTGTGCGAGCCGGCCGAGGACGTCGCCGAGGCCGCCGTCGTCCTCGTGGACGGCAACCGCGTCCGAGCGCTCGCCCTGCGGCTCGTCGGCCGCAACGGGCGGTGGGTCGTCCACGCCCTCCAGGTCGGGTGAGCTCAGGCGCGCTTCTTGGCCTTCTTGCGATCCTTCTTGGCCATCGCCCGGCGCTGGGCGCGGGACGTCCCGGCCGTGGCGGTGGCACCCTCCTCGCTCTCCTGGACGGTGCCGTCCTCGGAGGGGGCCGAGTAGTGCAGCCGCCGGTCCTCGGGGGCGTCGTCCAGGCCCTTCGCGGTGATCTGCGGTCGGGAGCCCTCGTCCCCGGCACCGGCGCCGAGCAGGGCGTCGACGCTCTTGGGCTGGGTCGTCGACTCCGGCACGCTGGGCACCTGGACCTCGGTGTTGAAGAGGTAGCCGACCGACTCCTCCTTGATGGCCTCGTTCATCGCCTCGAAGAGCTGGAAGCCCTCGCGCTGGTACTCCACGAGCGGGTCCCGCTGGGCCATCGCCCGCAGGCCGATGCCCTCCTTGAGGTAGTCCATCTCGTAGAGGTGCTCGCGCCACTTGCGGTCCAGCACCTGCAGGACGACGCGGCGCTCCACGTCGCGCATGGTCTCGGGCCCGACCTCCTCCTCGCGCTGGTCGTAGGCGTGCTGGGCGTCGGAGGTGAGCTCCTCGACGAGCAGGTCGGTGGAGACGGCGTTGCGGCCGCCGGCCTGCTCGATGATCTCCTCGATGGTGACCTGCACCGGGTAGAGCGTCCTGAGGTCGGTCCAGAGCTGCTCGAGGTCGAGCCCGTCGGCCATCCCCTGGCCCCCGGCGGTGACGACGTAGTCGGTGACGACGTCGTTGATGAAGTGGCGCACCTGGTCCTGCAGGTCCTCGCCCTCGAGGACGCGGCGCCGCTCGGCGTAGATGACCTCGCGCTGTCGGTTGAGGACGTCGTCGTACTTCAGGACGTTCTTGCGGGTCTCGAAGTGCTGGGCCTCGACCTGGGACTGCGCGCTGGCGATGGAGCGGGAGACCATCCGGGACTCGATGGGGACGTCGTCGGCCATCCCGCTCGTCGACATCACGCGGTCGACCATGGCGGCGTTGAACATCCGCATCAGGTCGTCCTGGAGGGAGAGGTAGAAGCGGCTCTCGCCGGGGTCGCCCTGACGCCCGGCGCGACCGCGCAGCTGGTTGTCGATGCGGCGCGACTCGTGGCGCTCGGTGCCCAGGACGTAGAGGCCGCCGAGCTCGGTGACCTGGTCGTGCTCGGCCGCGACGGACCGCTCGGCCTCCGCCAGCGCGGTGTCCCAGGCGGCCTCGTACTCCTCCGGGGTCTCGTGCGGGTCCAGGCCCTGGGCCTTCAGCGCGGCGACGGCGCGGAACTCCGGGTTGCCGCCGAGCATGATGTCGGTGCCCCGGCCGGCCATGTT
>CAYSGN010000030.1:0-28177 GCA_964430615.1 uncultured Janibacter sp. | reverse complement strand
CTCCGGCGCCATCCGGTAGTCGACGTTCGCGACGACCGCCCCCACCGCGTCGGCGAGGTAGGAGCACAGCGGGTCGTACATCCGCGTCGAGCCCTGCACCCAGCCCCCGCCGTGGAAGTAGAGGAGGAGCGGGCGCGGCCCTGCCGCCGATGACGAAGGGCGGTACCACCGGACGGGGAGCGAGACGCCCTCGTCGGTGGTCACCGGCTCCTCGGTGACCTGCACCCCCTTCGCGATCGACCCGGTGATCCAGGAGAACGGCGGGTACGTCGGGTGCACCTGCCGTCGGGCCCGCTCGATGTCCGCCGGCGTGGCGCGGTCGATCGGGGTACGACCGGCGTTGTCCAGGTACGCCGTCAGGGCGGTGGTCAGCGGTCTCATGCCGGGGTAGGGCCGCTTCACGTGCTCTCCTCGTGCAGGTGGTGGCGGACCTCGTGGGCCAGCTCCTCGAGGGCCGGGTAGCCCGCGGAGGTCAGCCCGGGGAAGTTGACGAAGCCGTGCGGCGCGCCGCGGTACCGGGTGCTGCGCACCTCGACCCCGGCCGCCCGCATCGCCTCCGCGTAGGCCTCGCCGTCCTGACGCAGCGGGTCCTGCTCCGCGGTCTGGACCAGCGCGGGTGGCAGCCGGTCCAGTCTCCCGAGCGCGGGGGAGAGGGACGGGTCGTGGTCGTCCCCGTCGTCACCGAGGTAGGTCGTGCGGAAGGAGCGCATCATCTCCGGGGTGAGGATCGGGAAGTGGCGGTCCAGCCCGGCCAGCTCCCGGTCGGTGAGGTCGGGGGCGGGATAGACCAGGGCCTGGTGCCGCAGCCCCGCGAAGCCCTCGTCGCGCAGGTGCTGGGCCATGCCGGCGGCGAGGTTGCCGCCCGCGGAGTCGCCGGTCACCCCCAGGGAGTCGGTGCGGACCCCCAGCTCGTCCGCGTGCTCCAGCGCCCAGGCGGTCGCGTCCCGGCAGTCGTGGACCGCGGACGGGGCGCGGTGCTCGGGCGCCATCCGGTAGGCGACGGTCACGACGACGACCTCGGCGTCCGCGGCCACCCGCGTCAGGTACGGGTCGTAGATCCCGATGTTGCCGATGACGAAGCCGCCCCCGTGGTAGTGCACGAGCAGCGGCAGGCGTCCGGGGAGGTCCGGGCGGTGGATGCGCACCTTGAGCGGGAAGCCGTCCCGGGCGGCGATCCTGCGGGTCTGGCTCGCGACACCGTCGGCGACCTGCCCGACGACCCACGTGACGGGCGGACGGAGGGGCACGGTGCCGCGTAGCCGGGACAGCTCACCGGGCGTCATCTCGTCCGCGGTCGAGGCGCCCCGGGTGAGCAGGTCGAGCACGCGGGTGCGCCAGGGCATCCATGTCTCGTCGGTGGTCACACCGCCATTGAACACGGTGCGTCCGGTCGGGGAGGAGCGACGCCTACGCTGAGGCCATGAGTGTGCGCCGGATCATGGGTATCGAGACCGAGTACGGGATCGCGGTCCCGGGGGAGCCGCACGCCAACCCGGTGGTCACCTCCGGGGAGGTGGTGACGACCTACGCGCGGGCCCACGGGCTGCGGGCCTCGCACGGCGCCTGGGACTACAGCGACGAGCACCCGCTGCTGGACGCCCGCGGCTTCGAGCTGCCACGGCAGAGGGCGCACTCCTCGCAGCTGACGGACGCGGAGGACCCGACCCTGGCCAATGTCGTCCTCGTCAACGGTGCGCGCCTGTACGTCGACCATGCCCACCCCGAGTACTCCTCGCCGGAGGTCACCTCACCACGGGACGCCCTCGTCTGGGACCGGGCCGGGCTGCACGTCATGCGTGAGGTGGTCCAGCGGCTCGCGGGACGCACCCCGGGGATCAACCTCTACAAGAACAACACCGACGGCAAGGGCGCCTCCTACGGGACGCACGAGAACTACCTCGTCACCCGGGAGACCCCCTTCGAGCGGATCGTCTCGGGCCTGATCCCCTTCTTCGTCGCCCGCCAGGTCATGTGCGGTGCAGGACGGGTGGGCATCGGGCAGGAGAGCGAGCACCCCGGCTACCAGATCAGCTCCCGCAGCGACTTCTTCGAGGCTCCCGTCGGGCTGGAGACGACCTTCAAGCGCCCGATCATCAACACCCGCGACGAGCCGCACGCCGACCCGGACGTCTGGCGGCGGCTGCACGTCATCATCGGTGACGCCAACCAGGCCGACGTCGCCAACCTGGTGAAGGTCGGCTCGACCTCGCTCGTGCTGCGTCTCATCGAGGCCGGGGCGATCGACCGGGGCCTCGAGGTGCTCCATCCCGTCGAGGCGCTCAAGGTGATCTCCCACGACCCCACGTGCCGGGCGAGCGTGCGGATGCGCGACGGGCGCGACCTGACGGCCGTGCAGATCCTCACCGAGTACCTGGAGATGGTCACCGCCTTCGTGGAGCGCGAAGGGAGCGACGCGGCCACCGACGAGGTGCTGGCCCACTGGGAGCGGCTCCTCGGGCTGCTCTCCCGCGACCCGATGGACGCGGCCGCGGACATCGACTGGGTCGCCAAGCTCGCCCTGCTCGAGCGCTACCGGGAGCGGGATGCTCTCTCCTGGGGCGATCCGCGCCTCACGGCGATCGACATCCAGTTCTCCGACGTGCGCGCCGAGAAGGGGATCTTCCACAAGCTCGAGTCCGCGGGACGGGTCACCCGGCTGACGACGGACGAGGAGGTGGCCGCCGCCGTGACGACACCACCGGAGGACACCCGGGCGTGGCTGCGCGGGCGGGCCGTGGAGACCTTCGGCGAGCACATCGTGTCCGCGTCGTGGGACAGCCTCGTCGTGCGCCTTCCCCGGGCCGGGCGGGTCGCCCGGGTGCCGCTGACCGACCCGGTCGGCGCCGGCCGCGCGGCGACCGAGGACCTGCTCGCGGGAGCCGACCTGGACCACCTCGTGGAGGCCTTGGGGGCTTAGCGGGTCCGGGGCATAGGCTCGATGCAGGACCGAGCGAAGGAGCAGTCATGGCACAGGAGCGCATCCGACCGCAGCGTACCGGCGGCGACGACGAGGGCCCCGAGGAGGACGGCTTCGGCCAGGTCACCGAGACCAACGCCGCCCGCGACGAGGAGGTGGACTCCGTGCTCGACGAGATCGACGGGGTCCTCGAGTCCAACGCGGAGGAGTTCGTCAAGGGATTCGTCCAGAAGGGCGGACAGTGAGCGACCCCCTCGGAGCGGGGCGCCTCCCGACGGAGTTCCTCACCGCGGGAGGGGCCTCGTTCACCGAGTTCGTCGGGCGGCACGACCCGCAGCTGCTGCCCGGCGGGCGGGGTCTGCCCGCGCAGCAGGTCGAGGCCACCCACGGCACGACGATCGTGGCGCTCGTCCACGCCGGTGGGCTGCTCATGGCGGGGGACCGTCGGGCGACGATGGGCAGCCTCATCGCCAACCGGGACATGCAGAAGGTCTTCGCGGCGGACGAGTCCTCCCTCGTGGGGATCGCCGGCGCAGCCGGCGTCGCCATCGAGATGGTGCGCCTCTTCCAGGTCGAGCTGGAGCACTACGAGAAGATCGAGGGCGTCGACATGTCCGTGCAGGGCCGGGCCAACCGGCTCGCGACCATGCTGCGGGGCAACCTCGGCATGGCGATGCAGGGCCTGAGCGTGCTGCCGGTCTTCGGCGGCTTCGACGCGGACGAGGGCGCCGGGCGGATCTTCTCCTACGACGTCACCGGCGGCTGCTACGAGGAGCAGCAGCACCACAGCGTGGGGTCCGGGGCGCTCTTCGCCCGCGGCTCGCTGAAGAAGCTCTGGCGTCCCGACATGCCGGAGGATGCCGCGGTGCGCACCGCACTGGAGGCCCTCTACGACGCCGCGGACGACGATTCGGCCACCGGCGGGCCGGACCTGAACCGCCGGATCTGGCCGATGGTCGGCATCGTCGACGCCGACGGGTACCGCTTCCTCACCGACGAGCGTGTCGAGGAGGTCGTCCAGCAGATCGTCGACGACCGGCGCGAGAACCCCGGAGGTGCCCGGTGACCCAGCCCCCCTTCTACGTCTCGCCCGAGCAGGTGATGAAGGACCGGGCGGACTTCGCCCGGGCCGGCATCGCCCGTGGTCGCTCGGTGGTCGTCCTCGGCCACGAGGAGGGTGTCCTCTTCGTCGCGGACAACCCGAGCAGCCGGTCGCTGAACAAGGTCAGCGAGATCTACGACCGGATCGGCTTCGCCGCGGTCGGCAAGTACAACGAGTTCGAGAACCTGCGCGTCGCCGGGATCCGCTACGCCGACCTGCGTGGCTACTCCTACGACCGCTCGGACGTGACCGCCCGGGCGCTGGCCAACGCCTACGCCCAGACCCTGGGCACGGTCTTCACCCAGGACCAGAAGCCGTACGAGGTCGAGATCGTCGTCGCCGAGGTCGGCGCGACGCCCGAGACCGACCGGATCCTGCGCCTCACCTACGACGGGTCGGTCGCCGACGAGTTCGGCTTCGTGGCCATCGGCGGGGACAGCGAGCGACTCAACGACATGCTCGAGAGCACCTGGCGCCGCGACCTGACCCTCCAGGGCGCCTTCGACCTCGCCGCCGAGGTCCTCTCCGTCCGGGGCGAGGGCGGCGAGGCCCCCGCCGGTCGCATCGCGCCCGAGGACCTCGAGATCGCCGTGCTCGACCGCACCCGGACCCGCCGGTGCTTCCGGCGGGTGAGCGGCGACTCCCTCGTCGGTCCCGCCCCGAGCGATGGTTAGCCTGCACTCGTGGAGCGACGCATCTTCGGCATCGAGACGGAGTTCGGCATCACCGCCGTCTCCGAGGGGCAGCGGCGGCTGACGCCGGACGAGGTGGCCCGCTACCTCTTCCGCAAGGTCGTCGCGTGGGGGCGCTCGAGCAATGTCTTCCTGCCGAACGGCTCCCGCCTCTACCTCGACGTGGGCAGCCACCCCGAGTACGCCACCGCCGAGTGCGACGACCTCGTCACGCTCATCGCCCACGACCGGGCGGGGGAGCGGATCGTCCAGGACCTCGTCACCGACGCGCAGGAGCGCCTCGCCGCGGACGAGGTCTCCGGAGAGATCTACGTCTTCAAGAACAACGTCGACTCCGCCGGCAACTCCTACGGGTGCCACGAGAACTTCCTCGTCGCCCGCACCGACAACTTCACCGCGGTGACCGAGGGGCTGCTGCCCTTCCTCATCACCCGCCAGCTCGTCGCCGGCACCGGCAAGCTGATGACGACGAGCCGCGGCACGCAGTTCTCGGTCAGCCAGCGCGCCGACCACATCTGGGAGGGCATCTCCTCGGCGACCACCCGCTCCCGCCCGATCATCAACACCCGCGACGAGCCGCACGCCGACGCCGAGCGGTACCGGCGGATGCACGTCATCGTCGGTGACTCGACGATGACCGAGACGACCACCCTGCTCAAGGTCGGGTCGGCCCATCTCGTGCTGCGCATGCTCGAGGACGGGGTCGCCATGCCCGACCTGTCGCTGGACAACCCGATCCGGGCCATCCGCGACGTCAGCCTCGACATGACCGGCGGGGCGCTGGTGCGCCTTGCCGACGGGCGGCGGATGAGCGGGCTGGAGATCCAGACCGAGTACTTCGAGCGGGCCGCCGCCTACGCCGAGCGGGAGGGCATCGACGACCCGGTGACCCGGCAGGTGCTCGACCTGTGGGGCCGCACCCTCGACGCCGTCCGCACCCCGGACCTGGGCTCGGTCGCGACCGAGATCGACTGGGTCGTCAAGTACCGGCTGCTCGATGCCTACGCGGCACGGCACGGTCTGGACATGGGCGACCCGCGCCTGGCCCAGCTCGACCTCGCCTACCACGACATCCACCCCGACCGGGGCGTGCACCACCTGCTCCAGAAGGCCGGCCGCGTCGCCCGGGTCGTCACCGACGAGGACATCGCGGCCGCCGTGGAGCGGCCCCCGCAGACCACCCGGGCCAAGCTGCGCGGGGACTTCGTGCGGGCCGCCCGGGAGAACTCCCGGGACGTCACCGTCGACTGGGTCCACCTCAAGCTCAACGACGAGGCGCAGCGCACGGTCCTGTGCAAGGACCCCTTCGTCTCCACCGACGAGCGCGTGGACCGGCTCATCGAGACCATGCGAGGACGCCCGACGCCGGCGGTGTGACCTGCCGCCGAAGCCTCGGCCAGCGGATGCCCAGGCTCGGTGGTTAGGGTGTGCGGCGACATCCGTCTCCTAGATCAGAGGTCCACCTGTGTCGACGCCTCGTGCTCGCCTGACCACCGCCGTCGCGGCATCCACCGCAGCACTCCTCGTGCTCTCCGCGTGCGGCGACGACTCCGACTCCGACAGCGACACGGCGGGCTCGGACAGCTCGTCCAGTGCGTCCTCGGAGTCCTCGTCGAAGGACTCGGGGTCGAAGGACTCGGAGTCGAAGAAGACCTCGACGACCCTCGCCGAGCCGAAGAAGAAGGACCAGAAGGTCCTCGAGTCGATCGACGTCACCCCGCCGACGAAGGACAAGGGCCCCAAGATCAAGGTCGACGAGCCCGTCAAGGTCTCCCAGACCACCCTCGACGTGCTCAAGCAGGGCAAGGGCGAGAAGACGGAGATCGGCGACTTCGCCAAGGTCGACGTCGCGATGTTCAACGCCAAGAACGGCAAGCCGATCAAGCAGTCGAGCACCTACGGCGATACCGCGGCGTACCTGCCGCTGACGTCCCAGCCGCAGGGGCTCTCCGGCCTCATCAAGGCGATCAACGGGCAGAAGGTCGGCACCCAGGCCGTCGCCGTGCTGCCGCCCGAGGACCTCTTCGGCGCTCAGGGCAACCCGCAGTTCGGCATCGACGGCAAGGACAACGTCATCGTCGTCTTCGACGTGCGCGGCATCCTGCCCGACAAGGCCGACGGTGAGGACGTCGCCCCGAAGAAGGGCATGCCGAAGGTGACGTGGTCCGAGGACGACCCGGCCGACATCACCATCCCCAAGGGCGAGAAGAAGCCCAAGAAGCTCCAGGTGGAGCACCTCAAGAAGGGCGACGGCGAGACCGTCAAGAAGGGGGACATCGCCTACGTCCACTACACCGGGGTCACCTGGGACGACGGCAAGGTCTTCGACTCCTCCAAGAAGGGCAAGGAGGACCAGGCCTTCCCGGTCGGCGTCGGCCAGGGCCAGGTCATCCCGGCCTGGGACAAGGCCCTCGAGGGCGCGAAGGTGGGCGACCGCCTGCTCATCGTCGCCCCGCCGAAGGAGGCCTACGGCAAGCAGGCCAATGGCCCGATCAAGGCCAACTCGACGCTCGTCTTCTCCGTCGACGTCCTCGGCAAGGGCTGATCCCGGCCCGAGACCACCCGTCCGCACCCAGCAACCACCGTCAGGAGACCGCATGCCCTTCGACCCCGAGACCACCAAGCCCGAGATCGACTTCCCCGGCGACACCCCGCCGAGCGAGCTCGTCGTCGAGGACGTCACCGTCGGCGACGGCGCCGAGGTGACCCCCGGCTCGCCGATCCAGGCCCACTACGTCGGGGTGGCCCACTCCACCGGCGAGGAGTTCGACGCCTCCTGGAACCGCGGCGCCCCGCTCGCCTTCACCGCCGGTGTGGGTCAGGTCATCCAGGGGTGGGACCAGGGCCTCATCGGGATGAAGGAGGGTGGCCGACGCAAGATCGTCATCCCGCCGCACCTGGGCTACGGCGACCGCGGCGCGGGCAACGTCATCCAGCCCGGCGAGACGCTGATCTTCGTCGTCGACCTCGTCAAGGTGGGCTGACCGCCCCCTTCGCCGCCCGCGGCCGTGCCGGTGCACCGGTCCGCGTGCCCGGGGCACTAGCCTCGCCCTGACGAAGGGAGCGGATGTGGCAGCACCGAACACGCCGAAGGCCAAGACCGAGCGCCTGCTCAACCTGACGATGGCGCTGCTCTCGGCGCGCATCCCGGTGCCCAAGCAGCGCATCCGCGGGATGGTCGAGGCCTACAGCGCGGTCGAGTCCGACGAGGCCTTCGACCGGATGTTCGAGCGGGACAAGGAGGATCTGCGGGCGATGGGCATCCCGCTCGTCACCGAGGAGATCGGCGCCTTCGACGACGAGCAGGGCTACCGGATCGACCAGCGGGACTACGCGCTGCCCCCGATCGAGCTGACCCCCGACGAGCTGGCCGTCGTCGGTCTCGCCAGCCGGGCCTGGGCGCACGCCGCGATGGCCGGCCCGGCCGCCACGGCCTGGCGCAAGGTGGCCGCCGGGGACGAAGGGAGCGTCGTCCCCTTCGCCGGGCTGGAGCCGCGCCTCGGGGGCGGGGAGCCCGCCTTCGACGCGCTCAAGGACGCCGTCATCGCCTCCGCGACGGTCCGCTTCGACTACGCCCGCCCCGGTGAGGGCGATGGCCGCCCCCGGCACGTGGAGCCGTGGGCGCTGACCGCCTGGCGCGGTCGCTGGTACCTCGTCGGTCATGACCGGGACCGGGAGGCGCCACGGGTCTTCCGGCTCTCCCGGATCGCCTCCGAGGTCACGACGACCGGGGAGGCGGCCGGCGTGCCGGTCCCGGCGGACCTCGACCCGGCCGCCATGATCGCCAGCAGCCAGGACGGCTCGCGGGAGACCCGGACCGCCGTGCTGCGGGTGCGCAGCGGAGCGGGCCACGACCTGCGCCGCCGGGCCGGCGAGACCACCTCCCTGGACCCGCAGTGGGACCGGCTGTGCCTCGAGCACGCCGACCAGGAGGCCCTCGCCCAGGAGATCGCGGGGTACGGCGCCGACGTGCTCGTCGAGGAGCCGGCGCAGCTGCGCGAGGCGGTCCTCACCCGGCTGCGCGCCGTGGTCGGGGCCCACGACGGGGGTGTCGCCTGATGGCCCGCCCGCCCGTGGAGTCCGCGACGAGCCGCGTGCAGCGCCTCCTGACGATGGTGCCCTGGCTGGTCAGCCGGCAGGGGATCGGTATCGAGGAGGCCGCGACCGGGCTGGGCATCAGCGAGGCCCAGCTCAAGGCCGACCTGGACCTGCTCTTCCTCTGCGGCTCCGGCCCGATGCCCGACGAGCTCATCGAGGCCAGCTACGAGGGGGGCCGCGTCGTCGTCGAGAACGCCGAGGCGATCGCCCGCCCCCTGCGCCTGACGGTCGACGAGGCGATCGCCCTCATCGTCGGTCTCCGCTCGCTCGCGGCGAGCGGGGCGGGCGAGCACGAGGCCGTCGACCGGGCCCTGGCCAAGCTCTCGGAGGCGACCGGCGCGGTGCCCGGCGTGGACCGGGTCGTCGTGGCCCCCGACGAGACCACGGGCGAGGCCGAGACCGTCGCGACCCTCCGCTCGGCCCTCGACGCGGGGCGCCGCGTGCACCTGGGCTACCACGTGCCCAGCCGCGACGAGCGCACCGAGCGCGACGTCGACCCCCTTCGCCTGGCCCATGTCGAGGGCCACTGGTACCTCGAGGGGTGGTGCCATCGCGCCCAGGACGTGCGCCTCTTCCGCACCGACCGCATCGAGGCGGTGGACGTGCTCGCCGCCGCCGCGGAGCCCCCGGAGGGCGTCACCGTCCGTGACCTGAGCACCGGCACCTACCAGGCCGACGAGCACGACCTGCGCGTGACGCTGCGGCTGAGCCCGCCGGCGCATTGGGTCGCCGAGTACTACCCGGTCACCGGACGGGAGGCGACGGGGGAGGACCTGCTCGTCACCCTGCCCACGAGCGACGAGGGGCTCGTGCGCCGCCTCGTGCTCGGTCTCGGTGGTGCCGCCGAGATCATCGCGCCGACGGAGCTGCGCCGATCGGTGGCCGCGCACGCCGCCGACGCCCTGGCGGCGTACGAGGGCTGACGGCCTCTCCGGAGGGCCCTCCGGGCGCCGTACACTAGATGTAGTCCGCACCGAAGAAAGGTCCATCATGCCCAACCTGGGACCCATGGAGATCCTCCTGATCGTCCTGGTCATCCTCCTGCTCTTCGGCTTCAAGAAGCTGCCGGACGCCGCGCGGAGCATCGGCAAGTCGGCCCGGGTCTTCAAGGCAGAGGTCAACGAGATGAAGGAGGAGGACCGCCAGCGCGACGCCGCCAAGCGTGAGGCCGAGAGCGCGGACGGTCCGCAGAGCTCGACCACCGAAGGCCCCTCCGCCATCGACGAGGGCACCTCCCGGACGGACAACCAGTCCGGCCCGTCCGCCTGAGCACCGCCCACCCCGACCCGGATGGCCCGACGACAGCGCACGCCCAAGAACCCCGAAGGGCGGATGCCGCTCAAGGAGCACCTCCTCGAGTTCCGCAACCGTCTCATGGTGGCCGCGGCCGCGATCATCGTCGGCGCCGTCGTCGCGTGGATCTACTACGAGCCGATCTACCGTCAGCTGACCCTCCCCTTCGAGGAGTACCGCGAGACCAACCCGGACAGCGCCGCCGCCCTGCTGAACTTCGGCAACGCGACGACCGCCTTCACGACGCAGCTGTCGATCTCGCTCTTCGTCGGCGTCATCATCTCCAGCCCGGTGTGGGTCTGGCAGATCTGGGCCTTCCTGCTCCCGGGGCTGACCAAGCGGGAGAAGCGGATCTCCGTCGGGGTCTTCGCGACGGCGCTGCCGCTCTTCCTCACCGGGTGCGTCTTCGCCTACTACACCCTGCCGAAGGCGCTGGTCATCCTCTTCGGATTCACCCCCGACGACGACAAGTCGAGCAACATCCAGCAGGCGGGGGACTACTTCTCCTTCGTCATCCGCTTCATCCTCGCCTTCGGGCTGGCCTGGCTGCTGCCGGTCTTCCTCGTCGGGCTGAGCGCCATCGGGGTGCTCTCCGGGAGGACGCTGCTGCGCTCCTGGCGGATCGCGGTGCTGCTGATCTTCATCGCCTCGGCGATCATCACCCCCACACCGGACCCGTTCACGATGTTCCTGCTCGCCGGCCCGCTGTGCCTGCTGTACTTCGGCGCGGTGGGTGCCTGCCTGCTCATGGACCGGCGACGACGGGCGAGCGGGGCCGAGCCGGACTACTCCGACCTCGCCGACGACGAGGCCTCGCCCCTCACCTGACGACCGCTCGTCCCGACCTGACATAGCGTGGAGGCATGTCCAGCCCTGCCGACCGCTACGCCGCCGCCCGCCGTCGCAGCGCACGAGAGCGCGGTGAGTTCGGCCGCTTCGCGGCCACCTTCGACTTCGAGCTCGACGCCTTCCAGGCCGAGGCCTGCGAGGCGGTGGAGTCCGGCCAGGGGGTGCTCGTCGCGGCACCCACCGGCGCCGGCAAGACGGTCGTGGGGGAGTTCGCCGTGCACCTGGCGCTGGCGCGGAGGCAGAAGGCCTTCTACACCACGCCGATCAAGGCGCTGAGCAACCAGAAGTACCACGAGCTCGTCGCCCGCCACGGCGCCGACCGCGTCGGGCTGCTCACCGGGGACACCTCGATCAACGGGGAGGCGCCGGTCGTCGTCATGACGACCGAGGTGCTGCGCAACATGATCTACGCGGGGTCGAGCACCCTCGACGAGCTCGCCTTCGTCGTCATGGACGAGGTGCACTACCTCGCCGACCGCTTCCGCGGTGCGGTGTGGGAGGAGGTCATCATCCACCTGCCCCGGGGGGTGCAGGTGATCTCTCTCTCGGCGACGGTGAGCAACGCGGAGGAGTTCGGTGACTGGCTCGCCGAGGTCCGCGGCGGCACCGAGGTGGTCGTCTCGGAGGAGCGCCCGGTCCCGCTGTGGCAGCACATGATGGTCGGCCGGGACATGTACGACCTCTTCGTCGACGAGGCCGGCAGCGCGGGGGACCCTGCACGGGTCAACCCCGAGCTGCTCGATGCCATCCGGGCCCGCGTGCGCGCCACCGGGGACGGGCCGGAGCGTGGCCGGGACCGGCGCAGGGGGCGGGACCGCCGCGGCGGGCACGGCGGCCGCGGCGGTCACGGGCCCGGGAACGGCGGTCGCTTCGGCGGCGCCGCCTCGCGCACCGAGGTCATCCGGGAGCTCGACCGGGACGGTCTCCTGCCGGCGATCACCTTCATCTTCAGCCGCACCGGCTGCGAGGGGGCGGTGACCCAGCTGCTGCGGGGCGACGTGCGGCTGGTCTCCGAGCGCGAGGGGGAGCGCAACCGCCGCCACGTCGAGGAGCGGGCCGCGGTGCTCGAGGGGGAGGACCTCGACGTGCTCGGCTACCACGCCTTCGTCGAGGGGATCTCCCGCGGCTTCGCCGCCCACCACGCCGGCATGCTGCCGCTCTTCCGCGAGCTCGTCGAGGAGCTCTTCACCGAGGGACGCGTCCGCGCGGTCTTCGCGACCGAGACCCTGGCCCTGGGCATCAACATGCCGGCCCGGACGGTCGTCATCGAGCGTCTCGTGAAGTTCAACGGCGAGGCGCACGTCGACATCACCCCGGCCCAGTACACCCAGCTCACCGGCCGGGCGGGGCGACGGGGCATCGACGTCGAGGGGCACGGGGTCGTCGTGTGGAGCCGGGGGATGGACCCGGTGTCGGTGGCCGGGCTCGCCTCGACGCGGACCTACCCCCTGCGCTCCAGCTTCCGGCCGACGTACAACATGGCGGTCAACCTCGTCGCCCAGGTGGGGCGGCAGACCGCCAAGGAGATCCTCGAGACCTCCTTCGCCCAGTTCCAGGCCGACCGTGCGGTCGTCGGCCTCGCGAGCAGGGTCCGAGACCAGCAGGAGTCCCTCCAGGCCTACGCCGAGGCGATGCACTGCGACCGGGGTGACTTCCGCGAGTACGCCGCGATCCGCCGCCGGATCAGCGACATCGAGAAGGAGGGGGCGCGCAAGCGCGCCGCCAACCGGCGTGCCGAGATCGCCGTCTCGCTCGAGGCGCTCAAGGTGGGCGACATCGTGCGCATCGGTGGGCGGCGCTCCGGCCTCGCCCTGGTCATCGCACCGCCCCGCTCGTACAAGGGGGAGTCCTCGGCGCCGAGCGTGCTCACCGAGCACAAGCAGGTGCGCCGCCTCACGGCCGAGGACCTCGACGGGCCGGTCAGCCCCTTCGGGCGGCTCGCGGTGCCGCGGGGCTTCAACCCCAAGTCCGCGAAGCAGCGGGCGGACCTCGCGGCGACCCTGCGGATCAAGGCACCCGACGAGGGTGCGCCGAGCGTGCGCCGGCACGCCCAGGAGAGCGCGAAGGGGGAGGACGCCCGGCTCGAGGCGCTGCGCCAGGAGATGCGGCAGCACCCGTGCCACGACTGCCCGGACCGCGAGCAGCACGCACGCTGGGCGCAGCGGTGGTGGAAGCTCACCCGCGAGACGAGCGCGCTGCAGCGCAAGGTGGAGCACCGGACGACGTCGGTGGCGAACACCTTCGAGCGGATCTGTGTCGTCCTCGTCCAGCTGGGCTACCTCGGGCCCGACGGGGAGAGCGTCACCGAGCTGGGCTCGCGGCTGCGGCGGCTCTACACCGAGAAGGACCTGCTCGCCGCGGAGTGCCTGCGCGGCGGCGTCTGGCAGCGCCTGGATCCCGCGGAGCTGGCCGCCGTCGTCTCGATGCTCATCCACGAGCCGCGGCGCGAGGAGGAGGCCTTCCCCCGCATGCCCACGGACGGTGTCGCCGACGCCTGGCAGGACATGATTCGGCGGTGGAGCGAGCTGGAGGACCTCGAGAGCGAGCACGCGCTGCCGCAGACGGGGGAGCCGGACGCCGGGATCGCCTGGGCCGTGCACCGCTGGGCCAGCGGCCGCCGCCTCGACGAGGTGCTCTACGGCTCGGACCTGACGGCCGGTGACTTCGTGCGCCGCTGCAAGCAGGTCGTGGACCTGCTCGACCAGATCGGTGACGCGGCTCCGCAGCCCCACCTGCGTGGCGTGGCCCGCAAGGCGGTCGACAGGGTGATGCGCGGCGTCGTCGCCGCCGACCGCCTGGACTGAGCCGGGTGCGCACCTCCCGAGGGAGATGACGGGCCTGAAGGAACTTCCCCTAGGGGGATGCACCTGGGAGGGGCTTCCCCTAGGGGGACGCGCACCTGGGAGGGGCTCTCCCCGGGGGATGCGTACCCGTGGGGCCGGGGAGCGGGGCGTCAGTGGCGAAGGGCGGTGGCCACCCGGTCGAAGGGGCCGGTGAGTCCGTGCTCCAGAGCGAGGCGGCTCATCGCCGCCGGGTCGGCGATGTCCGCGGGCACCCGCAGGTCGGGCTCACCGATCGGCACGTCGTGGGCCACCCGGACGACGAGCGGCGCGACGTCGAGGTAGTCCGCGGCCTCCTCGAGGTTCCTCCGGCGGGCACCCTTGATGGTCGGGTCGCCCGCGGCGAGGGCCTCGCGGACCCCGGCGAGGGAGCCGTGGTCCCTGATGAGCGCGGCGGCGGTCTTCTCCCCGATGCCCTTGACACCGGGCAGGCCGTCGCTCGTGTCGCCACGCAGCGCGGCCATGTCCAGGTAGGCCTCCCCGGTGGGCACGGCGTACTTCTCCTGGAGCACCGACTGGGTGACGACATCGGGGTCCCGGACGCCACCGCGGGCCGTGTAGAGCACCCGGGTGCTCGACGCGTCGTCGACGAGCTGGAAGAGGTCCCGGTCCCCGGTGACGACGTCGACCGGCATCCGTCCGCGGTAGCGCATCGCGATCGTCCCGATGACGTCGTCGGCCTCGTACTCGGGGGCACCGATGCGCGCGATCCCGATCGCCTCGAGAGCGGCCATGATGACGGGCACCTGCGGGGAGAGCTCGTCGGGTACCGCCTCCCCGTCCGCCTCGTCCTCGGCGACCCGGTGCGCCTTGTACGTGGGGATCGCCTCGACCCGCCACCCGGGCCGCCAGTCGTCGTCCCAGCAGGCCACGAGGTGGCTGGGCCGGTACCGGGTCACGAGGGTGGCGATCATGTCGAGGAAGCCGGCGACGGCGTTCGTCGGCAGCCCGGAGGTGCCCCCTTCGCGCGGCGGGACCCCGTAGAAGGCACGGAAGTACAACGATGCGGAGTCAAGGAGCAGAAGTCGCTCGTCGGAAGTGACCGGCATGGCCCAGACCCTACGGGTGTCGCCTACAGTTCAACCATGGAAGCGGCGGACCGACGCATCATCGACCTCCTGCGGGAGGACGGACGGATGAGCTACACCGACCTCGGCAAGGAGGTCGGCCTCTCCACCTCCGCCGTCCACCAGCGCGTGCGCCGCCTCGAGGAGCGGGGGATCGTCACGGGCTACACCGCGACGGTCGACCCCGCGGCCCTCGGGACCCCGCTGACCGCCTTCGTCTCGGTCACCCCGCTCGACCCGCGCGACCCCGACGACATCCCCGACCGGCTGCGCGACATCCGCGAGATCGACGCCTGCTACTCCGTGGCGGGCGACTCCAACTACCTCCTGCGGATGCGCGTGGGCACGCCCCAGGACCTGGAGGAGATCCTCTCGCGGGTGCGCGCCCAGGGCGGGGTGTCCACCCGCACGACCGTCGTGCTGACGACGCCGTGGGAGTGAGGCCGACCTCCATGCCCGTCCGGCTGCTCGCCGCCCTGGTCGGCGGGCTGCTGCTGTGGGCGGCCTTCCCGGACCAGGACATCGCGGTCGCCGGGATCGCCGGTGTCGCCGTGATCGGCCTGGCCCTGTGGGACGTGAGCGTGAGGGCCGGCGCCCTCCTCGGGCTCGTGGCCGGCCTCGGGTGCTTCCTCCCGACACTGAGCTGGTCGGGCATCTACGTGGGCAAGTTCCCGTGGTTCGCGCTGGCGGTGACCGAGTCGCTCTACGTCGCGGTGATGGGCGCGGTGCTCGCCTGGGTGCAGGCTCCGCTCATCCGGCGCGGTCGGCGGCTGCCCGCGGCCCTGCTCATCCCCGTCATGTGGGTGCTGCAGGAGTACGTGCGCGGCTCCTGGCCGTACGGCGGATTCCCGTGGGCGCGCCTGGCCTTCTCCCAGTCGGACTCGCCGCTGTCGCGTTGGGCCGCGATCGGCGGGGCACCGCTCATCACCTTCGTCGTGGCCCTCGTCGCGGTGCCGGTCGTCCTCCTCGTGGTCACCCGCCGCGTGCCGTACGTCGCGCTCGGGCTCGCCGCGCTCATCGGGCTCGGCTCCGTCGTCGTCCCGGTCCCGACCGAGGGGGAGTCGACCGCCCGCGTCGGCATGGTCCAGGGCGACGTCCCCGCGCCCGGGCTGCACTTCAACGCCGAGCGGCGCCAGGTCCTGGACAACCACGTCCAGGGGACTCGTGCGCTCGCCGCCGAGGAGCCCGATCTCGACCTCGTCATCTGGCCGGAGAACGCCTCGGACATCGACCCGCTGCGCAACCGTGATGCCGCGGCGCAGGTCGAGCGCGCGGTGCGCGCCGTGGACGCCCCGCTCATCGTCGGGGCGATCCTCGACGAGCCGCTGCCGGAGGTCTCCAACGCCTCGCTGCTCTACCGGCCGGGGGACCCGGACCCGCAGCGCTACGTCAAGCAGCACCCCGTCCCCTTCGCCGAGTACGTCCCGCACCGGGACTTCTACCGGCTCTTCAGCTCCAAGGTGGACCTCGTCAGGGCGGGCTTCGCGAAGGGGGACCACCCGGTCGCCTTCACGATCAGCGGGGCCCAGGGGCGCTTCACCGCAGTCCCGACGATATGCTTCGAGGTGGCCTACGACGGACTCATGCGCGAGGCGGTGCGGCACGCGCAGGAGCAGGGGCTGCCGAGTCTGCTCGTCGTCCAGACGAACAACGCGACCTTCGGCTACACGGCCGAGTCCACCCAGCAGTACGCGATCTCCCGCATCCGGGCCATCGAGCACGGTCGGTCGGTCGCCCACGTCTCGACCGTCGGCGTCTCAGGCTTCATCAACCCCGACGGCTCGACGACGCCGACGACGGAGCTCTTCACGGCGGCCCAGCCGGCCCACGACGTCGTCCTGCGCTCCGGGCTCACCGTCTCCGACCGGCTCGGTCCCTGGGTCGAGTGGACCTGTGCCGGCCTCCTGCTCCTCGCCGTGGGCGGGCGCGTGCTGCGGCGACCGGCGGGTAGGCTCGATCGGGACCACGACCCGTCGCACACCGAGGAAGCCACGACAGGTGCCTGACCCATCATCTGGGCGCCGGCCCGCCATCGAGCGCGTCGCCGTCCTCATCCCCACGTACAACGAGCGGGACAACCTGCCCGGCATCGTCGAGCGGGTGCGGGCCAGCGTGCCCACGGCCGACGTCGTCGTGCTCGACGACAACTCCCCGGACGGCACCGGTGAGGTCGCCGACTCGCTCGCGGCCGAGGACGCGCAGGTCCACGTGATCCACCGGCGGCAGAAGGAGGGGCTCGGCCCGGCCTACATCGCCGGCTTCCGGTGGGCGTTGGAGCGTGGCTACGACGCGATGGTCGAGATGGACGCGGACGGGTCGCACCAGCCCGAGCACCTGCCGACCATGCTCACCGCCGCCGCGGATGCCGACCTGGTCATCGGGTCGCGCTACGTCCGTGGTGGTGAGGTCGTCAACTGGCCCGTCGACCGCAAGGCGATCAGTATCGCGGGCAACCTCTACATCAAGGCCCTGCTGGGCATGCCGGTGCGCGATGCGACCGCGGGGTACCGGGTCTACCGGGCCGGGACCCTGCGCACGATCGGTCTCGACGACGTGGAGTCGACCGGCTACTGCTTCCAGACCGACCTGACGGTGCGCAGCATCCGGGCCGGGCTGACGGTCGTCGAGGTCCCGATCTCCTTCATCGAGCGGGAGCTCGGCGACTCGAAGATGGACGGTGACGTCGTGCGGGAGTCCATGCTGCGGATCACCCGCTGGGGCCTGGCCCACCGACGTGACCAGGTCCTCGGCCTGCTCGACCGCGAGCCCACCTGGCACCGGCTGTGACCACGCTCCCGGGAGGCTCCGCGCCCCGTCGACGTCTCTCGTGGCGGCGGCTGCTCGTCGTGCTGCTCGTCCTCCTCGTGCCCGTGGTCGAGCTGTTCGTCGTCATCTGGGTCGCGCAGCACATCGGGGCACTGCTGACCGTCCTCGGGCTGCTCGCCTTCTGCCTCGTCGGCGGCTGGCTGATCCGGCGTGAGGGACCCCGTACCTGGCGCGCGCTGGGGGAGGCGGTCCGGGCCGGCAAGGTCCCGAACCGGGAGATCGCCGACGCCGTGCTCGTCTTCATCGGTGGGGCGCTCATGCTCTTCCCCGGCTTCGTCACCGGCGTCGTGGGCCTGCTCCTCGCCCTGCCGGTCACCCGGCCGCTCGCCCGCATGGGTCTCGAGGTAGCCATCGCCCGCCGCCTCGTCGTCGCCGGTGTCGGTGGCGAGGTGCGGGTCCGGCGGACCGATGAGCGGCCGCGCCACCGGCGTGACGGGGGCGAGGACGGCGACGTGGTCGAGGGCGAGATCGTCGACGACGACTGACCCGCCGGGCACGACGAAGGGGGGTGTCCGCCGCGGCGGACACCCCCCTTCGCTCTGGTGCGTCTGTGGCGCGCGGCCTCAGGCGCTGCGCTTCTTGGGCTTCTCGCCCCGCTTGGCGCGCAGCAGCTCGAGGCGCTCCTCGAGCAGCTCCTCGAGCTCCGGGATGGAGCGGCGCTCGAGCAGCATGTCCCAGTGGGTGCGCACCGGCTTGGTCGGCTTCACCTCGGGCTCCGGCCCGTCGACGAGCTTGCCGAGCTTGCCGCAGTGGCACTCCCAGGTGCCCGGGATCTCCGCCTCGACGGAGAAGGGCAGCTCCGTGCGGTGACCGTCCTCACACACGTAGGCCGTGATCTGGCGGTCACTGAGGACGACGTTGTCCGTCGTCTCCATGCTGAAGCTGACCATGCGCGTTCCGCGCAGCGTGCGCTCTGCCATCTTGGAAGTCTCCCTGGTGTCTCTCGCGAAATCCGCCCCTGCCGCGGACCCTCACAGATGCAAACGCGCGGGCAGCGCGGTCTGTTCCGTGCATGGGCGTCCTTGCCCGTGGTGGGTGTCGCCGGAGCGAGATCTCGTCCGGGGCGGCGGTCGGCCGTGGCCAACCTGAGGCGACCCCACAGAATACCGAACTTCGCACCAGTGTGCACGTCGGGGCCGGACGCCGGGATGAGTAACAGAGCCCAACCATCCCGAGCGACCTGCCGGTAGCCTCAGCCCCGTGAGTGCCTCCCCACCCCCTGTGACCACCCCCAACAGCGCCCTCCGTTCCGAACAGGACGGAGGGCTTCGTCGGGTTGTCGGGTGGGCCATGTGGGACTGGGGGACCCAGCCCTTCAACACCGTCATCACGACCTTCGTCTTCTCGGTGTACCTGACGAGCTCGAGCTTCGGCGACCCGAACACGACCTCGACCGCGCTGGCGATCTCGACGGCCGTCGCCGGGCTCCTCGTGGCCGTGCTCGCCCCCGTCCTGGGCCAGAACTCGGACCGGTCGGGCCGGACGGTGCGCAACCTGCGGGTGCAGACCTGGATCCTCGCGGCCCTGTCCGCATCCCTCTTCCTCGTCAAGCCGGAGCCGGGCTTCCTCGTGCTCGGACTCGTCCTGCTCGGGGTGGGCTCGATCATGTCCGAGATCGCCGGGGTGAACTACAACGCCTCGATCGAGCAGGTCGCCAGCCCGCAGAACGTCGGCCGGGTCTCGGGGTTCGGGTGGGGGATGGGCTACCTCGGCGGGATCGTCGTGCTGCTGCTGATCTACTTCGCCTTCATCCAGCCCGAGGTCGGTCTGCTCGGTGTCAGCGACCAGGACGGCATGGACATCCGTGTCTCGATGATCGTCTGCGGCCTGTGGACCCTCCTCTTCACGATCCCGACCTTCGTCGTGCTCAGGGACAACCCCCGCACGAACGCACCCCGCGTGGGGGTCGTCGACTCCTACCGGCTCCTGGGGCGCTCCCTCAAGGGGCTGTGGCAGGAGTCCCGGCACACCGTGTACTTCCTCGGGGCCTCGGCCCTCTTCCGGGACGGGCTGGCGGGCGTGTTCGCCTTCGGCGCCGTCCTGGCCGCCGGCACCTTCGGGATGTCCGCGGGCGACGTGATCGTCTTCGGGGCCGTCGCCAACATCGTCGCGGGTCTGAGCACGATGGCCTGCGGCCTGCTGGACGACCGGCTCGGCCCGAAGCGGGTCATCGTCGGCTCCCTCGTCGCCCTCGTGAGCCTCGGCATGGGGGTCTTCGTGCTCCACGACGGCGGCCCGATGGTCTTCTGGACCCTCGGGCTGGCGATGACCGCCTTCGTCGGCCCGGCCCAGGCGGCCTCGCGCAGCTTCCTCGCGCGGGTCATCCCCGAAGGGCACAGCGGCGAGATCTTCGGCCTGTACGCGACGACGGGTCGGGTCGTCTCCTTCCTGTCACCGGCGGCCTTCGCCGTCGCGATCTGGCTCGGCGCCCGCGCGACGGGGGAGAGCAACACCCAGTACTGGGGCATCCTCGGTGTCGCGGTCGTCCTGGCAGCGGGCCTGGCGCTGCTGATCCCGGTCAAGGCGCCCGAGGCGCTGGAGCGCAGGAGCTGAGCGACGACCCGGCGGGGCTCAGGCCTTCTTCGTGGCCGGCTTCTTCTCCGTCCGCTTGGTCGTCGTCTTCTTCGCCGCCGGTCGGGCCCTGGCGGTGCTCGCCCGCTTGCGGGCACGCAGGCGCACCTGACGCAGGGAGCCCTCCGCCCGGGTCTCGAGGTAGGGCTGCTCCTCGACGAGGGTCGAGAGCTTCTGGTGGCCGAAGGCCCGTGGGTCGAAGTCCGCGTGCGCCCGGCTCAGGTGCTGCCCCACGGTGCCGAGCGTGCTCCATCCGTCGTCGCCGGAGGTGGCGTTGATCGCCTTGGTCAGCGCCGACTCGAGGTTGATCGTCGTCTCCTCCTCGTCGGGGACCGCCGGGTCGTCCGCCTCGTCATCCGGGTCGCGGGCCTGCTCCTGGAGCAGATCCAGGTAGATGAACTGGTCCACCGCCCGCCGCAGCGACTCCGGGGTCTTGCGGGCGCCCAACCCGTAGACCCGCTTGCCCGACTCACGCAGCCGGGTGGCCAGGCGGGTGAAGTCGCTGTCGGAGGAGATGAGGGCGAAGGCCTCGACGTTCCCCTGCCAGAGCAGGTCCATCGCGTCGATGATCAGCGCCGAGTCGGTCGAGTTCTTCCCGACGGTGTAGGCGAACTGCTGCACCGGCTGGATCGCGTTGCGGTGCAGCTCCTTCTTCCAGCTGCCGAGCTGGGTGGTCGTCCAGTCGCCGTAGGCCCGCTTGACGGTGGGGGTGCCGTACTTGGCCAGCTCCTCCAGGACGGCGGTGGCGTGCTTCGCCGAGACGTTGTCGCAGTCGATGAGCACGGCGATGCGGGTGGTGCTGCTGGGGTCGTCCATACCCGCAACCTACTGCCCGTCGCCGACCCCGTGCTCGAGCCACTCGCCGTAGGTCTGCCTGCCGAGGTGCGCCGCCGGGCCGGCGAGGAGGGTGCCGTCGCGCATGGCCCGCCCGAAGCCGCCCGGGAGCGCCACCTCCAGCACCCGGGCCGGTCGGCCCGCACGGCGCAGGTGGGCGCGGGCCATCTCGGCCACGCGCAGGACCTCCGGGCCGGCGATCTCCGGCCCCCGGCCGAGCGGCCGCTCGACGGCCACGTCGACGAGCAGCTCGGCGACCTCGCGGGCGGCCACCGGCTGGGAGCGCATGAGGGGCATCAGGTGCACCGGCCCCACCTTCGTCCGGGAGAGGGTCTGCTCGGCGAACTCGTGGAACTGGGCGGCGCGCACGACGGTGCCCTGCTCGGCGGCGAGGACCATCTCCTCCTGGAGGGCCTTGCCCGCGTAGTACCCGAAGGGGGCGTCGGCCGCCCCGATGATCGAGAGGGCCACGTGGTGGCCCACTCCGGCCGACCGCCCGGCCTGGAGCAAGTTGCGGGTCACCGAACGGAAGAAGTCGCGTGCCCCCTTCGTCGTCATCGTCGTCGTCGACGCGACGTCGATGACGGCCTCGACGCCGCGCAGCCGCTCGGTCAGCCCGCTGCCGGTGGTCAGGTCCGTACCCCCGGATCGGGTCAGGACGTCGATCTCGTGACCACGTGAGCCGGCCACGTCCACGACGTGGCGACCGACGACCCCGCTCCCACCTGCGACGGCGATCTTCATCCGCGACCTCCTCGACGTCGTGGGTAGCACCCTACGCCCGACGACCCCGGGGACGCTTGCGTCGCGTCCGGGGGGTCGGGCGCACCACGAGCACCGGGCACGGGGCCGAGGACTGGACCTTCTGCGCGGTGCTGCCGATGAGGACGGTGTCGCTGAGACCTCGGCTCCCGCTGGCCACGACGATCAGGCCGGCGCCGTAGGCGCGGGCCGCGACCGGACCTCGCGACGGGGCGAGGAGGGCGACCTGCGATACCACAGCTCGTTGAAGGCCCGGGCGCTCCACCGGTTGATCGCCTGCGAGGGGAAGCGGGCGGGCGCCGCCCCCAGGGCGCGGTGCTCGACGCGGTGGGGGTCCTGCGCCACCGCGCGGGGGAGGTCGTCGGTCCGCGCGTCGCGACCTCGGGAGATCACCGCGCGGCCGAGCCGGTCTCCTCGCGCCATCGAGTCGAACCAGGCGACGGAGTACGGGTGGGCATCGTCGGGCCCGGCCAGGCGGGAGAGGAGGTCGTCCAGGTCGGTGGCCCGCTCGGTGTCGACGACGACGTAGGCGCTGTCGATGCGCCGGCAGCGCAGGGTCGCCCGGGTGACGATGCCGGTCAGGCCCATCCCGCCGAGGGTCGCCCAGAAGAGTCGGGCCTGCGGGCCGCTGGGGGAGAGGGCACGGACCCGCCCGTCGGCGGTCACGAGGTCCATGGAGAGGACGTGTGCGCCGAAGGAGCCATCGACGTGATGGTTCTTGCCGTGGACGTCGGCGGCGATCGCTCCGCCGACGGTGACGTGGCCGGTGCCGGGGAGCACCGGTGCCCCGAGGCCGAAGGGGGCAAGGCACCGCACGAGCCGGCCCAGGCTGACCCCGGCGTCGACGGTGACGGTGGCCCGCTCGGCGTCCACCGTGTGGACACGGTCCAGCGACGTGGTGTCGAGGATCAGCCCGCCGCCGTTCTGGGCCGCGTCCCCGTAGCTGCGTCCGAGGCCACGTGCCAGGAGTCCTCGCGCGTGGGGACTCCCGACGACCTCCTCCAGGAGCTCCTGCGTGCTCGTCGGTCGGCGCACCTCGGCGACGGTCGGGGAGGTGCGCGCCCACCCGGTGAGTGCCGTCCTCATGCGAAGACCCCCGGGAGCACGGTGGCCAGCCAGAGCACGCCGGTGGCCTGCAGCGGCCGGTCGCCGAGGACGACGTCCTCGGGAGCACCCGCCGTCCCGCGGTCGATCTCGACCGCGTACCGCAGCATCCCCAGGACGAAGGGGGCGACGGAGACGACTCCCCACGGCACCCTGCCGGGGCCGCCGGTGGCGCCGGTGACCGCCCACAGGACGTAGGTGAGCACGGTGACGGTGGCGGCGAGGGTCCAGACGAAGCGCAGGTAGGACTCGGAGTACTCCTCCAGGCTCTCGCGTGTCTGGGGCCCGGTGGCCTCGTGCCGCAGCTCCGAGTAGCGCTTGCCGGCCACCATGAAGAGCGAGCCGAAGGCGGCCACGAGCAGCAGCATCGACGAGATGGAGATCCCCGTCGCGGCGCCGCCGGCCACCACCCGCAGGACGAAGCCGGAGGAGACCACGACGAGGTCCAGGACGGGCTGCCCCTTCAGTCCGAGGGCGTAGCCGATCTGGAGCAGGACGTAGGCCGCGATCACCGCGCCGAGGCCGGGCGCCCACCACAGGGCGCCGCCGCCGCACCCACCGCGAGCACGATGCCCACGGCCAGGGCGGTCACCGGCCTGACGGCACCGGACGCCACGGGCCGGTCCCGCTTCGTGGGGTGGCGTCGGTCCTCCTCGACGTCGCAGACGTCGTTGATCAGTAGACCGCCGAGGCCGCGACGCAGAAGCAGACGAAGGCGACCGCTGCCCCCACGAGCACCTCACGCTCGAGCAGACGGCCCGCCGCGACCGGCGCGCTGAGCACGAGGAGGCCCTTGGTCCACTGCCGCGGGCGGGCTGCTCGCACGAGCGCCGGGACGCGGTCGGTCCCGCTCACCGCGTCCCCCGTCGCGCTCGCACCAGCCACGTGCACCTCCACCGTCGTCGGACACCGTGCGCTCGGCATCTCGCAGGGGCCTGCCCGAGGGCTACCCGCTGAGCGCCTCCCGGACACGGGCGAGCAGGAGGCACCTGCGGCAGGTGGTGGTTGGGTCAGGCGTGAGGAGGGCGGCGGCGCTGGGCCTTCAGCTGGGAGCGGTGCTCCTTGGCCGCCCGACGCCGGCGCTTCGAGCCGCGCGTGGGCCGGGTCGGCCGACGCCGCGGGGGAGGGGGAGCGAGCGCCTCGCGCAGGAGGTCGGCCAGGCGGTCTCGGGCGGCCTGCCGGTTGCGTCGCTGGGAGCGGTGCTCGGCCGCGTCCACCGCGAGCACGGTGCCGCTCAGGCGCGGCCGCAGGCGGGCCAGGGCACGCTCGCGCTGCTCCTCGGTGAGGGCATCGGTCGAGGCGATGTCGAGGGAGAGCTGGACGCGCGAGTCGGTCGTGTTCACACCCTGCCCGCCGGGGCCGCCGGCCCGGACGAAGCGCTCGGTGAGGTCCGAACCGGGCACGACGAGGCCCCGGGGCAGCCCCGGACCGGGAGGGACGCGCAGATCGGCCACGACCCCATCATCGCCGTGGCCGACGCACTACTCCCAGACGAACCCGTCGGGATCGGTGGCCGGGCCGTCGCCGCTGATGATCACCAGTCCGTGCGCGCCGCCGCCGCCGGCGTCGACGCCGGCGTTCTTGGCGAGGGCGCGGCGGGCGTTCAGCCCCAGCTTGACGGGGGAGTGGGGGAGGTCGAACTCCACGTACTTGCCGCCGAAGCTCTTGCCCACGGGTAGCGCGCGCTCCTCGTAGAAGGCCCTGCTCGCCTTGACGTCCTGCGAGCCGAGCAGGAGGACGAGGTCCTCGTACCCGAGGGAGGGCGCGTCGCTCGCCCCCTTCGGCGGGCTCTTGGCGGAGGAGGCGACGGTCCACATCGAGCCGTCCGGTGCCCGGACGGAGCCGCCGTAGCCCCACAGGCTCTTCGTGGCCGGCTTGACGACGGTCCCGCCGGCTCCCGCCGCCCGTTCGACGAAGAGGTCCGCGATACGTGGGTCGGAGACCAGCGGGGAGAGGGTGAAGCCGCGGAAACCCTCCGGTGGTGTGCTCGCCTCTCGCACCTGCACGCGCTCGGCGAGCCCGAGGGCCCGGTAGAAGGTCTCGGCCGCCGCGACATCGGTGGCCTCGATCCCGACGGCGGTGATCGGTGACGGCATGTCGTCCAGACTACTGCCGGTCCACCCGCGCGTGGCGTACGTGCGCGAGGAGGTCGGTCAGTGGTCGCGGCGCCCGGTCGAGGTCCATCGTCGCGGCCAGGGCCTGGGCGTAGCGGGCCTTGCGGCCCGACTGCGAGGTGAGGAAGCGGCGCAGGACCTCCTCCCTCGACCAGGCCCGCTGCGCGGGCATCCCGGCCAGGAGGCGAAGGGAGCGCCCCTCGCCCTCGGCCTCGATGACCGCCTCGACCCGGTCCAGCCCGACCGCCCGCACGAGCTCGTCCTCGAGGTCGACGACGCAGGCGTGGAAGCCGAGCGCCCTCAGTCCCTCGGGGCCGGCGGTGACCCCGGCCGCGGCGAGCCCGTCGCGCAGGATGCCTTCGGCGGGGGAGTCGTAGAGTCCGGCCAGGGCGTGCCCGGCGCCGAGAGGGCCCAGTCGCCGGGCGTGGGTGCGGGTGTTCGTGATGCCGTGCATGACGACGACCTCGACGCCGTCGACGGCCAGGTCCGGCCCCGTGCGCGCGGCGAGGGTGGTCAGGGCGAGGCGGTCGCTCTCACCCTCGACGAGGACGATCGTCGTCCCGCGCGTCTGCTGCACCGCTCCAGTATCGGTCAGGTCGGCCCGATCGACGTGCGCCCTGCCATGCGGCCACGGACGCGGGCCGGTCAGTGCACCCGCACGCGCAGCCCGTCGCGTGGCCGCATGGCCGCGAGGCCGGTGGGTCGGACTCGCTGCTCGAGCACCGTGCAGCCACCCCGGGCGAGCAGCGTGGTGAGCATGACGGTCAGCTCCGTGGTGGCCATCGTCGAGCCGATGCACCGGTGACCGCCACCCCCGAAGGGCAGGTACTCCGCCGCGGGCCGGCGTGCCCCGTCCAGCCATCGCTCGGGCCGGAAGCGGGTCGGGTGCTCGTAGACCTCGGGATCCCGGTGCGTGACGTACGGGCTGAGCAGGAGGGTGGTGCCGGGCCGGATGTGCACCCCCTGCCAGTCGAAGCCGCTCGCCACCCATCGCGCCGTGACGACGGCCGGTGGGTAGAGCCGCAGCGCTTCGGTGACGACGGCCGGGACGAGCTCGAGCGAAGGGAGGTGCTCCGCGGCCACCGGCCCGTCACCGACGACGCCGGTCACCTCCTCGCGGGCGGCCGCGAGCAGGTCCGGCCGCGTGCCGAGGCCGTAGAGGCTCCAGGCCATGGCGCCGCTCGTCGTCTCGTACCCGGCGGCGACGAGGGAGACGACCTGGTCGCGGACCTCGCCGTCGCTCAGGCCCGATCCCGCCCCGTCGCCGCCGTGCACGAGCATCTCCAGGACGTGACCACCCTCGCCCGGGGAAGCGCTGCGCACACGCTCGATCTCGGCGAGCACCAGCTCGTCCAGCCTGGCCCTGGCGGTCATGGCACGTCGCCACGGGGGAGTGGTGAGGCGTTCGTGCAGCCCGATCGTCTGGATGTGGTCGGTGAGGTCGAAGAGCGGCTGGAGCAGGCGGCTGATCTCCTCCTCGTGGACGGCGACGTCGGGTCCGAAGAGCGAGCGGATCGTCGAGCGGCGGATCGCGTCCCGGAAGAGGGCGTAGGCATCGACCACGGACCCCGGCCACACCGGCGCGAGCGCCTCGTGCGCGGCGTGGGCCATCGTCTCGACGTACCCGGCGACCTGCCGGCGGTGGAGGGCCGGGCGCACCAGGGAGCGACGTCGGGTGTGGTCCGCACCGTCGGAGACGATGAGGGCGGTCTCGCCGTCGACGGGGACGAGGCCCTGGAAGGCCTCGCGCCACCGGAAGAGCTCGTCGTGGCCGAAGACGAAGGCATTCGCCTCGGGCCCGAAGAGGTAGGCGACCGGGGTCGACGGGATCGGCACACGCACGACCGGCCCACGGCGGCGGTGCAGGTAGCGCAGCGCCTCACCGGGGCGGTAGTCGATCGTGGGCAGGGCGGCTATCTCCATGCCGCTCACGATGCCAGGCACCGCGCAGCCGTCGACCGGGTTTCGGTCGCGGTGGCCTGGTGCAGGCCGGGTGAGGGCGCCAGACTTGGCCAGGGGCCGACGCGCGGTTCCACCTTCGTGACGGGGAGTCGCCGACATGGCCGAAGTGCTGCTGTACCACCACATCCAGGGACTGACCGACGGCGTCCGCGCCTTCGCCGAGGACCTCCGGGCCGACGGGCACGTCGTGCACGCGCCGGATCTGTTCGACGGGCGCACCTTCGACACGATCGACGAGGGCTTCGCCTTCGCCCAGCAGGTCGGCGCAGATGTGCTCGACGAGCGTGGCACCGCCGTCGCCGATGGCCTGGACCGGCAGCTGGTCTACGCCGGATTCTCCTTCGGGGTGACCTTCGCCCAGCGTCTGGCCCAGACCAGGCCCGGCGCCCGCGGGGCGCTGCTGATGTACTCCTGCATGCCGCTGGGGGAGTTCGGGGAGGGGTGGCCGGACGGGGTGCCGGTCCAGATCCACGGCAAGGACGGGGACGAGTTCTTCGACGAGGACCTTCCGGCGGCGCGCGAGCTGGCCGAGTCCACCCCGGATGCCGAGCTCTTCGTCTATCCCGGGGACGAGCACCTCTTCGCCGACTCCTCGCTCGATGCCTACGACCCGGAGGCGGCCGCGCTGCTCGTGCAGAGAGTGCGCGCCTTCCTCGCCGGTCTCTGAGGGACGGGTCAGCGCCGCGCGAGCGGGTATGGGGGAGTCGACGACGAAGGGAGAGCAGCCATGCCCATGACCAAGGGTGGCAAGGTGATCAAGGACGAGCTGCCGGAGACGCTGCAGCGTTCGGGCAAGAAGGCCCAGGAGACCTTCGCCAAGGCGCACGACTCGGCGGTCGAGGAGTACGGCGAGGGCCGTCGCGCTCACCAGACGGCGTACGCCGCGCTCAAGCACACCCACGAGAAGGTCGGCGATCGCTGGGAGCCCAAGGACGGCAAGGGCCCGTCCGATGCGCAGGCGGCCGGAGGTAGGGACACGAACAGGTCCACCGAGGAAGGCGTCGACGCGAACGCGTCCAAGGAGCACCTGTACGAGGTCGCGCAGGAGCTGGACATCTCGGGACGCTCGGACATGACCAAGGACGAGCTCATCGAGGCCATCAAGAAGGCCAACCGCACGAAGACCTCGCAGGCACGCGACAACTA
>CAYSGN010000029.1:12472-29349 GCA_964430615.1 uncultured Janibacter sp. | reverse complement strand
CGATCACCTCGATGCAGGCGATCTACGTGCCGGCCGACGACTACACCGACCCGGCTCCGGCGACCACCTTCGCCCACCTCGACGCGACCACGGAGCTCTCCCGTGAGATCGCCTCGAACGGCATCTACCCGGCCGTGGACCCGCTGACCTCGACCAGCCGGATCCTCGACCGTCGCTACATCAGCGAGGACCACTACGACACCGCGGTCCGCGTGAAGTCGATCCTCCAGCGCAACAAGGAGCTGCAGGACATCATCGCGATCCTCGGTATCGACGAGCTCTCCGAGGAGGACAAGGTGCTCGTCGGGCGGGCGCGCCGCATCGAGCGCTTCCTCTCGCAGAACACCTACGTCGCCAAGCAGTTCACCGGCATCGAGGGGTCGACCGTCCCGCTGTCGGAGACCATCGAGGCCTTCACCAAGATCGCCGACGGCGAGTACGACCACGTCGGTGAGCAGGCCTTCTTCATGTGCGGTGGCCTCGAGGACGTCGAGCGCCAGTGGGCGGAGATCCAGAAGAACATCTGATCCACTCCCACCTCGACGCGGCCGCCACCCTTGCCGAAGGGAGGCGGCCGCGTCCGTCGTGCCCGCGGGCCGCGGCGGGGGAGTCGGTGGTGGCATCTACACTGGCGGCATGACGGCGCAGGGAGAGCAGCTCAGCGGGGACGGGGCGGTGGTTCCTCCGCAGCCGGTCGGCACGCACCGGTACTCGCGGATGGCCGATCTCGGTGAGCGGTCGGTGGTGCCGGCCCTCGCCGTGCTCAGCCTCATCGGCCTGGTCATCGCCCGCATCTGGCCGGTCCCCTCCGTCGACTCCGGTCAGCCGACGTGCTTCCTGCGGATCATGACCGGGCTGCCGTGCCCGGGGTGCGGCATGACCCGCTCGTGGGTGCACCTGGCCCACGGCGACGTCGCGACCGCCTTCGAGTACAACCTCTTCGGCCCGATCGGCATGGCGGTCGCGGCCGGCATCGTCGTCTACACCGCCGTCGCCGTCGTGCGCCGGCAGCCGACCAGACGCCTGCTCGACCTGGTCCCACCGAAGCCGGTGCTCGCTCTCATCATCGTGTGGCTGGTCTACTCGGCGGTCCGGATGATCAGCATCGCGATGGGGCAGCCGTACTTCGCGATCGTCGTCGCCTGACGGCCTCGGCGCCGCGCTGAGCCTGGGACGGCATTCCCATCCCACCGGGATACGATGAGCCCGCAGCCCACCCCGAGATGAAGGAACCGTAGTGAGCTCCCTCAACGTTGAAATCGTCGCCGCGGACCGCAAGGTCTGGTCCGGTGACGCCACCATGGTCCGTGCGCGGACCATGGACGGCGAGATCGGCATCATGCCGGGTCACACACCGATGCTCGGCGTCCTCCTCGTCGGAGACGTCATCATCTCGGGCGCCGAGGGCGCGGGGGACCAGACCGCCACGGTCGACGGCGGCTTCCTCTCGGTCGACCACGACAACGTCACCATCGTGGCGGAGACCGTCGAGACCAAGGCCTGACCGATCGATGTCGTCCCTGCAGGTGGTGGAGCTCGTCCTCCTTGCGGGGTTCGTGCTCATCGCCCTGTGGGTCTTCCTCATGTGGCTGCGACGCCGGTCGCTGGCCGCCCACGGCCCGATCAGTCCCAGCGCGGTAGGTCTGCCCGGGGCGCCTCGATGGCGCCTCGGGCTGCTTCGTCTGAGCACCTACGAGCTCGACTGGTTCAGCCTCGGCGGGGTGACGACGCGGCCGACGATCTCGTGGAGCCGTGACGACCTGGACATCTCCACCCCCGGCACCGACCCGCCCTCCATCCCCGGGCTGCCCGGCGCCGTCGTCGTGCGCCTGACCCTCGCCGGCCAACCCTTGGCCGAGCTCGCCCTCGAGGCGAAGTTCTACCCCGCCCTTCGCTCGTGGCTCGAGTCCGCGCCCCCGGGCCACAACGTCAACGTCACCTGACACCCGGGGGCCGTGCGGTCTCCGCGGACCCCCCTCGAGGACCTGCGGGACGAGGTGATCGGGGGCGTCTACCGGGGCTGGTCACCTCGAATCGCCGAGGCGCCCACTCACGTCGAGTCGCCGGGGCGCCTCCGTCGTGCCGGGGCCTCCTGACGGCCGCCGGCGGGCTGCCAGAGCACGTCGCCGCCGATCGAGAGGTTCGCGATCCGGGCGAGGATGAAGAGCAGGTCCGAGAGCCGGTTGAGGTAGGTCGTCGTCAGCGGGTTGACCCCGCCGGCCCCGTCGTCGCCGGCCTCCTCGGTGCCGTAGGCCTCGCGGGCGGCCCAGGCGGAGCGCTCGGCCCGGCGCACGACGGTCGTCGCGTGGTGCAGGTGGGCCGAGCCGGCGGTCCCGCCCGGCAGGATGAAGGAGCGCAGCGGCTCGACCTGCTCCAGGTAGCGGTCGCAGTCGGCCTCCAGCTCATCGACCCACTCCTGCTGCACGCGCAGCGGTGGGAACTTCGGGCTCGTCCGCAGCGGGGTGGACAGGTCGGCCCCGACGTCGAAGAGGTCGTTCTGCACCCGGGTCAGGGTCGCGACGACGTCCTCGGAGAGCCCGCCGGTCGCGATGGCGACCCCGATGATCGCGTTCGCCTCGTTCGTGTCGGCGTAGGCCTGGAGCCGGGCGTCCGTCTTGTGGGTGCGGCTGAAGTCGCCGAGCGCGGTCGAGCCCTCGTCACCGGTACGGGTGTAGATCTTCGTCAGGTTGACCATGGACTCATCGTGGCACGGCCCGTGTCGTGAGCGTGACCACATCGTGACGCCACCGCTACAGACATCGGGCCCCACCTCGGGCAACACTGATCGCGCAGGGTATGCAACATCAGGGGAAAGCAGGTGATGGCCATGACGTCGGTCGCGGCACTCACTCCTGTCGGTGGCGACGGGACCACGCGGGTGCGGGTCTCGAAGCCCTTCGACAGGCGCAACAGCGCGGATCTGCGGCAGGGGCTGATCGCGGCGCTGGGCGAAGGGAGCGGAGCGGTCCTCGTCGACCTCTCCGGCACCACGGTCGTCGACCAGGTCGGCTTCATGACGCTCGTGGCGGCGCACGCCCGGGCCGCCCGTGCCGGGCGACGGCTGCGCTACAGCGGCCCGGACGAGCGCACCGCGCGGCTGCTGCGCCGGGCCGGGCTCGCGCGGCTGATCCAGGAGGAGAGCGCGGCTCAGCCGAGCGTCATCCGGAGTCCTCGGGAGCGTGCGCGCACGTCGTCGAGTCATCTGCGGGTCGCCACGGGCTGACCCCCCCTCGTCACGACGGGGACGGATGCGTGTGGTGGTCTTCACCACGGACAAGGCTGTGCCGGCGGGCCGCTCACGGGTACGTTTCGGGTCATGGCCGACGACACCGACGCCCCCACTCCCGCTGCGGAGGCGACCCGACGCGAGCGCGACCGTCCGTGGTTGATGCGCACCTACGCGGGTCACTCCAGCGCCGCCGCCTCGAACGAGCTCTACCGGCGTAACCTGGCCAAGGGCCAGACCGGCCTCTCGGTGGCCTTCGACCTGCCGACGCAGACCGGCTACGACCCGGACCACGTGCTCAGCCGCGGCGAGGTCGGCAAGGTCGGTGTGCCGATCAGCCACATCGGCGACATGCGTCGGCTCTTCGACCAGATCCCGCTCGGCGAGATGAACACCTCCATGACGATCAACGCGGTCGCCATGTACCTCCTCGCGATGTACCAGGTCGCGGCCGAGGAGCAGGCCGAGGCGGCGGGGGAGGACCCGGCCGAGGTCGTCGCGAGGCTCGCGGGCACGACCCAGAACGACATCATCAAGGAGTACCTGAGCCGGGGGACCTACGTCTTCCCGCCCGGGCCCTCGATGCGCCTCATCGCGGACATGGTCACCTACACGGTGAACCAGATCCCGAAGTGGAACCCGATCAACATCTGCAGCTACCACCTCCAGGAGGCGGGGGCCACCCCGGTCCAGGAGATCGCCTACTCGATGTCCACGGCCATCGCCGTGCTCGACGCGGTGCGCGACTCCGGGCGGGTGCCGGAGGAGGAGTTCGGTCGCGTCGTCGCCCGGATCTCCTTCTTCGTCAACGCCGGCGTGCGCTTCGTCGAGGAGATGTGCAAGATGCGCGCCTTCGTCCAGCTGTGGGACGAGATCACCCGTGAGCGCTACGGGGTGACCGAGGCCAAGCAGCGCCGCTTCCGCTACGGCGTGCAGGTCAACAGCCTCGGTCTCACCGAGGCCCAGCCGGAGAACAACGTCCAGCGCATCGTCCTCGAGATGCTCGCGGTGACCCTGAGCAAGGACGCCCGTGCGCGCGCCGTGCAGCTGCCGGCGTGGAACGAGGCGCTCGGGCTGCCCCGCCCCTGGGACCAGCAGTGGGCACTGCGCCTCCAGCAGGTGCTCGCCTTCGAGTCCGACCTGCTCGAGTACGACGACCTCTTCGCCGGCTCGCCGGTCGTCGAGACGAAGGTGGCCGAGCTCGTCGACGGCGCGAAGGCCGAGATCGAGCGCATCCAGGAGATGGGCGGGGCCGTGCCGGCCGTCGAGTCCGGCTACATGAAGTCCGCGCTCGTCGCCAGCCACGCCCTGCGTCGCCAGCGGATCGAGGCCGGCGAGGACATCGTCGTCGGCGTCAACAAGTTCGAGACCACGGAGCCGAACCCGCTCACCGCCGATCTGGACACCGCGATCCAGACCGTCGACGAGGGCGTCGAGGCGGCCGCCATCGAGGCCGTGCGCGCCTGGCGCACCGACCGCGACGCCGACCCCGAGCACGCCGAGCGTGCCCGGTCCTCCCTGGCCCGCCTGCGCGAGGTCGCCGCGACCGACGAGAACCTCATGGAGGCCTCGCTGGAGTGCGCCCGCGCCGGCATCACCGTCGGGGAGTGGGCCCAGGCGCTGCGCGAGGTCTTCGGCGAGTTCCGCGCGCCGACCGGTGTCAGCGGCTCCGTCGGCGTCGCCGACGGCGGCAGCGAGGACCTCGCCGCCGTGCGGGAGCGCGTGCGCCGCACCGGGGAGGAGCTCGGTGAGAAGCTGCGCGTCCTCGTCGGCAAGCCGGGCCTGGACGGGCACTCCAACGGTGCCGAGCAGATCGCCGTGCGCGCCCGGGACGCCGGCTTCGAGGTCGTCTACCAGGGCATCCGGCTCACCCCGGACCAGATCGTCTCGGCGGCCGTCGCCGAGGACGTGCACCTCGTGGGCGTCTCGATCCTCTCCGGCTCGCACATGGAGCTCGTCCCGGACGTCCTCGCAGGACTCAAGGCCCAGGGCGCCGAGGACATCCCGGTCATCGTCGGCGGGATCATCCCGGAGTCCGATGCCGCCCGGCTGCGCGAGATGGGCGTCGCCGCGGTCTTCACCCCGAAGGACTTCGGGCTCAACGAGATCATGGGCCGCTTCGTCGACATCATCCGCGAGTCGCGTGGTCTGCCCGCGGTGGAGACCGTCGACGCCTGACCGGGGAGTGCGGGACCGTCCTACGATGAGGTCATGGCCCTGCACTGCCCCGCGACCCTGCTCGTCGCCTCCCCGCCGGAGGACGAAGGGAGCGTGCGCGCCCTCGCCGGGCGCCTGACCGGCGAGCGGGTGCTCTCGGTCGTCACGGCGCCGGGGGAGGCCCACGGCGCCCTCCTCGCCGAGCTGCTCGGAGCGGCGCTCGAGACCGATGCGGCGCTCGTGGAGGGCTCGGAGGACGAGGCCCTCCTCGGGGTGGCCGACCTGCATCGCGGGGAGACCGTCGTCGTCCTGGTCGGCTCCCCGCAGGAGGGGCGTGACCTCGTCCGCCTCGAGATGGGGGCAGGGCCCTGAGGCGACGGTCGACCGGGACCACGCCGGTCAGCTCGGCCCGGAGCCGCCCCAGGGCACGTCGCCCCCTTCGTCGGTGGCCTCGCCCACGCCCACCGCGGGATCGGGTGGTTCGGGCGCCGCCTGCCCGCCGGCTGCCTCCGGCGCGGTTCGCCCGCCGGTCGCCTCCTGCCCGGGTGAGGGCGTCGCCCCCTTCGCCCCCATCGCGTCGAAGAGGCGCAGCAGCTCCATCGGCAGCGGGAAGACGACGGTCGAGTTCTGCTCCGCGCCGAGCTCGAGCATCGAGGAGAGGGTGCGCAGGTGCATCGCGCCGGGGTGCTGCTCGATGGTGCGGGCGGCCTCGGCGAGGTTCTTCGCCGCCTCCTGCTCACCGATGGCGTGGATGACCTTCGCGCGGCGGTCCCGCTCCGACTCGGCCTGACGGGCCATCGCCCGGCGCATGCTCTCGGGGAGCATGACGTCCTTGACCTCGACGATCGTCACCTTGATGCCCCAGGGGTTCGTGACGTCGTCGATGACCTGCTGGAGCTTCTGGTTGATCTCCTCGCGCTTGGTGAGCAGGTCATCCAGGCTCGTCTGGCCGATGATGCTGCGCAGGGTCGTCTGCGCGACCTGCTGGGTGCCGACCCGGTAGTCCTCGATCGCGACGACGGCCCGGACCGGGTCGACGACGTTGTAGTAGGTCACGGCGTTGACCTGGACGGTGACGTTGTCCCTGGTGATCAGGTCCTGCGGCGGCACGTCGTAGGTGTGCGTGCGCAGGTCGATCCGCAGCACCCGGTCCACGACCGGGGCGACGAGGACCAGACCCGGGCCCTTGGGCGCCTGGATGCGCCCGAGGCGGAAGATCACGGCACGCTCGTACTCGGGGACGATCCGCACGGCCCGGGTGACCAGCCAGACCACGACCAGGGCGGCGATGACCAGCCCGATGAGGGTGGTGTCGATCATGGCTCCTCCTTCTCTTCGGGTGCCTCCACCGGCTCGACGATGAGCTCCAGGCGCTCGACCGAGGTGATCCGCACGTCCTCGCCGACACGTAGCGGGGCCGCGGCGCGCACCGACCACCAGCCGCCCTCGACGAAGACCTGACCGCGGGTGCCCTGCGCGGTCCGGAGGGTGACGACCTGGCCGGGGAAGAGATCGGCGCCGGTGCTGCGCGAGGGGGATCGACCGGAGCGTCGCCACAGCCAGGCGGCGCCGGCGACACCGAGCACCACGACGAGGGCGAGCGGCAGGACGAGGCCTCCGAGCAGACCCCAGCCGAGCCCGAGACCGTCCGCCATGCCGTCGCCACCTCCTCACGAGGCTGCCTGTCCCTCAAGGGTACTGGGCGGCCGACGGAGACCACCGGGCCGCGGGGCGGCGGGGACGAAGGGGGCGTCCCGGCGACACCTGCGGGTGGCGGCGGGAGGGCCCGGAGGTGGGTGCCGGCGGGAGGATCCTCAGAAGAGCCGGTGCATGCTCGTGTCGATGCCCTTGAGCTCGTCGTAGTCGAGGGTGACGCAGCGGATCCCGCGGTCCTCGGCGAGGGTGCGCGCCTGGGGCTTGATGACCTGGGCCGCGAAGACCCCGGTGACCGGACGCAGCGACGGGTCACGGTTCATCAGCTCGAGGTAGCGGGTCAGCTGCTCGACGCCGTCGATCTCGCCGCGACGCTTGATCTCGACGGCGACGCTGGTCCCCTTCGCGTCCTTGGCGAGGATGTCGACCGGGCCGATCGCCGTCATGTACTCCCGGCGCACGAGGGAGTAGCCCTCGCCGAGGGTCTCGATGTGCTCGGCGAGCAGCTTCTGCAGGTGGGCCTCGACACCGTCCTTGACGAGACCGGGGTCGATGCCCAGATCGTGGGACGAGTCGTGGTGGATCTCGTGGAGGCGGACGCGCAGGTGGTCCTCGGTCTTGGCGTGCTGGACCTTCCACACCGAGACCACACCCTCGTCGCTCTCGGTCTCGTCGGGGGCGGCCTCGACCATCGCGCACGGCGGCGCCATCCAGTTCAGCGGCTTGTAGGAGCCGCCGTCGCTGTGCACGAGCACCGAGCCGTCCGCCTTGACGATGAGCAGGCGCTTGGCCAGGGGCAGGTGGGCGTTGAGCCGCCCTTCGTACTCGACGCTGCAGGTCGCGATCACCACACGCACGGGATCAGACCCTACGCGGTGTGGCGCGGAACTCCTGTGCCCACCATCACGCCGGGAGGCTCTCCCACGCCGCGCTCCCGGCTGCCATAGTGCCTGCATGTCTGAATCGCGCTCTCTCGCCGACGCTTTGGTCTTCCCGTACCTCAACCACGCCGCTTCGATGTTCGAGGAGAAGTACGCCTCCCGCGAGGACGTCGACAACGGCATGCGCTTCGGGTGCGGCCTGCCGAAGGGCCCGCTGACCGTCCTCGACGAGCTCGGTCTCGACACCGTCCGCGACGCCCTCGCCGCCCGTCACGCCGAGACCGGTGACCCGCGCCACCGGCCGAACCCCGTCATCGAGCGGCTCGTCGCGGAGGGGCGCACCGGCAAGGCCGCCGGCAAGGGCTTCTACACCTACGAGGGCGGGGAGGTCGTCGCCGACGACCAGACCCCCTCGAACGTCGGGCACGGCGAGGCCCGCACGGTCACGTCCGTCGGTGTCGTCGGCTCCGGCACGATGGCCACCGGGATCGTCGAGGTCTTCGCGACGAACGGCTTCCCGGTGACCTATGTCGCCCGCAGCGACGAGAAGGTCGCGGCCGTGCAGGCGAAGATCGCGAAGAACCTCGCCCGCTCGGTCGAGAAGGGGCGCATCGAGCAGGGCGACGCCGACGCCGTCCTCGGCCGCCTCACGGGCGCCACCGAGCGCGAGGCCCTCGGCGACGTCGACATCGTCGTCGAGGCGATCGCCGAGGAGATCGGGATCAAGAACCAGCTCTTCGCCGACCTGGACCGCATCTGCAAGCCCGGAGCCGTGCTCGCGACGACGACCTCCTCGCTGTCCATCGCCGACCTGGCCGCCCAGACCGGACGCCCGCAGGACGTCGTGGGCATGCACTTCTTCAACCCCGCCCCGGTGATGAAGCTCGTCGAGGTCATCGACCACCCGAGGACCGGCCAGGACGTGCTCGACACCGTCACCGACCTGTGCGCGAGCACCCGCAAGGTCCCGGTGCGCTGCGCCGACCGCGCCGGCTTCATCGTCAACGCCCTGCTCTTCCCCTACCTCAACGACGCCGTCAAGGCGCACGAGGCGGGCGCGGGCCTGGACGAGATCGACACCGCCGTCACCGAGACCTACGGCTACCCGATGGGCCCCTTCGCGCTGCTCGACGTCGTCGGCAACGACGTGGCGCTCGCGATCGAGGAGGAGCTGCTGGGGGAGTTCGGCCACTCCTCGCTCGCCCCGGCCCAGACCCTGCGCGACCTCGTGGCCGCCGGCAAGCTCGGTCGCAAGACCAAGGAGGGCTTCCGCACCTACTGAGGTCCTCGTCGACCCCCGCTCGAAGTCCGCGAGCACGGCCGCGCGCGTAGCGCCCTTCGCGGACATCGAGCGGGGGTCAGTGCATCCGCGGGGCGCGCGCTCGGGGACGGTGGGAGCATGGGGGCATGCCCCGTGCGAACCGACGACGACGAGACGAGCACCGCCCCCTCGCCCTCGGCCGCGCCCCCGAGACGAGCGAGACGTGGATGGGCCGGCGCTGGACCGTGCGCCGGCTCACCGGCCGCACCTCCACCCGCTCCTACCGCTGCCCCGGGTGCCAGCACGAGATCACCCCCGGGACCCCGCACCTGGTCGTCTGGCCGGAGGACGGACTCGGCAGCGTGGAGGACCGGCGCCACTGGCACGGCTCGTGCTGGAAGGCCCGGGACCACGGGCGGTACGGCCGGTGACGGGCGGGGCGCTGCCCCCTTCGTCCGAGGAGCCACGCCGCGCCCGCCCCACGACCGACGAAGGGGGCCCGCCGCACCTTCGTCGGTCGGCGGGCCCCCTTCGGCGCGGGATCGCGGATCAGGCGTCGCGGAAGCGGTTGATCCGGCTCTCGAAGGTCGCGCGCTTCTCCGGGTTGGAGACGCCCAGGCCCGGCTCGGGGGCCAGGGCGAGCACGCCGACCTTGCCCTGGTGCTTGTTGTGGTGCACCTCGAGCGTGGCCTGGCCGACCTCGTCCAGCGGGTAGGTCTTGCTCAGCGTCGGGTGGATCAGGCCGCGGCTGATGAGCTCGTTGGCCTCCCAGGACTCGCGGTAGTTCGCGAAGTGGCTGGAGACGATGCTCTTGAGGTTCATCCACAGGTAGCGGTTGTCGTACTCGTGCATGTAGCCCGAGGTCGAGGCGCAGGTGACGATCTTGCCGCCCTTGCGGGTGACGTAGACCGAGGCGCCGAAGGTCTCCCGGCCGGGGTGCTCGAAGACGATGTCCACGTCGTGCCCACCGGTGAGCTCGCGGATCTTGGCGCCGAGGCGCTTCCACTCCTTCGGGTTCTGCTTGGTGCCGTCCTCGTTCCAGAACTGGTACCCCTCGGCGCGACGGTCGATGATCAGCTCGGCGCCCATCCGGCGGCAGATCTCGGCCTTCTCGGGGGAGGAGACGACGCAGATCGGCTCGGCCCCGGCCGCGAGGGCCATCTGCGTGGCGTAGGAGCCCAGTCCGCCGGAGGCGCCCCAGATGAGCACGCGGTCACCGAGCTTGAGGGAGGCGCCGTTCTTCGAGATCAGCTGGCGGTAGGCGGTCGAGTTGACCAGGCCGGGGGCGGCCGCCTCCTCCCAGGTGAGGTGGTCGGCCTTCGGCATGAGCTGGTTGGCCTTGACGATGGCGAACTCGGCGAGGCCGCCGAAGTTGGTCTCGAAGCCCCAGATCCGCTGCTGCGGGTCCATCATCGTGTCGTCGTGGCCGTCGGCGTCCTCGAGCTCGACGGAGAGGCAGTGCGCGACGACCTCCTGGCCCGGCTTCCACTTGGAGACGTGCCCGCCGGTGCGCAGGACGACGCCGGAGAGGTCGGAACCGACGATGTGGTACGGCAGGTCGTGGCGCTTGGTGTACTCGTTGAGCCGGCCGTAGCGCTCGAGGAAGCCGAAGGTCGGCAGCGGCTCGAAGATCGAGGTCCACACGGTGTTGAAGTTCACCGAGCTGGCCATGACCGCGACGAGCGCCTCGTCGGGAGCCAGGTCCGGGATCGGCACGTCGTCGATGTGCAGCGACTTGCGGGGGTCCTTGTCGCGGGTGGCGAGACCCTCGAACATGTCGACGTCGTCCTTGTGGACGGTCGCCGCCCGGTAGGTCTCGGGGATCTCCAGGCTGGAGAAGGTCTCCTCGGTGCGGTCTCCGGAGAGGATCGCCTCGCGGATCTGGTCCATGGACATGTTGGCTCCTCGGCCTCTGTGGCGGGTCGTGGGACGTGCTGCCCGTGACGGGCATGCCTGTGGTGCAACCTAACCGGGCTGTTCCACCGTGCGGGCGGGGTCATGACCGACCTCACACGGCGGCCCGGTACCCCGGTGCGTGGCCCGGGGCGAAGGGGGTCAGTGCCCGCCGTCGGCGGCGGGCTCGACGAGCTCGACGAGCACCCCGCGGGCATCCTTGGGGTGGATGAAGTTGACCCGGGAGTTGCTCGTACCGCGCTTCGGGGTCTCGTAGAGCAGGCGCAGCCCGCGCTCGAGCAGGGTGGCGCAGACCGCGTCGATGTCCTCGACCCGGTAGGCCAGCTGCTGGATGCCCTGACCGTTGCGGTCGAGGAACTTCGCGATCGTCGAGTCGGGGGAGAGCGGCGCGAGCAGCTGGATGCACGAGCCGGAGTCGCCGACGCGCATCATCGCCTCGCGGACGCCCTGCTCCTCGTTGACCTCCTCGTGGGCCAGCTGCATCCCGTAGGAGTCCCGGTAGAAGGCGATCGCGTCGTCCAGGTCCGGCACGGCGATGCCGACGTGGTCGATGGCGGTGAAGAGATCGTTCATGCCGCCAGCGTATTGACGAGGCGACGGCGACGGGAGTGCCTCCACTGTGAGGCCGCCCACCGCGGGCGGCCCTGCCCTCCCTCCCCGCACGTCGCTAGGGTGAAGTCACGAGCCGCGGCGTCCTCCGGGCGTCGCTCGACCCCAAGATCGTTGGAGGCACCCACCATGTCCGAGCGTCCCGTGTCCGTCATCGTCGCCGGGGCACGCACCCCGATGGGCCGCATGAGCGGCTCCCTCAAGGGCTTCTCCGGCTCCGACCTGGGTGGCTTCGCCATCAAGGGCGCCCTCGAGAAGGCCGGCGTCAAGGGCGAGGACGTCGACTACGTCATCATGGGCCAGGTCCTCACCGCCGGTGAGGGGCAGATCCCGGCCCGCCAGGCCGCCATCAAGGCCGGCATCCCGAAGAACGTCCCCGCGCTGACCGTGAACAAGGTCTGCCTCTCCGGTATCGACGCGATCGCACTGGCCGACCAGCTCATCCGCGCCGGCGAGTTCGACGTCGTCGTCGCCGGTGGCCAGGAGTCGATGACCAACGCGCCGCACCTGCTGCCCAAGAGCCGTGACGGCATCAAGTACGGCGACGCCAAGCTCAAGGACTCGATGGCCTACGACGGTCTGCACGACGTCATCACCGACCAGGCGATGGGTGCGCTCACCGAGTCCAAGAACGCCGAGGACCCCGCCTTCTCCCGCGAGGAGCAGGACACCTTCGCCGCCGCGAGCCACCAGAAGGCCGCCCGGGCCTGGAGCGACGGGAAGTTCGCCGACGAGGTCGTCTCCGTCGAGGTGCCGCAGCGCAAGGGTGACCCGGTCGTCTTCGAGACCGACGAGGGCGTGCGCGGCGACACCACGGCCGAGTCCCTCGCGAAGCTGCGCCCGGCCTTCGCCAAGGACGGCACCATCACCGCCGGCTCGGCCTCGCAGATCTCCGACGGTGCGGCCGCCGTCGTCGTCATGAGCAAGCAGAAGGCGGAGGAGCTGGGCCTGGAGTGGCTCGCCGAGATCGGCGCGCACGGCGTCGTCGCCGGCCCGGACTCCACGCTGCAGGCCCAGCCGGCCAATGCCATCGAGGCGGCCGTGAAGAAGGAGGGCATCTCCGTCGGTGACCTCGACGTCGTCGAGATCAACGAGGCCTTCGCCGCGGTCGGCCTGGCCTCGATGAAGCAGCTCGGCATCGACCCCGAGAAGGTCAACCCCAACGGCGGTGCCATCGCCATGGGGCACCCGCTCGGCATGTCCGGTGCCCGCATCACCCTCGCCCTGGCGTACGAGCTCAAGCGGCGCGGCGGCGGGGTCGGTGCCGCCTCGCTGTGCGGCGGTGGCGGTCAGGGGGACGCCCTCATCGTGCGCGTCCCGAGCGCCTGAGGTTGATCCGCGACGTCGACGTCCCCGCCCTGGTCGAGCAGGCCAGGGCGGGGATGCCGCGTGCGGTGGGGCGCCTGGTCTCCCTCGTCGACGACCAGCATCCCGCCCTTCGCGAGGTCATGGCCGCCCTGGCCCCGCACACCGGTGGCGCCCACGTCATCGGCATCACCGGCTCCCCGGGGGTCGGCAAGTCCACGACGACCAACGCCCTCGTCGCCGAGCTGCGACGCCGCGACAGGCGCGTGGCCGTGCTCGCCGTGGACCCCTCCTCGCCCTTCTCCGGCGGCGCCCTGCTCGGGGACCGCATCCGGATGGAGCAGGTCGCGAGCGACCCCGGTGTCTACGTCCGCTCGCTCGCCAGCCGCGGCCACCTCGGTGGGCTCTCCGTCTCCGCGCCGCAGGCGATCCGTGTCCTCGACGCGGCCGGCTTCGACACGGTCCTCGTCGAGACCGTCGGGGTCGGCCAGTCCGAGGTGGAGATCATCCGCCTCGCCGACACGACCATGGTGCTGCTCGCCCCCGGGATGGGCGACGGCATCCAAGCGGCCAAGGCGGGCATCCTCGAGATCGGGGACGTCTTCGTCGTCAACAAGGCCGACCGCGCCGGCGCCGACGCCACCGTGCGGGACCTGAGGCACATGATCCGGATGGGCGAGGGCACCGCCCCGGGCGGCTGGCGCCGCCCCGTGGTGCGGGCCAGCGCCCTCGACGGCACCGGCGTCGCGGACATCGCCGACGCCGTCACCGACCACCTCGCCTGGCTCGCCCGCACCGGCACCCTGCGCACCAGCCGGACCAAGCGCGCAGGCGACGAGATCTCCGCGCTCGCCCTCGCGCAGCTGCGCGCCCGCATCGGCGACCTGCACGCCGGAGGCTCGCTCGAGACCCTCGCCGCGCGCGTCGTCGACGGTGCGGTGGACCCCTTCGCCGCCGCGGACGAGCTGCTCGCCTCCATCGGCGCCTCCTGACCCCCTGCCCGACGGAGCGGCTCAGGAGTCCAGGTGGGCCAGTGTCAGCCGCAGCCGTTCGAGCAGCTCGCTGCGCGAGCCCGCGCCGCTGCGCCGCCGGATCCGGGCGATGCTGTGCTCGATCGTGCGGGAGGAGAGGAAGAGGATCGCTCCCACCTCGCGGTAGGTCTTGCCCTCGAGCACCAGGCGGACGATCTCCAGCTCGCGGTCCGTGAGCGAGACCGTCCCGGGTACCTCCGCCACGGCCCCCTCGGGTGGCGCACCCTCCCGGGCGCCACGCAGCGAGCGGGCCAGCTCGAGCAGCGACGAGCCGACACGGCGGTCCTCGCAGCGCGCGGCCGCGTGCGCGGCCAGGCGCGCTCCGTCCCAGGCCTGACCGACCTCGGCGAGGCCGGTCACCGCCGCCCGGACCTCGTCGGCATCGACCTCACGGGCCAGCACGTGCACCCACACCCGGCCCGCGGTCGCCAGGCGGGCGGCGAAGGGGTGGGAGCGGGCCGCCGCGACGAGAGCCCGGGCGTGCGGCTGGATCTCGGTGGGGCGGCCGGTGAGGATGCCGGCCTGGACGCACGACCAGTGGAGCGGCGCGGACCACAGCGGAGGGGCCCCGAGGACCTCCAGCAGGCGCAGTGCCTCCTGGACGACCGGTTGGGTCGTCGAGGTCTCCCGGACCCGGACGGCTGCGAGATGGAGCTCGGCGAGGGCGACGAGCATGAAGAGGTCCGGCTCGACCCGGCCGAGGTCCTCGCGCACCTCCCGCCAGGCGGCCACGGTCGCGGCGTCGTCGGTCATGCGGCGGGCGATGCCGCAGCGCAGGCCACCGAGCACCACCCGGTTGCGGGTCTGGCTCGGGTGGAGCAGGGCCGCGGCGTCGTCGGCCGCGCGCCGGGCCGCGTCGACGTCGCCCTGCCACAGCCGGGCCCATCCCAGCAGGAGCTGCCGCTTCACCTCGAAGGGGCCGACCGCGGCCCCCATTCCCTGGGCCAGCGATCCGGCCGTGCGCGGGTCGCCGCTGTGCAGCGCCGCCCAGCCGGCGAGGAGCGGGATGGGGAAGGGGTGGAGCCCGGGGTCGTCGGGGGGCAGGAGACGGGCAGCACGGACGAGCTCGACCACCGCCTCGGCGGCGTCCCCGCCGAGGGAGTCCTGGAGGCCGTCCAGCGCGGTCGTGCACGCCCGGACCCCGAGGGTCGGTGCCCGCCCTTCGCTGCCTCTCCCGCACACCTCGTGCCGGCCCGGGTCGCCCGCGGCACGGCACAGGGTGATGACGTCGACCTCCGTGGTCGCCGTGGTGCTGCTCGCCCACAGGGCCAGCTCGCGAGCCTGGGAGACGAGGCCGCGCTCGACGTGCGCGACGAGTGCCGCCGAGACCGCCCGGCCGATGTCCGGGCTGTCCGGTCCTGCTCCGTCGAGGACGAGCTCGGCCGCGTGGGCGGCCGCGTCCATGTCGCCCAGCCGGATGTGGGCCAGCGCCCGTCGGCCGCCGAGCACGGACGGTCCGGCGCCCGCCCTCTCGGCACGCTGGTACCACTCCAGGGCACGGTCGGGTGAGTGCGGCACGGCCTCGTCGCCGAGCTCCAGGGCCAGCCGGGCGAGGGTCTCGGAGTGCACGCCCTCGGCCACCATGGCGGCGATCGCGTCGACGTGCGGGCGTGGGTCGCGGATGCTCTCGAGGAAGTCCTGGCTCATCCGACGCAGCCGGTGAGCAGGCAGCCCGTGGCGCACCGTGCGCCGGACGAAGGGCAGCAGCTCACCGTCCTGCCCGAGGAGAGCGTGCTCGTCCAGCTCCTGGACGAGGTGCTCGCGCTCGCGGGTCCCGCCGAGCGAGGGGGCCAGCGGCTCGGCGAGGACGCGGAAGCCGAGGGAGAGCTCCTCGAGCAGGGCGCGGGCGTCGGGGCCCAGCGTGCTCGTCTGGCGGACCAGGCTGCCGTCCCACAGGTGCGGGGCGAGCAGGTCGACCGGTCGACGCGGGGCCAGGAGCGGGACGACGTGACGCAGGTGGACCTGGTGGCCGGCGGTGGCCTCGACGAGGGAGTCGACGAGTCCGGGGTCGGGCCTCTCTCCCCAGTGGTGCTCGAGGTACTCCCTCACGTCCTCGGAGGACCACGGACGCAGGCGCAGGATCGCGCACGAGGCCAGCAGGTCCGGCGGGAGGGCGGCCAGCTGCTCGGTGCCCGGCACGAGGACCAGGCGCCGACCGGTCTCGGCGAGCGCACCCGCCCGGGCGGGGCCGTCACCGTCCAGCGCGCCGTCGGCGAGCACCACGGCCTCCGCAGGGTCCGCGTCGGTGCCCCGCTGCTCGGCCATGCGCTCGAGGACCACCCGTGCCGTGCGGGAGCGGAGCACGCCGAGGACGAGCGGATGCGCGCGCTGTGCTCCGACGTGCTTCCCGTCGCGGGCCTGCTCGCCCAGGGGGCGCGCATGCTGCGCCAGGACGACTTCGACGTCCTGCGCACGATGGCCGGCATGGACCGGGCCGATCGGGAGTCGGTCCTCGTCTCGGTCGAGCGGTTCACCGCCGCCGAGAAGGTCGGCGGCACCCCGGAGGGCCGGGCGGCGCTCGTGCAGCGCATCGGTCTCTTCGGGGTCCGGCTCGGGACGGTGCTCGTGCGGCAGGGGAAGGACCGGCCGGGCGCCCTCGCCGACGAGCTGGCCCGGCGCAGCGGCCTGGGGATGCTCGAGAGGGTGATCGAGGGGCAGTTCGCCCCCCGCGCCCAGGCCCTGAGCGGGCTCGCTGCGGCGACCGCCGTCGAGGAGCTGGTCCGTCGCGTCCCCGTCGAGGAGGGCCCGTCCCTGGTCGCGGCCTGCGAGGAGCTACGTGCCTCCGAGCCGGCTCCCGACCAGATGCGCCTGCTCGCCGAGATCCGTCAGGGCGGCGTCGC
>CAYSGN010000029.1:0-12372 GCA_964430615.1 uncultured Janibacter sp. | reverse complement strand
GCGGCGTCGCTGCTGCTCGGGGAGCAGGGGCTGCAGCCGTGGCGGCGCCTCGGCCTGGTCGAGTCGGCCGCTCCGCGGGACCTCGCCCGGGCGGCCGAGACCCACCTCCTCCGGTGGCGGGCCCTGGCCGCTGATCCGCTGGGGCGAGAGCACACCCGGCGGGCGGCGCGGGTCCTCTCGCGAGCCTGCGAGGAGGTGCTGCACGAGCTCCCGGAGATCAGTGCCGACGGGAGCCCGGCAGCCACATGAGCACCGTCCCGGCCACCGCGAGGACGACCTGACCGACGAGGAGCGCGGTGGTCACCTTGCCCTCCCACTGGGCGGCGGTGAGGATCGGCACGGCGGCCGGGACCAGCAGCGCCTGGACGACGGCCAGGAGGGTGAGCACGACGCGGGCGGGCAGCCCGGCCCGGGGCAGCCTGGCCGTGAGGGCGGTGGCGAGCGCGAGCACCAGGCCGAGCGCGACGAAGGTGCCCACGATGAGCAGGGTGATGGCCTGGTCCCGCTCGGCGGCGGGCACGTCCTTGCCCACCATCGACACCAGCTCCGCACGGCGTTCGTCCCGCCACAACGTGGCCGTGACGAGTCCCAGCAAGCCGGCCAGACACGCGGCCGACCACGCGCTCACGGCACGGGTCATCGAGCGCGGCTGGCGCTGGGCATCGATCGGCGAGGGCGCTCGCACCCTCGTCGCCGGGCGCGGTGGACGCTCGCCGGCGGTTCCCCCTTCGCCTGTCCCCATGGAGGGATGCTAACGGTCCTCGCGCTCTCCCGTGAGTCGGGACGTCCTCGTGGACGCGGACCACTTACGCTGTAACGCGACATGACTGAAGACACATCGCGTGAGCTGATCGCCGACCGCTACGAGGTCGTGCGCCAGATCGGACGCGGCAGCGGTGGTGCCGTGTGGTTGGCGCAGGACAGCCTGCTGGGTCGTCACGTGGCGATCAAGCAGATCGGCGCCTTCCCCGGGGAGAGCGAAGGGGACACCCGTCGCGCGATCCGCGAGGCCCGCCGGTCGGCGCAGCTGAACCACCCCAACGTCGTCGCCGTCTACGACGTCGTCGAGTTCGACGAGGTGCCGTGGCTCGTCATGGAGTACGTCGACGGGCCCACGCTCGCCTCGGCGATCTCCGAGCGGGGCCCGATGGCCCAGGTCGGGGCGGCCGACATGGGCGCTCAGCTCGCGGCGGCCCTCTCCGCCGCCCACCGTGCGGGGGTCGTGCACGGTGACATCAAGCCGACCAACGTGCTCATCGGGGAGGGGCGGCCGAAGATCAGCGACTTCGGTATCGCCCGCAGCAACGTCGAGCGCCAGTTCACCCAGGTCGGGGTCGCGATGGGCACCCCGAACTACGTGGCCCCCGAGGTGGCCGTGGGCGGCAAGCAGACCGGCTCCGCCGACGTCTGGTCGCTCGGGGCCACGCTCTACTACGCGATCGAGGGGCGTGACGCCTTCCCGCTCCTGGAGCCGCCCCTGGCCACCCTCCAGTACATCGCCACGAACCCGCCGCGCACCCCGCAGCGGGCCGGGGCGCTCGAGCCGGTCCTCGCCGACATGCTCTCCCGCGACCCCACGCGGCGCGGCAGCATGGCGACGATCTCCCGCCGTCTGGAGCACCTGGCCGCTGGAGAGCGGGCCCGGATCACCACCTCCACGGGTGCGCCGACCGCACGTCGGCGTGACGAGGAAGGGGGGTCCGCGCCCGTCGGTGCGAGCGCCGCAGGGAGGGCAGGGGCCGCAGCGGCAGCCGGCGCGGCAGCGGGCGTTGCCGGGGCCGGTGTCGCGGCGGGCGCCGCGTCCGGCGACGAAGCAGGCGACGCCGGCGCACGAAGCGACGACGCACGCGATGCCGCCGCGGACGGTACCTCGGTGGGCGGGCCCTCGTCGGACGGCGGGAGCACCGTCGAGCAGGAGCCGGACGAGGCCCCGCAGATGCACATGGTCACCGAGGCCCCCCGCAGCGACGGGGGCTCGACGATCGCCTGGGTCGTCGCCATCATCCTCGCGCTGCTGCTCGCCGCCCTCGCGGTCGGCATCGTCGGCATCGGTGAGGACGAGGGTGGCTCCTCCGGCGCGAGCTCGTCGGAGACCTCCGAGGAGGCCGAGGAGGACGCCGGCTCCTCCGAGGACGGAGTGAACTTCGTCGAGCGCGCCGGTGCCTTCGTCGAGCGCTACTACACCGGCGCTCCCGAGGACCCGGAGAAGAGCTGGAACATGCTCACCCCCGCTGCCCAGAAGGAGAAGGGCAGCCAGGAGGAGTTCGAGGAGTTCTGGGCCGAGATCGAGAAGGTCGAGACCAGCGACGTCGCCGTCAACCCCAACGACGGGAAGGTCACGCTCAAGGTGACCTACCACAAGAAGGACGGCAAGACCGAGACCGCGAAGGCCGAGTACACCGTCAAGCGGGTCGACGGCGGACTCATGCTCGACACGTAGCGCCCGCTCAACGACCAGGGAGGTCATCGTGCTGCTCGCCTTTTCCATCGCCCCCTCCTCGCCGGACGAGAGCGGGTCCTACGCCCACGCGGTGGCGGACGCGCTGCGGATCGTGCGCGAGAGCGGGCTGCCCCACGAGCTGGGCTCGATGTTCACGACGGTCGAGGGCGAGTGGGACGAGGTCATGGCCGTCATCAAGTCCTGCGTCGCCGCGATGGAGCCCTACGGCGAGCGGGTGTCCCTCGTCATGAAGGCCGATATCCGGACCGGCCGGACCGGGCAGCTCACCGGCAAGGTCGAGCGGGTCCAGGGGCTGCTCGACGAGTCCTGACGCCGCGGGTCGGGCCCGGTTCGTCCCGCTCCGACGGCTGTGGGAGAGAATGTGCCCATGAACGACCCGACCCGTGCACTGCGTGGAGCCGTCGACCTCTCCGGGCTGGGTGACGCATCGCGTCAGCCCGCCCCCTCCGCTGCGGCGGGGGCACCCCCTTCGCCCGCCGCCCAGGGCAGCACCGGCGGCGGTGGGGTCCTCGTCGAGGCCACCGACGCGACCTTCAACCAGATCGTCTCCCGCACGAGCGTCGTGCCCGCGCTCGCGGTCGTCTGGTCCTCGCAGCACCCGCAGAGCAGGACCCTCCTCGACGACGTGGTCGCCATCGCCTCCGGGCTCGACGGCCGCCTCCAGGTCGTCGGCATCGACCTCGTGAGCAGCCCCGGGATCCAGCAGGCCCTCCAGCCGCAGGAGGTGCCCCTGGCCCTCGGTCTCGTCTCCGGGCAGCCGGTCCCGCTCTTCAGCGGCCTCGTCGAGCGGGAGCAGCTGCGGCAGGTCGTCGACCAGCTCCTCCAGCTGGCCGTCCAGCACGGCGTCACCGGCCGCATCGACGGCGCCGAGGCCGAGGAGGGCGAAGGGGAGGAGCTGCCGCCCCTGCACCAGGAGGCCTACGACGCCATCGAGCGCGGGGACCTGGATGCGGCTGCGGCCGCCTACGAGAAGGCGCTCGCGGAGAACCCCAAGGACGCCGAGGCCGAGGCCGGCCTGGCCCAGGTCGGGCTGATGAAGCGCACCCAGGACGTCGACCTCAACGCCGCCCGCGCGGCGGCCGCCGACGACCCGAAGGACGTCGACGCGGCCCTCGTCGTCGCCGACCTCGACGTCCTCGGTGGGCACGTCGAGGACGCCTTCACCCGGCTCATCGACCTCGTGCGGGTCACCGCGGGCGAGGAGCGGGACCGGGTCAAGGCCCACCTGCTCGAGCTCTTCGCCGTCGTCGGCAACCACGACGAGCGGGTGCGCAAGGGGCGTACGACGCTCATGAGCGCCCTCTTCTGACGGCTCCCAGCGCCCGTCACCCGATGGTCGCGGGGAGGTCCCGGACGAGGTAGAGCGCGCTGAGCCGGGCGACGCGGACCTCGGCGGACCACTGCCGGCCCTGGTGGGGGCGCGCCTCGGCCTCGAGCGCCACGCCCGCCTGGCTGGGGGAGCCGGCCGCGTCGAAGCCGCTGGTGTCCATGGCCACCCGCCACCGGCCGTCTCCGGGGAGGCCGATGCGAAGGGGGCCCCGGTCCGATCCGCCGTAGTTCACCACGACCACGACCTCGTCCCCGGCTCCGTCGGAGCGCACGAAGGAGACGGTGTTGCCGTGGTTGTCGTCGGCGTCGAGCCACTCGAAGCCGTCCGGCTCGGCGTCCAGCGCCCACATCGCCGGGTGCTCGGCGGCGAAGGCGTTGAGCTCCTTGACGAGCGCGTGCACCCGGTGGTGCGCGGCGTGGTCGAGCAGGTGCCAGTCGAGGGAGCGGCCGTCGGCCCACTCGCTCGTCTGGGCGAACTCGGTGCCCATGAAGAGCAGGTGCTTGCCGGGGAAGGCCCACTGGTAGGCGTAGAAGGCACGCAGCGTCGCCAGGCGTGACTCGTCGTCCCCGGGGATCTTGTACGGCATCGACCCCTTGCCGTGGACGACCTCGTCGTGGCTGATCGGCAGCAGGTAGCTCTCCGCGTAGGCGTACATCATCGCGAAGGTCAGCAGGTTGTGGTGGTGCTGCCGGTTGACCGGGTCCTCCGCGAGGTAGCGCAGGGCATCGTTCATCCAGCCCATGTTCCACTTCAGGCCGAAGCCGAGGCCGCCTTCGCTCGTCGCCGTGGTGACCCCGGGCCACGCGGTGGACTCCTCGGCGACGGTGACGACGCCGGGAGCGGTGCGGTAGGCGGTCGCGTTGACCTCCTGGAGCAGGTCGATCGCCTCGAGGTTCTCCCGCCCGCCGTGGATGTTCGGGACCCACTCGCCCGGGTTGCGCGAGTAGTCCAGGTAGAGCATCGAGGCGACCCCGTCGACGCGCAGCCCGTCGATGTGGAACTCCTCGAGCCAGTACAGCGCGCCCGCGACGAGGAAGTTGCGCACCTCCAGGCGCCCGAAGTCGAAGACGTAGCTGCCCCAGTCCGGCTGCCACCCGCGCCGCGGGTCGGGGTGCTCGTACAACGGCAGCCCGTCGAAGCGCACCAGCGCCCACTCGTCCGTCGCGAAGTGCCCCGGCACCCAGTCGAGGATGACGCCGATCCCCGCGCGGTGCAGCTCGTCGACGAGGTAGCGGAAGTCGTCGGGGGATCCGAAGCGGCTGTTCGGCGCGTAGTAGCTCGTCACGTGGTAGCCCCACGACGGCGGGTACGGGTGGTCCATGACCGGCAGCAGCTCGACGTGGGTGAAGCCGAGGTCGCGCACGTACGCGACGAGGTGCTCGGCCAGCTCCCGGTAGCCCAGCCCCTGGCGCCACGAGCCGAGGTGCACCTCGTAGACACTCATCCGGCCGGTGTGCGGGTCGCTCGCGGCCCGCTGCGCCATCCACTCCTCGTCGCGCCAGGTGTAGTCGCTCGCGGTGACGACCGACCCGGTCGCCGGCGCGCGCTCGGCCAGCCGGGCGAGCGGGTCGGCCTTCTCCCGGAGCACGTCGTCGGCCCCGCGCACCGCGAACTTGTACACCGCCCCCTCACCGACGTCGGGGATGAAGAGCTCCCAGACCCCGGACTCACCGAGCAGGCGCATCGGGTGGCTGCGCCCGTCCCACCCGTTGAAGTCGCCGATGACGTGCACCGCCTTGGCCCGCGGCGCCCACACGGCGAAGGAGGTGCCGCGCACCTCGCCCATCGGGCCGGGGTAGCTGCGCAGGTGAGCACCGAGCACGTCCCAGAGGCGTTCGTGGCGCCCTTCGTTGATGAGGTGCCGGTCCAGCTCGCCGAGGGTGGGCGCGAAGCGGTAGGGGTCGTCGGTGACGTGCTCGACGCCGTCGCCCCACGTGGTGAGCACGCGGTAGTCCATCGTCGCGCTCGCCCCCACGCGCAGGCCGGTGAAGACCCCGTCCTGCTCGTGCTCGAGGTCGAGGACCTCCCCGTCCTCGAAGCGCACCCGCACCCGGGCGGCCATCGGGCGGCGGACCCGCACACGCAGGCCGTCGGGCTCGAGGTGCTGACCGAGGAGGTCGTGCGGCTGGGCGCTGCGGCCGTGCTCGAGGGCCCACAGCGCGCCGGGCAGGGCGGATTCGGGGATCGGCGTCACGGGTGTGCCTCCTGGAGCAGTCGGGTGATCGCGGCGGTGGGCAGGTGCAGCCAGGTCGGCCGGTGCCGGGCCTCGTAGACGACCTCGTAGAGCGCCTTGTCGAGGACGAATGCGGTCAGCAGCGCGGGCCGCTCGCGCGGGTCCGGCGCCACCTCGGCGTACCCGTCGAGGAAGGCGGCATGCGCCTCGTCCCGCCAGGCGTGGGCGCCGTCGGTGACCTCACCGACGGCGGGCGTCCCGGGTCGGGCCGCCTGCTCGATGACGGTGCCGGCCACGTAGTCCAGCGATCGGAGCATGCCGGCGACGTCGCGCACCGGGCAGTCCGGGACGGTGCGCTCGGCGAGCGGGCGCAGCGGCTCGCCCTCGAAGTCGATGACCACCCAGCCGCGACCGGGCACGTCGAGCACCTGCCCGAGGTGCAGGTCGCCGTGGACACGCTGCAGGTCCGGCCACGGCGCGGCCTGCGCGGCATCGAGCACCCGGTGCATCGCGTCCTCGTGCCCGGCGAGCGCCGGCACCTCGCCGATCGCGGCGACGGCCCGCTGGCGCATGCGCCCGACCTGCTCGGCGATCTCCTCGGGGCCGGCCGGCTGCGTGGGCAGGGCGTCGGCGAGATCGGTGTGCACCCGGGCGACCGCCCGGCCCAGGTCGCGGGCCCGCTCGGCGAAGGGCGCCCCCTCCTCGGCCTGCCGCAGGCACACCCGCCACGCGTCGCTCGCGTCGGCGAGGAACTCCTGGGCCACCGCGAGGTGGCCGCGATCCCGGCCGGTGCCGTCGGGCCGCTCCCACGAGCCGGTGACGTGACCGACCCCCGTGGGCACGAAGGGGGAGCCCGCCGCCGTGAGTGCGCCCTGGAGGGTGATGTCGGGGTTCTCGCCCGCGTGCAGGGTGCGGAAGACCTTGATGATGACCGGCGGTCCGGTCCCGGCGGCCGGGGTGACGATGACGGAGGTGTTCGACTGCTCCCCGGCGAGCACCCTCGACCGGGCCACCCGCGGGTCGTGCGGCCACGCCCGGTGCGGCTCGCCGACGACCCCCGGCTCGGGGGTGTCGGAGCGCGAGCCGTGCTGCGCCTCCGCACGCCCGCGCAGCAGCGCGAGCAGCCGGTCGACGTAGACGGGGTCGTGCGGCCCGTCGTAGACCCATCGGTGGCCGAGCACGGAGTGCTCCATCTCGCCGACGAGGCCGTCGGCGCCACCCTCCAGCGGGGCGCCACGGTAGGTCAGGGGGACCTGGTAGACGACGGGCTCGGGGCTCCCTTCGTCGACGTAGTGGATGGTCTCGATCCCGACCTCGCCGTCCGGGTCGTCGAGGCGCCAGGAGTCCAGGCGACGCAGCCGTGGCCGCCCGCGGCCGGTGTACCAGCGCTGGTCGGCGATCCACGCCGTGACGAGCTCGTCCTTCGTCGGCGTCAGGTGGGCGTCGTAGACGGTGGCCACGGCCTCACCCGGCCCGGGTCACGGAGACGACGTGCACCGGCTCGGTGTCGACCCCGAGGCGCACGTAGTTGGCCTCGCCCCACTCCCACTCGTCGCCGGTGACGAGGTCCCGCACCGCGAAGCGCTCGTCCCACGCCATGCCCAACGCGGCCATGTCCAGACGCAGCGTGGACTCGCGGGTGCTGTGCGGGTCGAGGTTGGCGACGACGACGAGGAGGTCCTCCTCGCCGTCGGGCAGGCGGGCGGACTTGCTGAAGGCGAGCAGGTTCTCGTCGTCGACGTGGTGGAAGGTCAGGTTGCGCAGCAGCTGCAGCGCGCGGTGGTCGCGGCGGATCCGGTTGAGCATCGTCAGCCACCCGGCGAGCGAGTCCCCGGAGGCGGCGACCTCGTCCCACCGGCGGTCCTTGAACTCGTACTTCTCGTTGTCGATCTGCTCCTCGGAGCCGGGCCGGGCGACGTGCTCCATGAGCTCGTAGCCGGCGTAGATCCCCCAGGTCGGCGACATCGTCGCGGCGAGGGCGGCGCGGACCTTCCACGCGGCCGGGCCGCCGAACTGCATGTACGGGGTGAGGATGTCGTGGGTCGTCGGCCAGAAGCTCGGGCGCATGTAGGCCGCCGCGTCGCCGGCCACCTCCGTGCCGTACTCGACGAGCTCGGGCACCGTGTTGCGCCAGGCGAAGTAGGTGTAGCTCTGCTGGAAGCCGACCTTGGCGAGGGTGTGCATCATCGCCGGCTTCGTGAAGGCCTCCGCGAGCCAGATGACCTCCGGGTGGGTCGCGGCGACGTCGGCGATGAGCCACTGCCAGAACTCGACCGGCTTCGTGTGCGGGTTGTCGACCCGGAAGATCCGCACCCCGTGGTCGATCCACACCTGCACGACCCGGCGCACCTCGCGGTAGATGCCCTCCGGGTCGCGGTCGAAGTTCAGCGGGTAGATGTCCTGGTACTTCTTCGGGGGGTTCTCCGCGTAGGCGATGCTCCCGTCGGCGCGCAGCGAGAACCACTCGGGGTGCTCGGTGACCCACGGGTGGTCCGGCGAGCACTGCAGGGCCAGGTCGAGGGCGACCTCCAGGCCGAGGCGCTCGGCCTCGCCGACGAGGGCGTCGAAGTCCGCGAAGGTCCCGAGGTCGGGGTGGATCGCGTCGTGGCCGCCGTCGGGGGAGCCGATGGCATAGGGGGAGCCGGGATCGTCCGGGCCGGCCTCGAGGGTGTTGTTCGGGCCCTTGCGGGCGCTCGTGCCGATGGGGTGGACGGGGGTGAGGTAGACGACGTCGAAGCCCATGTCGGCGATCGCGGGCAGCCGCCGGGCGGCGGTGCGCAGCGTCCCGGAGACCCAGCGACCGGTCGCCTCGTCGAAGCGCGCGCCCTCGCTGCGCGGGAAGATCTCGTACCACGAGCCGTACAGGGCCCGCTCGCGCTCCACGAGCAGCGGCAGGTCCTGCCCGGGGGTGACCAGCTCGCGCAGCGGGTGGGCGAGCATCTCCTGCGCGGCTGCGCCGCTGGTCACCAGGTGCAGCGCGGCGGTGGGGTGGTGCCCCTCCCGGTCCTCGAGGATGTCGACGGCGGAGCGAAGGGCGGCCTGCCCATCGTCGCCCCGGGTCGGGTCGGCCAGCGCCCGGCGGAGCACGACGAGGCCCTCGTCGAGCATGAGCTGGGAGTCGACGTCGGCGCGGATCTTCAGCGTCGCGTCGTGCACCCACGTCGCCCACGGGTCCGACCAGCCCTCGACGCGGTAGCTCCACCACCCTTCGCGGTCGGCGGTGACCTCGGCCTCCCAGTGCGTCAGGCCGGGGTTGGTGCAGGTCATCGGCACGTGGTGCTCGCCGCCGTCGGGGTCGGTGAGCACGACCGTGGCGTTCACCGCGTCGTGCCCCTCGCGGAAGACCGTCGCCGTGACCGTGAAGGGCTCCTCGACGACGGACTTGGCCGGACGGGCGCCGTGGTCGACGCACGGGCGCACGTCCTGGACGGGGATGCGGCCGAGCGGCACCTGGGGCGGCGCGGAGACCGGCACCCGGACCGTCCGGGGCGGGGCGGGGGAGGCGGGGCTGGTGTCGGTGCTCACACCCTGCAACGTACCGGTCGGCGCGATCCGTGGGCAGGGCACGCCACGGGATGAAAGTCGGCTGAAACTTTTGCAAGAACTTGGCAAGGCCCCCTCCGACCCCCCAAGATGTGGGGTGTGAAGGCCATCCGACGTTTCAGCGTCCGCACCGCTCTGCCCGAACCGCTCAGCGCCCTCGGCGAGCTCTCCATGAACCTGCGGTGGAGCTGGCACACGCCCACCCGCGAGCTCTTCGCCCGGATCGACCCGCAGCGGTGGGAGGAGGTGCGCCGCGACCCGGTGCGCCTGCTCTCGGCGATGTCCGCCGGTGATCTCGAGGAGCTGGCCCGCGACGAGGAGCTCGTCTCCGCGGTGGCGGCGGCCAAGGCCGACCTCGACGGCTACCTCACCGCCCCGCGCTGGTACCAGCGTGCCTCCGAGGGGCAGGAGCTGCCCCGGGCGATCGCCTACTTCAGCCCCGAGTACGGCATCACCGAGGTGCTGCCGCAGTACTCCGGCGGGCTGGGGATCCTCGCCGGCGACCACCTCAAGGCGGCCTCCGACATGGGTGTGCCGATCGTCGGCGTCGGTCTCTTCTACAAGACCGGCTACTTCAAGCAGAGCCTGGACGCCTCGGGCTGGCAGCAGGAGACCTACCCCGTCCTCGACCCGCAGGGCCTGCCGCTGCACCTGCTGCGCGAGGACGACGAGAGCCCGTGCGTCGTCAGCGTCGACCTGCCCGACGGGCAGGTGCTGCGCGCGCACGTCTGGCGCGCCCAGGTCGGCCGGGTGCCGCTGCTGCTGCTCGACTCCGACGTCCCCGGCAACGACGACGTGATGCGCTCGGTCACCGAGAGCCTCTACGGCGGTGGCAGCGAGCAGCGCCTCCAGCAGGAGATGCTGCTCGGCATCGGCGGCGTCCGCGCCCTTCGCCTGTGGTCGCGTCTCACCGGCGCACCGGAGCCGGAGGTCTTCCACACCAACGAGGGGCACGCCGGCTTCCTCGGCATCGAGCGGATCAGCGAGTTCACCCAGGCGGAGGGGATGACCTTCGCCGAGGCCCAGGAGGCGGCCCGCGCGGGCACCGTCTTCACCACGCACACCCCCGTGCCGGCGGGCATCGACCGCTTCGACGCCGAGCTCATCGAGCGCTACTTCGGTGGTCAGCAGCAGCTGCCCGGGGTCCCCGTCGAGGAGCTGCTCGCGCTCGGCGCCGAGACCTACGAGGGCGGCGACCCGAGCGTCTTCAACATGGCCGTCATGGGCCTGCGCCTGGCCGCCCGGGCCAACGGTGTCTCCGAGCTGCACGGCCACGTCTCCCGGGAGATGTTCGAGGGGCTGTGGCCGGGCTTCGACGAGGAGGAGATCCCGATCACCTCCATCACCAACGGCGTGCACGCCCCGACGTGGGTGGACGACCGGGTCTACGAGATCGCGGCCGAGTACCTCGGTGGCTCCGACGTGCGCGGCAGCGAGCGGTGGGAGGGCATCCCGGACGTGCCCGGCGAGGCCATCTGGTCGGCGAAGGGGGCGATGCGCGCCCAGCTCGTGGAGAACGTCCGCACCCGTCTGCGCTCCAGCTGGTCCAAGCGTGGGGCCACCGACGCCGAGCTGGGCTGGACCGACTCGGTGCTCGACCCGGACGTCCTGACCATCGGCTTCGCGCGACGGGTGCCGACGTACAAGCGGCTCACCCTCATGCTGCGCGACCCGGAGCGGCTGAAGTCCCTGCTGCTGCACCCGGAGCGGCCGATCCAGCTCGTCATCGCGGGCAAGTCCCACCCCGCGGACGAGACCGGCAAGCTGCTGATCCAGGAGATGGTGCGCTTCGCCGACCAGCACGACGTGCGCCACCGGATCGTCTTCCTGCCCAACTACGACATCGCCATGGCCCGCACGCTCTACCCGGGCTGCGACGTGTGGCTGAACAACCCGCTGCGCCCCCTCGAGGCGTGCGGCACGTCGGGCATGAAGGCCGCGCTCAACGGCGGTCTCAACCTCTCGATCCTCGACGGCTGGTGGGACGAGTGGTACGACGGCGAGAACGGCTGGGCGATCCCCACCGCCGACGGCATCGAGGACGAGGACCGGCGCGACGACATCGAGGCCGCGGCACTCTACGACCTCATCGAGCAGCAGGTCGCGCCGCGCTTCTACGACGTCGACGAGGACGGGCTGCCGCAGCAGTGGCTCTCGATGCTGCGCCACACGGTGCTCACCCTCGGCCCGAAGGTGCTCGCCACGCGGATGGTCCGCGACTACGTGGAGCAGCTCTACGCCCCGGCGGCGCACGGCAACGCGCGTGCGGGGGAGGACGGCTTCGCCGGTGCGCGGGCGCTCGCGGACTACAAGGCCCGGGCCCGCGCCGGCTGGCCGTCGGTGCGCGTCGACCACGTCGAGGGGTCCGGCATCTCGGACTCGCCGATCGTCGGGGAGTGCCTCGACGTCGACGCCTACGTGGCCCTCGACGGGCTCGCCCCGGAGGAGGTCGACGTGCAGGTCGTCGCCGGCCGCGTCGAGCTGGGCACGGACCAGCTCGTCGACTGGGACGTGACCTCCCTGGAGCTCGTCGACTCCTACCCGGACGGCAAGGCCAAGTACGCCGGGAGCGTGCCGATCGAGAAGCCGGGCCAGTTCGGCTGGTCGGTGCGCGTCCTGCCCCGCCACGACCTGCTGGCCTTCCCCTCGAGCCTGGGCCTGGTCGCCAACGCCTGAGTCGCGCACATCCCCCTCAGGGAGTTCCACCCCGTACCCCACCCCCGCGGGAATAACCGCCGCGGGGGTGGGGTTGTCGCCGTTCGTGAGGAGCAACTTCTGGGGTCTGACGCGTCGGCTCGAGCTCGACCTGCAGCGCCACCGCACGATGCGATGCCGGTGACGGACCGACCCAGCCCGTCACCCCCT
>CAYSGN010000028.1:0-29768 GCA_964430615.1 uncultured Janibacter sp. | reverse complement strand
CCTAGGGGAATGTGGGCCCAGGGGACGATGGGGTCAGCTCGTCGCGTCGGCCTCGGCGAGGACGGTGGCGCGGCCGGCCTCCAGGCGGGCGACCGGCACCCGGAAGGGGGAGCAGCTGACGTAGTCCAGCCCGGCCCGGTGGAAGAAGTGGATCGACTCCGGGTCGCCGCCGTGCTCGCCGCAGATGCCGGTCTTGAGGTCGGCGCGGGTGTCCCGGCCCTTCTCGACGCCGATGCGCACGAGCTCGCCGACGCCGAGCGCGTCGAGGGTCTCGAAGGGGGAGATGGTGAGCACGCCGTTCTCCAGGTACCGCGGGAAGAACGCGGTCTCCACGTCGTCCCGGGAGAAGCCCCACGTCGTCTGCGTCAGGTCGTTGGTGCCGAAGGAGAAGAAGTCGGCGGTCTGCGCGATCCGGTTGGCCGTCAGCGCCGCCCGCGGCAGCTCGATCATGCAGCCGATCGGCAGGTCGATCGCCTGGTTGTTCGCCTCCGCGACCTCGGCGATGATCGCCTCGGCCTGGTCCCGGACGAGGACCAGCTCCCGGTTGGACCCGATGAGCGGGACCATGATCTCCGGCTGGGGGTCCTTGCCCTCGGTGCGCAGCCGGACCACGGCCTCGGCGATCGCCCGGATCTGCAGCTCGAAGAGCTCGGGGATCTTCAGCCCGAGGCGCACCCCGCGCAGGCCGAGCATCGGGTTCGCCTCGTGCATCGAGCGCACGGCGTCGCGCAGCTCGCGGGCCCGCTCGACCTCCGGGCCGCTCTGCCCGCGCTCCTCCGCGAGGGCCACCTCGACGGTGAGGTCGGTGAGGTCGGGGAGGAACTCGTGCAGCGGCGGGTCGATGAGCCGGATGGTCGTCGGCAGCCCGTCCATCGCCGTGAGCAGCGAGACGAAGTCCTCGGTCTGCGCGGGGAGCAGCGCTTCGAGCGCCGCCTCGCGCTCCTGGTCCGTGTGGGCCAGCACGACCCGCTCGATCTGCTGACGCCGGTCACCGAGGAACTGGTGCTCGGTGCGGCACAGCCCGATGCCCTCGGCCCCCCGGTCGCGGGCGCGCTGGGCGTCCGGGCCGTTGTCCGCGTTGGCGCGCACCCGCAGGCGGCGCCGCGAGTCGGCGTGGGTGAGCAGCCGGTGGACCGCCTGGACCAGCTCCTTGGTCTCCTCGTCCTCGGCCGCCGCCTCGCCGGCCTCGAGGCCCTCCGAGATGTAGGTCATGACGGGGGAGTCGATGACCTGGACGTCCCCGAGGAAGACCTCGCCGGTCTTGCCGTCGATGGCCAGGGTGTCCCCTTCGCGCACGACGTGCTCGCCGACGCGGATCTCCTTGGCGCCCTGGTCGACGACGAGGTCCTCCGCGCCGACGACCGCGCACTTGCCCATGCCGCGGGCGACGACCGCCGCGTGCGAGGTCTTGCCACCGCGTGCGGTGAGCACTCCGGCCGCGGCGATCATGCCCGGCAGGTCCTCCGGGGAGGTCTCCCGCCGCACGAGGATGACCGAGGCGCCCGAGGCCTGCCGGGCCTCCGCGCTGGCGTTGTCGAAGGCGACCTCGCCGACGGCCGCGCCCGGCGAGGCGCCCATGCCCACGGCGACGAGCGAACGGTCCGCGTCCTTGTCGAACTGCGGGAAGAGCAGCTGGTTCAGGTGCTCGCCGTTGACCCGCTCGAGGGCCTCGTCCATCGTGATGAGGTCCTCGTCGACGAGCTGGGTGGCGATGCGGAAGGCGGCTCCCGCGGTCCGCTTGCCGACCCGTGTCTGCAGCATCCACAGCCGCCCGCGCTCGACGGTGAACTCGATGTCGCACAGGTCCCGGTAGTGGGTCTCCAGGCGGCGCATCGCGGTGCGCAGCTCGCGGTAGACCTGCGCGTCACGCTCCTCGAGGTCGGCGAGCGCGAGGGTGTTGCGGATGCCGGCGACGACGTCCTCGCCCTGGGCGTTCGGCAGGTAGTCGCCGTAGACGCCCGAGTGCCCGGAGGAGGGGTCGCGGGTGAAGCACACCCCGGTGCCGGAGGTCTCGCCGAGGTTGCCGAAGACCATCGCCTGCACGTTGACCGCCGTGCCGAGGTCGTCCGGGATGCGCTCCCGGCGCCGGTAGAGCCGGGCCCGCTCGGTGTTCCAGGACCGGAAGACCGCCTCGATCGCCATGTCCAGCTGGCGGCGGGGCGTCTGCGGGAAGGGCGAGCCGGTCTCCTCGAGCACGACCTGCTTGAACTCGGCGACGACCTGCTTGAGGTCCTCCGCGCCGAGCCCGACCTCCGTCTGCGCGCCGACGGCCTCCTCGCGCGCGTCGAGGATCTTCGAGAAGCGCTCGCCGTCGATGTCGAGCACGGTCTTGCCGAACATCTGGATCAGCCGCCGGTAGGAGTCCCACGCGAAGCGCTCGTCGCTGGCGAAACGCGCCAGGGACTCGACGCTCTCGTCGTTGAGGCCGACGTTGAGGACGGTCTCCATCATCCCGGGCATGGAGAACTTCGCGCCGGAGCGCACCGACAGCAGCAGCGGCTCGTCCGGGTCACCGAGGTGGCGGCCGATGATGTCCTCGACGTCCCGCAGCCGCTGGGTGACCTCGACGCGCACCTCCGGCGGGACCTGACCCTCCGTGAGGTAGGCCCGGCAGGCCTCGGTGGTGATGGTGAAGCCCGGTGGCACGGGCAGCCCGAGCTTGACCATCTCGGCAAGGTTGGCCCCCTTGCCTCCGAGCAGGTCCTTCTGGTCGCGATCGCCCTCGCTGAACATGTGGACGTACTGGATCACCGGAGTGCCTCCTTGCTGCGGTAGCGGTCCGCCCATGATGGCACCTCGGTGGGCCGCCCCCGGTGTCAGGACCGCGCCGCGACCTCCGTCAGGGCCGGGTCGGTGAGCCGGTAGGTCATCCACTGGTCCTGCGGCCGGGAGCCGAGCGACTCGTAGAAGTCGATGGACGGCTGGTTCCACGTCAGCACCGTCCACTCCAGCCGGGGGTAGCCGCGCTCGGCGCACACCGCGGCGAGGGTGGCCAGCAGCGCCTTGCCCAGCCCTGTGCCGCGGTGCCCCGGCTCGACGAAGAGGTCCTCCAGGTGCATCCCGTTGCGCCCGGTCCACGTGGAGAAGGTCAGGTACCACAGGGCCATCCCGACGACCCGACGCTGCTCCCCTTCGCCCGCCTCGGCGACGTGGCAGAAGGCGGTCGGGGTCCCCTCGGTGGGGAAGAGGACGGCGGAGAGGTCCGCCTCGTCGGCCTGCACCGCATCCGGCTCCCGCTCGTAGACCGCGAGCTCGCGGATGAGGCGCAGCAGGTCGGGGACGTCGGCGGGGGCGGCGGGACGGATGTCGGGGTGCATGGGCACGATTGTGCTCAGTCCAGGGTCGTGTGCATGCGGTGGGTGCGAAGGGAGAGGAGCAGGATCACGAAGCCGGCCACGGCGAGGCCGGCCCCGACGAAGGACGGGGCGCGCCAGCCCCACCCGGCGGCGAGGACGAGGCCGCCGAGCCAGGCGCCGAGGGCGTTGGCCATGTTGAGGGCGGCGTGGTTGCCGGCCGCGCCGAGGGTGCGTGCCGGGCCGGCGACCTCCATGAGGCGCAGCTGGAGGGCGAGGACGAAGGCGGAGACCGCGACGCAGACGAGCAGGAGCATGATCCCGGCGGGGACCGGCCAGTCGGCGAGCCAGCCGAAGCCGGCGAGGGCCGCGCCGGTCGCGATCGTCGAGCCGAAGAGCGTGCGCAGCACCGAGCGGTCCACGAGCCGGCCGGCCAGGGCCGTCCCGAGGAGGCCGCCGACCCCGTAGATGAAGAGGTAGACGGGCACCGCGTCGGCGGGCAGCCCGGTCTGGTTGCGCAGGATCGGGGAGATGTAGGAGTACATCGCGAAGACCCCGCCGAAGCCGATGGCGCCGACGAGCAGGGTGAGCCACACCTGGAGGTCCCCGAAGGCGGACAGCTCGTGCCGCACGCTCGCCGAGGTGTCCGCCGGCTGGTGGGGGACGGCGAGGTGGACGAGGGCCACCGTGAGCAGCCCGATCACGGCGACGAGCCAGTAGGCGGCGCGCCACCCCGCGAGCTGGCCGATCCACGTCGCCACGGGGACGCCGATGACGTTGGCGATGGGGATCCCGAGCATGATCCGGCTGACCGCGCGGCCACCCCGGCCGGGCACGGCCATGTCGAAGGCGACGATCGAGGCGATGCCGAAGTAGGCGCCGTGCGGGATGCCGGCGACGAAGCGCGCGGCCATGAGCGTGAGGTAGCCGTCCGCGAGGGCGCTCGCGCCGTTGGCCACGGCGAAGAGGGCCATGAGCGCGACGAGCAGCCCGCGGCGGGGCAGGCGTGAGCCGAGGACTGCGATCGTCGGCGCACCGACGACGACGCCGAGTGCGTACGCGGAGATCGTGTGGCCGGCCTCGGGGATGCTCACATCGATCCCCTGGGCGATCTCGGGGAGCAGACCCATGGTGACGAACTCGGTCGTGCCGATCCCGACCCCGCCGAGCACGAGGGCACTGATGGCTGCGGCCAGCCGAGGGCCGGGAGGCGAAGGGGGAGGCACGGGGCCAATCTTCTCCCGGTTGACCGGCTCGCCTCAAAGGCTCTACATTTGTAGACGTATGTTCTACGAAAGTAGAACATACGTCCCCCATAGCCTCGAACAGAGACCACCACCCGGAAGGCATCCGCATGGCCCTCTTCCTGCACCGACTCGGACGCTGGTGCGCCACCCACGCCAAGAGCGTGGTGGCGCTGTGGCTCGTCGTGCTCATCGGCGTCGGCGCCGGCGCCGCCACCTTCGGCCGCCCGCTGACCAACGAGATCAAGATCCCGGGCAGCGAGTTCGAGAAGGTCCTCGACCAGCTCGGCGACGAGGTCCCCGAGGCCGCGGGCGGCTTCGGCACGGTCGTGCTGCACAGCGACGAGGGGAAGTTCACCCCCCAGCAGCGCAAGGAGATCCGGAAGGTCTTCGCCGAGTGGGAGGACGTCGACGAGGTCAAGGGGGTCATCGACCCCTTCGAGAACCAGCAGCAGCTCGAGGACACCGACGAGCAGCTCGACGAGGCGTCCGACGAGATCGACAAGAACGAGAAGAAGCTCGACGACGCGTGGGTGAAGATCTCCGAGGGGCAGGGACAGGTCGACTACGGCAAGTCGTGGATCCGGCTGCTCGAGGAGAAGGACCCCGACAACCCGATGCTCGCGGACATCCGCGACCAGGTCCGGGACGGCAAGAAGGACCTGAAGAAGGCCAAGAAGAAGTACGACAAGGGTGAGGACGAGCTGGCCGACGGCCGCCGTCAGTACAAGGCCGGACGCGCGGTCCAGGCGGCGACCGCCGACACCGAGTTCGTCACCGACGACGGCTACGCGCTGACCCAGATCCAGTTCGACCGCGACGTCCAGTCGGTCGACCCCGAGGTCAAGGAGCAGATCCCGCAGATCGGCGAGCAGCTCGAGGAGGCCGGCGTCTCGGCCGAGTACAGCGTCGAGATCACCCAGGAGAACACCCTCGTCGGGCCCGGCGAGGTCATCGGTCTGATCATCGCCGCGATCGTGCTGCTCATCGCGCTCGGCACCGTCGTCGCCGCGGGTCTGCCGATCGGCGGGGCGCTGCTCGGTGTCGGCGTGGGCCTCGGAGGCGCGATGGCCGCCACCCACTTCTTCGACATGCACTCGATGACCCCGGCCCTGGCGCTCATGCTCGGCCTGGCGGTCGGCATCGACTACGCCCTCTTCATCGTCAACCGGCACCGCAACGAGCTGCTGGGCGGCCGGCCGATGACCGAGTCGATCGCACTCGCGGTCGGGACCGCGGGCAGCGCGGTCGTCGTCGCCGGCATCACCGTCTCGATCTCGCTCGTCGCGCTCGTCGTGGCCCCCGTCCCGCTGCTGGCCCAGATGGGTCTGGTCGCCGCGGGTACGGTGCTCGTCGCGGTCCTCGTGGCCCTGACCCTGACCCCTGCGGTGCTCCACCTCATCGGGACCCGGGTCCTCACCACGAGGGCCTGGCGACGCGCCGGCTTCAGCGAGCCGGGCGTGGCCGACGAGGGCGCCGAGCTCGACGAGGACGGCGAGGAGCACGGTGGCGGCTACGCCCGGGCCATCACCCGGCGACCCGCCGCGGTCGTGCTCGTCTGCGTGCTCTTCTGCGCCATCGTCGCGGTGCCGGCACTCTCCCTTCGCCTCGGGCTGCCCGACGGCTCCAGCGAACCGGCCGCGTCCACCGCGCACCGGACCTACGAGCAGGTGGCCGAGCACTTCGGCGCCGGCGGCAACGGCCCGATCATCGCCGTCGCCGAGCTCGACGACCCCGGCGCGAACGCCGACGAGACCCTGCGCCAGCAGGCGGACATCGCCACCCGCCTGCACTCGGTCGAGGGGATCCACGCCGTCATCCCGTTCGGGGTCAGCGAGGACCGCGGGACCCTGGCCTTCCAGGTCGTCCCGGAGAGCGGGCCGGCCGACGAGGAGACGGTCGAGGCGGTGCACTCGCTGAGCGCCTCGAAGCTCGCGATCGGCAACGAGACGAACTCCGAGATCGGGCTCACCGGTCAGACGATCGCCAACATCGAGGTCTCCCAGGAGTTGAGCAAGACCCTCCCGACCTACCTGGCCATCGTCATCGGGCTCTCGCTCGTCCTGCTGACGATCGTCTTCCGCAGCGTGCTCGTGCCGATCGTCGCGACCTTCGGCTTCCTGCTGTCGGTGGCGGCCTCCTTCGGTGCGACCGTCGCGGTCTACCAGTGGGGCTGGCTCGGTGGGCTGTTCGGTGTCGACACACCGGGCCCGGTGCTCAGCTTCATGCCGATCATGCTCATCGGCGTCCTCTTCGGGCTGGCGATGGACTACCAGATGTTCCTCGTCTCGGGGATGCGCGAGGCCCACGCCCACGGCGCGCCCGCCCGGGCCGCGGTACGCACCGGCTTCACCCACGGGGCGAAGGTCGTCCTCGCCGCGGCCCTGATCATGGCCTCGGTCTTCGCCGGGTTCATCTTCGCGGACCTGACGATGATCCGTCCGATCGGCTTCGGCCTCGCCGTCGGCGTCGCCGTCGACGCCCTCGTCATCCGGATGACCCTCACCCCGGCGCTGATGCACCTGCTCGGGGAGTCCGCCTGGTGGATGCCGGCCTGGCTGGACCGGCTGCTGCCGAACCTCGACGTCGAGGGCACCGCGCTCGCCGAGCACGAGGCGGAGCTCGACGAGGAGGGACCCGCCGGGGAGGCCGTGGCCGACGCCCGGGCCTAGGCTCACCGGCATGACGACCACCACTGCCAACGCCCCGCTGCTCGAGACCGAGACCCAGATCGCCGCCTCGCCGGAGGCGGTCTGGGCGGTCGTGACCGACCTGCGCGCCCTCGGCGGCCTGAGCGACCAGGTCGTGCGCACCCACATCCGCGGCACTCGGCCGGTCGGCCTCGGGACCCGGGCGGTCAACGTCAACCGGCGCGGTCCGCTCGTGTGGCCGACCCGTTCGAAGGTCGTGCGCTTCGAGCCGCACCGGGACTTCGCCTTCCGCATCAAGGACAACGGCGCGATCTGGTCCTTCGAGCTCACCCCGACCCCGGGCGGGACCCGTGTGGTCCACCGCAGGGAGACGCCGCAGGGCACGAGCGAGGTCTCCCAGTTCCTCCAGCGCACCGTGCTCGGCGGCACCGAGAGCTTCGACCGGGAGATGGAGGCGGGGATGGGCGTGACCCTCCGGCGCCTCAAGGCCGTGCTCGAGGGGTGACGGCCCCCGCGGAGCGGGCGAAGGGGGCCACCCGGGAGAGGCGGCGGCCTCCCCGTCGTCGCCGGTGAGGTGACCCTCGCCACAGATGGGTAATTCTCCCCATCGTCCGCCCGGGCCCGACCCCATAGTTTTGTGGGTGTCGGCAGATATCAGGGGGATAAGCCGATGAGGGTCCGCGGTTTGCAGGGGGCCGCGCACCCGCGAAGGGTGGGACCAGGGGAGAGTGGTCCCACCCTTCGTCGTGCGACCGTCCTCCCCGCGGCCCCGGGTCGCCGCAATAGGGTGGACGGCATGTCCCGCAACGTCACGACCACCATCGAGGGCGGAGTCGCCCACGTGCGGCTGGCCCGCCCGGAGAAGCTCAACGCACTCACCCTCGAGATGCTCGACGACCTCGTGAGCACCGCTCGCGACCTGCGCTCGGAGCGCAGCCTGCGCAGCGTGATCGTCTCGGGCGAGGGTGACTCCTTCTGCGCCGGCCTCGACTTCGGCACCGCCATGAAGGACCCGAAGCGCATCGCGAGCCGCTTCGTGCCGCGACCCTGGCGAGGGACGAACACCTTCCAGGAGGCCTGCTGGGGGCTGCGCCGCCTGCCGGTCCCGGTGATCGCCGCCGTGGACGGCCACTGCCTCGGCGGTGGGCTGCAGATCGCCCTGGCCGCGGACATCCGCATCGCCCACCCCGACTCGACGTGGTCGGTGCTCGAGGGCCGGTGGGGGATCATCCCCGACATGAGCGGCGTGCACGCCCTCTCCGAGCTCGTCGGCATCGACGTCGCGAAGAAGCTGACGATGACCGCCGCGAAGGTGTCCGGGACCGAGGCCGCGCGCCTGGGCCTGGTCACCGAGGTCGCCGAGGACCCGCTCACGGCGGCCGGGGTGCTCTCGCAGGAGATCGCCCAGCGCTCGCCGGACGCCGTCGCCGCCGCCAAGCGGCTCTTCGACGGCACCTGGCGCCGGGGGCCGCGGCACACCTTCGCCCGCGAGCGCCTGGAGCAGCTGCCGCTGCTCTTCGGCGAGAACGCCCGCCGCGCCCGGGAGGCGAACACCGCCAGACGCTCGCCCGAGTACCGAGAGCGCTCGCGGCGGCTGGTTCCGTGAGCTCCGGCGCCGAGGAAGGCATCTTCCCGCTCGTCCCCGAGGACCTGCCGGAGGGCTGGTCCTCGCGGGTGCCCGCCGAGGCGGACGTCGACGAGCTCGTGGCGCTGGTCTCCGCGGAGAAGCGGGCGATCACCGGGTCCGGTGCGACGAACCCGGACACGATCGCGGGCGAGGCGGTCGGCGAGGGCTCCTGGACCCGCCGTCAGATCGTCATCATCGACCCGGACGGACGGATCAAGATGTGGGCGCGTGTCCACGACCGGGCGGCCGGCCGGACGAATGTCGACATCGCCTCGGACCCGGAGCTGCCCGCCCACACCGAGGAGGTGCTCGCCTCCTCCGCCCTCGGGTGGGCCGAGGCGGTCGCGCTGCGCATCTCCCGCGGCCGGGGGCTCGGCGGCACGCGTCTCGACGTCTCGGTGCACGAGCTCGACGACCGTCTGCGCGCGATGCTCACCCAGGCCGGCTACCACCTGGCCCGCACGTGGCTCCAGATGGTGCGGGACATCGGGCCCGGTGACGAGGACCTGCTCGAGACCCGTGAAGGGGTGCGCGTGCGGCAGGTCGCCCGGCGCGACGACGGCACCCCGATCGCCGCGGACCTGCAGACGGTGCACCGGATGATCGAGGAGTCCTTCGTCGACCACTTCAACTCCTACCGGGAGTCCTTCCCGGAGTTCCTCGCCCGACTGCGGGAGAACCCCGGCCACCGGTGGAACCACTGGTGGATCGCCGAGATCAGCGAGGACGAGCAGTGGGTGCCCGGTGGTGCCGTCGTCGCCGTGGCGCTGCCCGAGGACGAGCAGGGGCGCGAGGGGACCTACATCGACTACATCGGCGTGCACCGCCTCGCCCGGGGACGCGGGGTCGCCAAGTCCCTGCTGCACGCGGTGATCGCCGACACCGCCCGCCGCGGGCGCAACCGGGTCGCCCTGGAGGTCGACGCCGACAGCCCGACGGGCGCGGACGGGATCTACGTCTCCATGGGGTGGAGCACCCGCTACCGCACCGAGTCCTGGCACCGCGACGTCGAGGTGGACGACAGCTCCGCCCCGATCCCCAAGGCGAAGGGCGACGACTGACCCCCTGCCCCCGGCGGCGGCCCGGGCCGGAGGTGCGTCTTTCCCCAGGGGGATGTGCACCTGGGTGGGACTTTCCTTAGGGGGATGTGCACCTGGGTGCGTCTTGCCCTAGGGCCGGCACCAGGGCGGTATCTCCCACGAGGGGGACACCCGGAGGCGAAGGCCCTCAGTCCTCCAGGCGCGTGGTCTCGATCGTGAAGCCCTGCTCCCGCAGCCGCTCGACGAGGACGCCGTCCAGGGCCACGGCCGGGGTGAGCACGCCCCCTTCGCTCGTCAGGTCGTCCAGGGCCAGGCTCAGGGCCGACTGGCCGAGCATGATGGCCGTGCCGTTGTAGCCGGGGTCGGCCTGGGCCGCGAAGGTCGTCGAGTAGCGCGCGCCCGTCGTGGTGGCGGCGACGACCTCCATGGTGAAGCGCCCCTTCTCGCGCGCAGCGGCACTCGGGCCCTCACCCGGCTTGGGCAGGAAGCGGTCCAGCAGCTTGCGGGTCGGGGCCGTGGACATCCCGCCGGCGACGCCGAGCAGGCCGGCCGTGGTCGTGGCGGCCCGCACGGCCGCCTTGCGGTCCGTGCCGTAGTCCGAGACCTCCGAGTAGCGGAAGCCCCGCCCGTAGGCGTGGTCGAGCAGGGCATTGCTGCGCCGCACGACGCGGGTGTTGTACGAGGCCATGATGAAGGGCCCGAGCCAGTGCCCGTCGGCGTCGCGCCGGACCGGCCCGCGCGAGCGTGCAGGGCGCGGGGAGATCGCCTCCTGCTCCTCGCGCGTCGGCTCGGCGCTGCGGTTGGGACTGAGCCCGTAGGGGTCGTTGATCGAGCGCTTGGCCTCGACGGACTTGCGGGCGGCGATGGTCTGCTGGCGCATCGAGTCGATGGTGCCGCCGGAGAGGCCGCCCTTCATCCTCCGTACGTAGAGGGTGGTGTCGGTGAGCCGCCCGGCGTCCTCCTCCCGCGCGCGACGGGCGGTCTCGAAGACGGCCAGGTCCGACGGGATCGAGTCGAAGCCGCAGGAGTGCACGATCCGGGCACCGCTGCGCTGGGCCAGCTCGTGGAAGGCGTCCGCGCTGTCGCGGGCGAAGAGGATCTCGCCGGTGAGGTCGGCGTAGTGGGTGCCGGCCACGGCGCAGGCCTTGACGAGCTCGCGCCCGTAGACGGCATACGGGCCGACGGTCGTCACGACGACCGCGCTGCGTGAGGCCAGGTCCGCGCAGGCGGCCGGGTCCTCGACGTCGATGAGCAGGCGCGGCCAGGACGCGGCGCGTCCGCCGAGCTCGGCGGCGGCCTGGTCCAGCTTGGTGCGCGAGCGCGCGGCGAGGGCGATACGGACGCCCTCGGGAGCGTGGTCGCGCAGGTGCGCCGCCGTGAGACGGCCGACGAAGCCCGTCGCCCCGACCAGGACGATGTCGAGGTCGCGGTCCGTTGAAGTGGTCATGTGGTGACAGTAACCCGTTGCGCACCAATCGTTTTGGTTCTCAACCACCGGCGCGGCCGGCGCCGCCGCCACATCCGGGCACGAAGGGGGTTTCGCTCCTGCCGCCACGCGGGTAGGAAGGAGGCAGCGCCGCGGTGGCAGAGGACCGTGGCCCGACAGCAAGGAGAGGTCATGACGCAGACCCCGGAGAATGCCCCCGACGTCCCCGAGGAGAGCGCGATCGGCGGCGTCCCCACCGAGCCGCCCGTGGCCGGCCCCGGTGACGGTGGCGCCGGTGATGGTGGCGCTGACGGCGGCGCTGGTGACGGCGGCGCCGGTGACGGTGGTGCCGATGGCGGCGCCGGTGATGGTGGCGCGGACGGCGGCGCTGGTGACGGTGGTGCCGATGGCGGCGCCGGTGATGGTGGCGCGGACGGCGGCGCTGGTGACGGTGGTGCCGATGGCGGCGCTGGCGACGGTGGCGCCGGTGATGGTGGCGCGGACGGCGGTGCCGGCGACGGCGGTGCGGACGGCGGCGCCTGAATGACCGAACCAGACGAGGCCGGTGCCCCGCGGGGTGCCGGCCTCGCCCGCGTGAGCGATCTCGACCTCGCGGGCCTGTCCGGGATCTGGGGCCACGAGCCCCGGTACGTCCCCGCAGAGCGGGTGCCCGCCCCCGCCGTCGACGTGCTGACCGCCGAGCACGTCGACGACCTGCTCTCCCGCCGGGGCCTGCGCACCCCCTTCCTGCGCGTGGCCCGTGGCGGTCGGACCCTCGACGGGTCCGAATTCACCCTCGGCGGCGGGGTCGGCGCGTCGGTCGGCGACCAGGTCGACGACTCCGCCCTGCTGCGCCTCTTCGGCGACGGGCACACCCTCGTGCTCCAGGGCCTGCACCGCACCCACCCCCCGGTCATCGACCTCGTCCAGGATCTCGCTGCAGAGCTCGGTCACCCGGTCCAGGCCAACGCCTACGTGACCCCACCGAGCAACCAGGGCTTCGCGGCGCACTACGACGTGCACGACGTCTTCGTGCTCCAGACCGCCGGGGAGAAGACCTGGCGGCTGCACCACCCGGTCCACCCCTTCCCCCTTCGCGACGAGGTCTGGCAGCAGCGTGCCACCGCCGTCGAGGAGGCGGCCGAGGGGCCGGCCGACCTCGAGGTGACCCTGCGCCCCGGTGACTGCCTCTACGTCCCCCGAGGCTGGCTGCACGCCGCGACGGCGCTCGGCGGCGTGAGCACCCACCTCACCCTCGGGGTGCACGTGTGGCACCGCCATCACCTGACCGAGGGCCTGCTCGAGCTGGCCGGCCAGGCCCTGGCGACGCAAGAGGAGCTGCGCCGCCCCCTTCGTCCCGGTGTCGACGTCACGGACCCGGAGGAGATCGGGGACGACCTCGAGATCGTGCGTGCGGCCCTGCTCGGCGCCCTCGCCGACGTGGAGACCGCGCAGGCGGCCGGCGTGCTCGCCCGCCGCCACCGGTCGACGCAGCGCGCCGCGCCCCTCGGTCCCGTCGCGACGTCGCAGGCCGCGATGGAGCCCACCGGGACGATCCGGGTGCGCGGGCACCTCGCGGCCACGCTGGAGGAGACCCCGACCGGGACCTTCCTGCGCAGCCGTGCCGGCCGCCTGCCCCTGGAGGACGGGGAGGCCCCGCACGTCGCCGCCTGGCTCGCAGCGGGCGAAGGGGACGCCACGCACCTGGGCCTCGGGCTGGCCCGACGACTGCTGCTCGCGGGGGTGGCGGTCCCCGCCACGTCCGACCGGGACCCGGGGCCGCGGCAGTGACGACCCCGGCCGGCCGGCGCTTCCGGTGCTCGCTCGCGGCCCGCGACCGCGGCGACGTCCCGGTGGGTACCGCCGTGCCGGCTCCCTACTGGCTGCTCGTCGGGCACCCCGGCCCGTGGCCGCCCAAGCCGATCGACGCCGAGCCGCTCACCGAGGTCGCCCGAGAGCTGTCCGCACAGCTGAACCGCTTCGGCGCCCGCCTCCAGCTCGTACGGCGCCACGGACGCCCGGACGAGGCGGCCCGTGAGGGGGAGACCGACCTGCCGGTCTTCCTCGTCGACGTGCGGCGGGGGCTCGTCGGACGCTCCACGTGGCGCGAGCCGGAGGACCTCGTCGAGCTCGCGGGCCGCTTCGACGACCTGCCGGAGCCGAGCGCCGAGCCGCTCTTCCTCGTGTGCACGCACGGACGCAAGGACGTCTGCTGCGCGATCAGCGGGCGGGTCGTCACGGCGGTGCTCGACGACGCGCTGCCCGGCGCGGTCTGGGAGACCACCCACCTCGGCGGCGACCGCTTCGCGGGGAACGTCGCGCTGCTGCCCGAGGGGACGATGTACGGACGCCTCGACGGGGACAACGTCGTCGACGTCGTCGTCGGGCACCTCGACGGGCGGGTGGACCTCGACCGGTGGCGCGGCCGCAGCATCTGGCCACCGGTGGGGCAGGTCGCCGTCCACGACCTCCTCGGGTCGGTCGCGGGAGCGCGCCTGGAGGATGTCGGCGAGGTGCGCTCGCAGGACCTGGGGGAGGGGCGTTTCCGCGTCCTCGTCGAGCTCGCGGGCCGCCCGCACACGCTCCTGGTCAGGCGCAGGATGAGCGAGGCGCACACGCTCACCTGCACCGGCGGACCGTCCCGGCAGGCGCTCTACGACGTCGTGCGGGAGAGGTAGGCCACGCGGCGCAGGCCCGAGGCTCTGGAGAGCCCGGGGCGCGGCTATCCTCGGGCCTCATGACGACCCAGCAGCAGAGCACCGCAGCAGACGACCACCTGGCCGAGTGGGCCGACCGGCAGGCCAAGGCCGAGGCGATCATCCCCCTGGTGGGCCGTCTCTACCGGGAGAACGGCGTGGTCAGCTCGATCCACGGCCGCACCCTCCTGGGCCAGTCCGCGACGGACATCCTCAAGGCCCACCGCTTCACCCGTCGGGTCGACCGCGAGCTGACCGTGTGCGACAGCCTGCCGATGCTCGAGGCGCTCGCGCGTCTCAACCCCGGGCCGGCCTCCGTCGACATCGCCCGGCTGCACCGGCGCTACCTCGACAGCGGTGACGGCGCCGGCCTGGAGGACTTCCTCCGCGGTGAGCTCGGTGACGTCGTCGACCGCGGCGGCGAGGACGCCGAGCGTCCCACGGACGTCGTCCTCTACGGCTTCGGTCGGATCGGCCGCCTGCTCGCCCGGATCCTCATCGAGCACGCCGGTGGCGGCCACGGCCTGCGCCTGCGCGCGATCGTCGTGCGCAAGGGCGCCGCGAACGACCTGTCCAAGCGCGCCAGCCTGCTGCGGCGCGACTCGGTGCACGGGTCATTCGCCGGCACGATCACCGTCGACGAGGAGAAGAACACGATCCTCGCCAACGGCACCCTCATCCAGGTCATCTACTCCGACGACCCGGCGAGCGTGGACTACACCCAGTACGGCATCGACGACGCGATCGTCGTCGACAACACCGGCCGCTGGCGCGACGAGGAGGGCCTCGGCCAGCACCTGAGGAGCCGCGGCGTCTCCCGGGTCCTGCTCACCGCCCCCGGCAAGGGCGAGGTCCCGAACATCGTCAGCGGCATCAACGACGAGATGATCGGCGACGACGACCAGCTCGTCTCGGCGGCCTCCTGCACGACCAACGCGATCGTCCCGGTCCTCAAGGCGGTGCACGACGAGTACGGCATCGTCGGGGGCCACATCGAGACCGTGCACGCCTTCACGAACGACCAGAACCTCATCGACAACTTCCACAAGGGTGAGCGGCGGGGCCGCTCGGCCGCCCTGAACATGGTCCTCACCGAGACCGGGGCCGCCAAGGCGGTCGCCAAGGCCCTCCCGGAGCTGGCCGGCAAGCTCACCGGCAACGCCGTGCGCGTGCCCACGCCGAACGTCTCGATGGCGATCCTCAACCTCACCCTCGACAAGGGCGTCGACCGTGACGACCTCAACGACTACCTGCGCAAGACCTCCCTCTACGGCGAGATCCACAAGCAGGTCGACTTCATCGACAGCCCGGAGGTCGTCTCGACCGACTTCGTCGGCAACCGTCACGCGGGCATCGTCGACGGCCGCGCGACGATCACCACGGGCGATCGGGTCGTGCTCTACGTCTGGTACGACAACGAGTTCGGCTACTCCTGCCAGGTCGTGCGCGTCCTCGAGGAGATGGCCAAGGTCCACCCGCCGGCCTTCCCCTCCTGAGCCCGGCGACCCCGCCGGCTACTCCGACGGCGGGGTCACCGGCGTCACCTCGAGGTCGTCGCCGCCGCAGGTGCGGCCCTCCTCGATGTCGTCCGCGATGCGTGCGGCGTTGACCATCGAGACCGAGTCGTAGGTCGGCCGGCCCGAGATGATCGAGCGGAACTGGTAGCGGGTGAGGGTCTGGGCGCGGCAGTCCTCCCCGAAGGTGAGCACGTCGAAGGAGTTCGGCTGGCCGATGAGCTCCCCGTCGGTGTCCTCGACGAAGTGACGCAGCGTGCCGGCGCCGGTGAAGCTGCCGACCTGGATCCGGTTGTCCTCCAGGGCCGGTACGTGCCAGTGGCCGTTGACCCGCAGCTGTCCGGGCACGTCGTCCAGGGCGGCCGGCTCGTGCGAGACCGTGAGGTGGGGCGCGGGCCGGCCGCCCCACGCCTGGAGCCACGAGTCACGCGCCTCGTGCTGGTTCTCCTCGTCGCCGCGCAGCGGGTCGTTGAAGTACCGCGGGTCGTTGAAGCCGGCGATCCGCACCCCGCCGACGGTGACCTGCTGGTACTCGCCGGGCCGCGGCTCGAGCAGCTGCACCCCCCTCGTCGCGGCCATCTTGTCGAGCAGACGGGTGTCGTCGCGCGAGCTGGCGTCGTGGTTGCCGCGGATGAAGACGTACGGCACGCCGAGGTCGGCGATGCTGTCGTGCAGCCGGCTGAAGCCGACCTCGACGTCTCCGAGGGTGATCAGGTCCCCGGAGTCGACGACGACGTCGATGCCCTGCTCCTCGATGATCGTCTTCATCAGGTCGTACTCGTCCGCGGAGTGGATGTCCGAGACGAGCAGGACGCTCACCGCTCTCTCCGTCGGGATCTGCGTCGGCGCGTACTCCTGCTGGAGCGCGGAGGAGAGCGCGAGGAGGTTGCGCAGGTAGGGCGTGGCCTGGTCGGCGCGCTGCTGGATACCGCTGAGGATGTTGCGGTTGGCGACCGCGAGCTTGAGCAGCCCGGTCGTCTGCAGCTCCTCCAGCTGGTCCGCGTCGTAGGCGCGGTGGGCGGAGAGCCCGGCCCCGGCGCACACCGCGAGGGTGACGGCGACGCCGCCGGCGGTCATGCCCTTCGTCGGCAGGCCGCGCCGGTGCAGGCCGACGCCGAGAAGGACCAGGACGCACCCGCCCAGCGCGCCGCCGACCATCCGCAGGCCGAGACCGGTGGCCGCCTCGCGGATCACCCGGGCCCGCTCCTCGTCGCCCACCGCGAGCGAGGAGCTGGTCAGCTCGCCGGACTCCACGAGCTCGGTGATGTCGTCCTTGACCCGCGGCTCCACCCGCACCCCCGGCGCCAGCCCGGCGAAGCGCGCGGAGGCGCTGCCGACGACGGTGTCGGTCCCGATGCTCGTGCGCTGCGACCAGTCGGGGGAGAGGCGGACCTCCGCGGCGTAGTAGCGGGTCTCGACGGTCACCGGCCAGAGCGAGGCGACGGTCAGGCCGCCGGTGAGGGCGGCGATCGCGAAGAGCGTCGCAAGTGCCACCCGGCGCAGTCCCAGCCACCGCATCCACCCAGCCTAGATCGCCGCGCCGTGGTGTGGGGCGCCCCCCGTTGCTACCGATGAGTAACACTCGATAGGGTCCGGTCATGGATGCTGATGCCCTCGTCGTGGGCCACGGGCTGGCCGGACTCGTCGCCGCCGCGGAGCTCGCCGATGCCGGCCGTCGGGTGGTCCTCGTCGACCAGGAGAGCGAGGCCAATGTCGGCGGCCAGGCGCACTGGTCCTTCGGTGGGCTCTTCTTCATCGACTCGCCCGAGCAGCGACGGATGGGGATCAAGGACACCCCCGAGCTGGCGTACGGCGACTGGATGAACACCGCCGGTTTCGACCGCCCCGAGGACCACTGGCCGCGGGAGTGGGCCAGGGCCTACCTCGACTTCGCCGCCGGCGAGAAGCGCGCGTGGCTGCACGAGCAGGGCATGCGCTGGTTCCCCATCGTCGGCTGGGCCGAGCGCGGCGACGGGTCCGCGCACGGTCACGGCAACTCCGTGCCCCGCTTCCACATCACGTGGGGGACGGGTCCGGGGGTGGCCGCCCCCTTCGTGCGACGGGTGGAGGAGGCCCGGGAGCGGGGACTGGTCACCTATGCCCACCGCCACCGCGTCGACGAGCTCCTCGTCGAGGGCGGTGCCGTGGTGGGGGTGCGCGGGGTGCGTCTGGCGCCGGACGGCGCCGAGCGCGGGGTGGCGACCAACCGCGATCCCGTCGGGGACTTCGAGCTGCGGGCGCCGGTCGTCCTCGTCGCCTCCGGCGGCATCGGTGCCAACCACGACCTCGTCCGCGAGAACTGGCCGGAGCGGCTCGGCGCCCCACCGGTGCACATGGTCACCGGCGTGCCCGCCCACGTCGACGGCCGGATGATCGGCATCACCGAGGCCGCCGGCGGCCGGGTCATCAACCGCGACCGGATGTGGCACTACGTCGAGGGCGTGCGCAACCACAGCCCCATCTGGGCCGGGCACGGCATCCGGATCCTCCCCGGGCCGAGCTCGATGTGGCTGGACGCGAAGGGGGACCGCCTCCCGGCGCCCCTGCTGCCGGGCTACGACACCCTGGGCACCCTGGCCCACCTGCGGCGCACCGGCCACGACCACAGCTGGTTCATCACCAACCGCTCGGTCGCCGGCAAGGAGTTCGCCCTCTCCGGGTCCGAGCAGAACCTCGACCTCACCGGCAAGGACATCGGCCAGGTCCTGCGCAAGCGCTCGCTGTCCGCGGTCACCCCGTCGATGCAGGCCTTCCTCGACCGGGGGGCCGACTTCGTCATGGCCGACACCGTCGAGGAGCTCGTCGCGCGGATGAACGGCCTGGTCGAGAAGGGGGAGCCCCGCCTCGACGTCGCTCACGTGCGCCGCCAGCTCGACGAGCGGGACGCGCAGACCGACAACCCCTACTCCAAGGACGCCCAGATCGCGGCGATGGCCGTGGCCCAGCGCTACATCGGCGACAAGATCTCCAAGCGGGCCTTCAGGACCCATCGTCTCCAGGACCCGAAGTACGGCCCGCTCGTCGGGGTCAGGCTGCACATCCTCTCCCGCAAGACCCTCGGCGGCTTCGAGACCGACCTGTCGGCACGGGTCCTCGGCCACGACGGCGAGCCGGTCCCCGGGCTCTACGCGGCCGGTGAGGCCTCCGGCTTCGGCGGTGGTGGCCTGCACGGCTACCGGGCGCTCGAAGGGACCTTCCTCGGCGGGTGCATCTTCTCCGGCCGGGTGGCCGGTCGGGCGATGGGCGCCGAGACGGCGGGCTGACCCCCGGCGCGTCGGCCCCTCGAGGAGGCCGGCCGGTGCCCGCAGGCACCGACCGGCGCCTCAGAGGTACTGGCCGGTGCCCGGCTGGGGCCCGGCGTCCGGCGGTCCCTGCTTCGGCGGGGGCAGCGTGCGCATCTCGTGCAGCTGGGACTGGGCGCTGACCTGCTGGGCGACGAGGGCGGTCTGGATCCCGTGGAAGAGCCCCTCGAGCCAGCCGACGAGCTGGGCCTGGGCGATCCGCAGCTCCGCGTCACTCGGGTCCTCCTCGCCGAAGGGCAGCGCGATCCGGTCCAGCTCTGCGACCAGCTCCGGGGAGAGTCCGTCCTTGAGCTCGGCGATGGAGCGCTCGTGGATCTCCGCGAGGCGGCTGCGCCCGGCATCGTCCAGCGGTGCGCTGCGCACCTCCTCGAGCAGCTGGCGGATCATCGTCCCGATCCGCATGACCTTCGCCGGCTGGTCGACCATCGGGCGCGGGCGCTCCGGACCCTCGCCGCTCTCCGCCGGCGGCTGCGTGGGCCCCGCGGGGCCGGGGGTGCTCCGTTCGGGCTCGTCCATACCCCCATGGTGGCCCATCCGAGCGGCTAGGGTGGGCCACCGATCGCACCGAGGCGAAGGGGGGAGCGCGACGCATGTGGGCTGCCCTGGGGCACCGTCGGGGTCAGGTGCTCGTGCTCCTGCTCGTCTCCGCGCTGGTGGCCACGTGCGCGGCCTTCGCGCCAATCTTCGCCCGCAGCATCGACCAGGCGGTCCTGCGCAGCCACGTCGAGCAGGCCGACCCGGCGGACATCTCGACGAGCGTCAGCCAGGTCCGCACCCAGAGCAGGGAGCAGCCGACCCCCGAGAGCATCACCGCGGAGGTCCCCGACGGGCTGCGGGACATCTCGGAGGAGCCGATCGGGGAGATCAGCCTGGCCCTCGCGGTCCAGCCCCGCTCGGACAAGCAGCCCTCGCCGGTCGTCCTGCGCTCGCGCGACGACGCCTGCCGGCACGTGCGGGTCACCTCCGGGCGGTGCCCGTCGGCGGCGGACGAGATCCTCGTCTCCGACGCGGACGTCAGGGCCTGGGACTGGCGGCTCGGCACCGAGCTCGGCGGCTCACCGCAGCACCCGGCCCCGGGGCAGCCGGACGCGAGTGAGGACTCCCTCGAGGTGGTCGGGACCTACCGGGTGCCGAAGGAGGACGCCGCCTACTGGCTCGGGGCCCGGCCCGACGGCAAGTCCGGTGTGCCCCAGCCGGACCTGGACTACGTGCCGGGGATGGACGACTTCCTCACCGTCGACGAGACCTTCGGCTGGGGCGCGACGGTGCAGGTCGACCTGCCGGTCGACCCCGACGCCACCACCCTCGACTCCCTCCCGCAGGCGGCCTCCGCGGCGGGTCGGCTCGCCGAGGACCATCCGGAGCTGTCGGTGAGCACGTCGGCCAGCACCCTGGAGAAGGAGGTGACCGAGGCGCGTGCGCAGACCTCGATCATCGTCCCCTTCATCGCCCTGCAGCTGGCGCTGCTCGCGGTCGTCGTCCTCTTCCTCGTCGCCCAGGCCGCGGTCGAGCAGCGGCGCCACGACGTCGCCCTGGCCCGGCTGCGCGGACGCTCCCGGGCCGGTGCCCGCCGGCTGCTGCTCACCGAGCTGTCCGTGCCGGTCGTGCTCGGGGTCCCCGTGGGGCTGCTCGTCGCCATGGCCCTCTCGGCGATGGTCCGGATGATCGTGCTGCCACCGGGGGTGCCCTACGAGGTCCCGTCGAGCACCCTGGTCTGGTTGCTCGCCGCGCTGCTCGTCTCCCTCGCAGCGGTGGCGGTCGCGGCCCGCCCCGTGCTGCGCGAACCGGTCTCGGCGCTGCTGCGCGAGATCGGCCCGACCCACACCTCGGGGCCGCGCCTGGTCGAGACCGTGGTCGTCGTCCTCGCCGTGCTCGGGGTCATCGGGCTGGCCACGGGGGCCCTGTCCGGGCCGGCCGCGCTGGCCGCGCCCACCCTGCTCGCGATCGCCGTCGGCCTCCTCGCCTCCCGGCTGCTGCCGGTCATCGCCACCCGTCGAGCCGCCCGCGCGATGCGCCGCGGCCGGATCTCCGGCGTCCTCGCCGCCCACGGCCTGGCCCGCCGCCCGTCGGCCCGTCGGGCGCTCGTCGTGACGACGGTGGCCACGGCCGTCGCGGTCTTCGGCGCCGACGCCGTGGTCGTCGCGGACCACAACCGTGAGGCACGTGCCGAGCTCGAGACCGGGGCGCCGGCCGTCGTCGACGTGGGCGCCACCTCGACCGGGGAGCTGACCGACGCGGCGGAGGAGCTGGACCGCGCCGGCATCACCGCCAGTCCCGTCGTGACCATCCAGCCCAACGACTCCGATGCCGATGCCACGATCGCGGTGGACCCGAGGTCCTTCGCCTCCGCGGCCCACCCCCGCGTCGTCTCCGGCCTGGACCTCGCGGACTTCGAGCTGCCGGACCAGGACCCGGTGCTCCTCGAGGGCAAGAAGGTCACCGGCGAGGTCGCCTGGGAGATCACCAGGTCCACCGGCGTCGAGGAGCCGCCGGTGCTCAAGGTCGACGTCACGACCGCCACGGGGGAGCAGCTCTCGCGCGACCTGCGCACCCTCGGGCCGAAGAAGCGGGGGACGGCACGGATCGACGCCGACCTGCTCTGCCCGGACACCTGCCGCCTCGACGGGCTGCGGGTCTCCTCGTCCGGCAGCACCGGGTCCGAGCTCGTCGCCACGCTGACGATCAGCGACTTGGGGGTCGACGGGAAGCGGCTGCCACTCGGTGGCGACGACACCTGGGCCGCGCCGGACGAGGCCGCGGGGGGCGAGGGGGTGACCGTGACCACGAAGGGGGAGGACCTGCGCCTGGAGGCCGTGGCCGCCGACGGCGGCGACGTCACGGCGGTCGTCGCCGACGTCCCGCGTCCGCTGCCGGCGATCGTCACGAGCGAGGGGGGCCGGTCCCGCCAGGTCGTGACCGTCGACGGAGGCCAGGCCACGGTGCGCCCCGTGCAGCGGGTGCGGGCGCTGCCTGCGGTCACGGACCAGGGCGTCCTCGTCTCCCTGCCCATGCTCGCCCGGCTCAGCCAGGTCATCGACACCGAGCGGGCGCACGCCGAGCTGTGGCTGGATGACGCCTCTCCCACCACGCTGGAGCGCGTGCGCGAGGTCGTGGACGAGCAGGGCCTGGGCATCCGGTCGGTGAGGACGACCGCGCAGGCCAAGGACTCCTTCGACGACTCGGCCTCCGGGTGGGGGCTCCAGCTGGCCCTGCTCGCCGGCGGGCTCGCGGTGCTCCTCGCCGCTCTCGTCCTGGTCGTGCTCGCGGTCACCGGGTGGCGCAGCGCGGTCGCCGACATCGCTGCGCTCAGGGTCAGTGGGGTCGGGCGGCGCGAGGCGGCACGGGCGGTGCGCGCCGAGCACCTGACGACCGTCGCGGTCGGGGTGGTCCTCGGCGGGCTCTGCGCGGTCGTGGGGGCGGCGGTCGCGATGCCGTCGATCCCGCTCTTCACCGAGCCCGCCGCCGTACCCGTGCCCGACCTGTCCCCGGTGTGGTGGGCCGTCCTCCTCTCCGCCGCGGTGGCCGCAGCGGTGCTGCTCGTGCTGGCCGGCGTGCTCGCGCACTGGACCATGGGCCGGGTGCGCCTGGCCGCGGCGAAGGGGGAGCCGACGTGACCGGTATGCCCGTGCGCACCCAGGGACTGGTGCACATCTACCGCGCCGAGGGGCACGACGTCGCGGCCCTCTCCGGGGTGGACCTGAGCGTCGGCGCGGGGGAGCGCATCGCCCTGCTCGGGCCGAGCGGCGCCGGCAAGTCGACCCTGCTCTCGCTCTTCGGGGGGCTGCTCCAGCCGAGCGCGGGGCGCATCCACGTGGGGGAGTACGAGCTGTCGGTGATGTCCGAGGCGCAGATCGACACCTTCCGGGCGGGCGAGGTCGGCATCGTCCTCCAAGGGGCGGTGCGCAACCACCTGCCGTGGCTGAGCGCCCACGGAAATGTCGAGTTCGCCCAGCGGGCGGCCCGGCGCGGCGGTCGTGCGGTGCCCGACGTCGGGGAGGTGCTCGACCTCGTCGGTCTCGGCGGCGTCGCCCACGAGCCGCTCGGGCACCTGACCCCCGGCCAGCTCCAGCTCGCGGCGCTCGCGGTCGCCCTGGCGAGCGGTCCCGGGCTGCTCCTCGGCGACGAGCCGACGAGTCAGCTGGACCACGAGGCCCGCGATCGGGTCCTCGAGGCGCTCGCCCATGTCGGCGACACGCTCGGCACGACGATCATCGTCGTCACCCACGACCCGGACGTGGCCGCCGCCTTCCCGCGCACCGTCACCATCCGCGACGGGCGGGTCGGCGGCGAAGGACGCAGCGGCGAGGAGTACGCCGTGGTGGCCGCCGACGGCTCGCTCCCGCTGCCGGCCCCGGCGATGGAGGCCTTCCCGCCCGGCACCCTGGTGCGGGTGCACGAGGGGGAGGACGGCCGCTGGCAGCTGAGCGCCGAGGAGGAGTCAGGATGACGCGACGCACGTCCCCTTCGCGCCCGGTGACCGCACCGGCGGGACCGCTCGTCGTCGACGGGCTCGGGGTGACCTACGGCGAGGTCGTGGCCCTCGAGGAGATCTCGTGCACCGCCCGGCCCGGGCAGGTCACCGCCGTCACCGGGCACTCCGGCGCCGGGAAGACCAGCCTGCTCTGGGCGGTCGGGGGGCTGCTCTCGGACGGTCGGCGCACCGGCGCGGTGAGCGTGGGGGAGCGGGCGATCGACACCGAGGCGGATGCCCGGGCCGTCGGGTCCGTCCTCATCCCGCAGGGCAGCGCCCTCGCGGCGATCCTCTCCGCGGAGGACAACGTCGCCGTGCCACTCGTCGCGGCGGGAGCCTCCGGTGACGAGGCGCTCTCCCGCGCCCGGGCGGTGCTGACCTCGGTGGGTCTCGAGGAGCACGGCAGCCATCTCGCCGAAGAGCTCTCCGGGGGGCAGCGTCAGCGGGTGGCCGTGGCCCGGGGGCTCGCGCTCGCCGAGCAGCATCTGGAACGCAGCAGCGGGGCCGTGCTGCTCGCCGACGAACCCACCTCCGAGCTGGACCACGACACCCGCGAACGCGTCGTCGCCCTGCTCCACGCCATGGCCCGCCGCGGCGCCGTCGTGCTGCTGAGCACGCACGACCCGGAGGTCGCCGACACCGCCGACGCCCGCCTCCACCTGGACGACGGCCGCCTGGCCTGAGCGCGCCCCCTCAGGGGGGCCTCAGCGCCTCAGGGGGTGAGCAGGATCTTGCCGATGTGGCCGCTGGCCTCCATCTCGCGGTGGGCCTCGGCCGCCTCGGCGAGGGGGTGGGTGCCCTGGACGACGGGACGGACCGAGCCGTCCTCGATGAGCGGCCAGACGTGCTCGCGGACGGCGGCGACGATCGTCTCCTTCTCGGCGGCCGGACGGGAGCGGAGGGAGGTGGCGATGACCGCGGCCCGCTTGGCCAGGAGCTTGCCGAGGTCGAGCTCGCCCTTGCGGCCACCGAGCAGCCCGATGACGACGAGGCGCCCCGAGGTCGCCAGGGCGTCGATGTTGCGTGGCAGGTACTTGGCGCCGACCACGTCGAGGATGACATCGGCCCCGTGGCCGTCGGTCTCCTCGCGGAGCTTCTCGACGAAGTCCTCCTGGGTGTAGTCGATGAGCATCCCCGCGCCGAGGTCCGCGCAGCGGTCCAGCTTCGCGGAGGAGCCGGCGGTCACGGCCACCTTCGCCCCGAGGGCCACGCCGAGCTGGATGGCCATCGTGCCGATGCCGGAGGAGCCACCGTGCACGAGAAGGGTCTCCTCGGGCTGCAGGCCCGCGGTCATGAAGACGTTCGACCAGACGGTGCAGACCACCTCCGGCAGCCCGGCCGCCTCGACGAGATCGACCTCCTGGGGCACGGGGAGCAGCTGTCCGGCAGGGACGAGGACCTGCTCGGCGTAGCCGCCCCCGTCGACGAGGGCGCACACCTCGTCGCCCACGGACCACCCCTCGACCCCCGGGCCGACCTCACGGATCGTGCCGGAGACCTCCAGACCCGGCAGCGGCGAGGCACCCTCGGGGGGCGGGTAGAAGCCCTTGCGCTGCATGATGTCGGCGCGGTTGACGCCCGCTGCGGCGGTCTCGACGACCACCTGTCCGGGCCCCGCGACCGGTGCCTCGACCTCGGTGAGCCTGAGGACCTCCGCCTCACCGGGCTCGCTGATCTCGACGGCGCGCATCACTTGGGGGCGATCCCGCCCTTGCCCGAGTCGTCCATCCCCTGCGGCAGGTGGCCGGCGGAGCGCTGGTAGAACTGGGCCGCCTTGCGGGTGGCCATGGTGCGGGCCAGACCGACCGCCACGCCCGCGACGGCCGCGTAGAGGACGGCGTCGACCACGGGGCTGTCGGGGTTGTTCGGGTCGATGTCGAGGTCCCGACCGGCCTTCTGCCAGATCGTGCCGATGACCTTGTTCGCCACGATGCCCGCGACGATCGCCGAACCGGTGCCGAGCACCTTCCAGACCATGTTGCCCACGTTCGTTTCCCTTCGTCGTGCGGCGGCGACCGGCACGTCCGCCCCGGCCGTCTCGGATACGTACCCAACATTGCCACACGGCAGCCCACCCATGACCGCTGTCCACGCTGGAGGACTATGATGGGAGGTGCACGACAGGGGAGCGCCTCGGGCGCTGAGAGTGCGGCTTGCCGCAGACCCTCGTACCTGATCCGGTCAGTACCGGCGTAGGGAGTCGAGTTTCTCAGGACCCGTCGTCGTCCCCCGGCTTCGGGCCAGGAGACGATGACGCGTCCTCCCTGTGGAACCAGCACAGGAGCACAGGATGTCCATCACGCAGACCCGGGAGCCTCGCTCCCGGACCGTCCTCGCGACCCGTCCCCTCATGGGATGGCGCACCATCGACCTGCTGACCGTCGCCTTCCTCGGGGTCGCCTTCGGCGTGGCCTACTGGGGCTACGGGCTGCTCTACAACGGCCCGATCTCCGCTCTCGGGTTCGTCTTCCAGCCCCTCTTCGGGCTCTTCGTCGGCTTCTGGTTCATCGCCGGGGTCGTCGGCGGCCTCGTCATCCGGCGCCCGGGCGCCGCGGTCGCGTGCGAGCTCATCGCGGCGATGGTCTCGGCCCTCTTCGGCACCCAGTGGGGCCTGACGACGATCGTCTCCGGCCTGGCGCAGGGCCTCGGTGCCGAGCTCGCCTTCGCGATCTTCGCCTACAAGGCCTTCGGCCCGGTGGTCGCGATCCTCGCCGGAGCGCTGTCCGCCCCGCTGGAGTGGGTCTACGAGATCGTCAGCTACTTCCCCGACTGGTCGTGGACCTGGAAGCTCACCTACCTGCCGCTCATGGTCCTCTCCGGGGTCGTCGTGGCCGGCGTCGCCGGGTGGGCCCTGACGGGGGCGCTCGCGCGGGCGGGTGCGCTCGGGCCCTTCCCCCCGGGGCAGGAGGTCCTGGAGCAGCGTGCGGTCTGAGTCCGGCGCCCCGAGCGGTGGTGGCCGTCCGGACGAGTCGTCCGCACCGGCGCACGGCACCGCGGACGACGTAGGCGGCCATCTCGCGGTCCGCGGTCTGACGTGGCGACCGATGGGCCGGCGCGACCCCGTGCTCCGCGACGTCGACCTCGACGTGCCCGCGGGGCAGCGCGTCCTGCTCGTCGGCCCGAGCGGGTCCGGGAAGTCGACCCTCCTGCGCGCGCTGGCCGGGCTGCTGCTGACCGTCGACTCCGGCGATCTCTCCGGCAGCGTCGTGCTCGACGACGCGTCCCCGGGGGAACGTCCCGGCGCGGTCGGCCTCGTCCTCCAGGAGCCCGGCTCCGGCACGGTGGCCGCGACCGTCGGCCGGGACGTCGCCTTCGGGCTCGAGAACGTCGCGCTACCGCGCGAGGAGATGCCCGGCCGCATCGCCGCGGCCCTCGACGCCGTCGGTCTCGGTGACCTGCCGCAGGACACGCCCACGCACACCCTCTCCGGCGGGCAGACCCAGCGGCTGGCCCTCGCCGGGGCCCTGGCGCTGCGCCCTTCGCTCCTGCTCCTCGACGAGCCCACCGCGATGCTCGACGACCCCACCGCGGCCGAGGTCCGCGACGCCGTGCTCACCGGTGGTCGCGGCCTGACGACGGTCCTCGTGGAGCACCGGATCGCGCCGTGGGTCGAGCACGTCGACCGCGTCCTCGTCCTCGACCGGGAGGGCCGGGTCCGCCGCGACGGCGCCCCGGACGTGGTCCTCGCCGAGCACGGCGAGGAGCTGGCCGCGGACGGGGTGTGGGTGCCCGGCCTGCCCGCGCCCCAGCCGCTGGCCGTCGACCTGCCCGAGCTCGGGGCACCAGGCGGCGCCCACCTCCGGGCCGACCCGCTGCGGGTGGAGCGCACCCGCTACCGGCTCGACGGCAGCAGCGAGCGCCGCACCGTCCTCACCACCGACCCCGCGCTCGAGGTGGCGCCGGCGGAGATGACCGCCCTCGTCGGCCCGAGCGGCGGCGGCAAGAGCACCTGGCTCGCCGCGCTGGCCGGGCTGCTCACCCCGACCGAGGGTCAGGTCGCCGGCCCCGACGGGCGGCCGGTGGGCGAGCTGCCCGCCGAGGACGTGGCGCGCCTCGTCGGCTGGGTGCCCCAGTGGAGCTCGAGCGCCCTGCTCGCCCGCACCGTGCTCGACGAGGTCCTCCTCGCCGGCCGCAACCTCGGTGACGCCGACGAAGGGCGGGCCCGTCACCTCCTCGAGGTCCTCGGCCTGTCCCACCTCGCGCAGGCCGACCCGCAGACCCTCTCCGGTGGCGAGCAGCGCCGCCTCGCCGTGGCGGCCGCGCTCGCCCACGGACCGTCGGTGGTGCTCGCCGACGAACCGACGGTCGGGCAGGACCGGGGTACCTGGGCGGCGGTGGCGGGGCTGCTGGTCGGCCACCGGGCCCGGGGCGGTGGTGTGGTCCTCGCGACGCACGACCGTGACCTGGTCGCCCTCACCGACCGGGTGCGTGCGGTGCAGCCACCCGGCGCTGCCCGCACAGGTGCACCCGGGGAGGAACTTCCCCTAGGGGGGTGTGCTGGTGAGGGACTTCCCCCAGGGGGATGTCCTGGTGAGGGCGGCCGGGAGGCGGGTCCCCCGGCGGCCGTCGGGGCCGGACCCGACCGTTCGCCCCGCTCTCGCGCGGTGCTCTCCGCGTGCGGGCCGCTCTCCCTCTTCGCCGCCGCGGGGCTGCCGCTCGTCGCGGCCGTGCTCTCTCCCGGCTGGCGGGTCTCGGCCGTCGTCCTCGCCCTCACCGCGGTGGCCGCCGTCGTCGGGCTGGCGACCGTCCCCGGGTCCGGGCTCGGGTGGACCGATGCCGGCCGGTGGCGCGGGCTGGGGCTGCGGCTGGTCCCCGCCCTCGTCGGCGCGCTGAGCGTGGGCTGGTCGACCTGGCTGCTCGGTGGGCAGGACATGAGCACCGCGAGCTCCGCCGCGCTGCGGATGCTGAACATCGTCCTCCCCTCGGCGATCACGCTGGCCTTCATCGACCCGGACGACCTGGCCGACCACCTCGGGCAGCGACTGCGCCTTCCCGCCCGGCCGGTCGTGGCCCTCGGGGCGGCGCTGCAACGCATCCAGTCCTTCGGGGCAGCCTGGGTCGAGGTCGGGTGGGCCCGCCGGCTGCGTGGTTTCGGCATCTCCTGGCGCCACCCGCGCACGATCGCGGCACACCTGTGGCAGTCGACCTTCGGGATGCTGCTGCGCTCCCTCGGCTCGGCGGCCACCCTGGCCGTGGCGATGGACGCACGAGGCTTCGCCGTCGCGGGTCGGCGCACCTGGGCCGCCCCGGCCCCGTGGCGTCGACCGGACACGCTGCTCGTCCTCGTGGCGCTCCTCCCGCTGGCGGTCGTGCTGCTGGGCCGGTGGTGATCGGCACGCCCGGATCCCCGCCGACGCGACCGCCCCGTGGTCAGGCGGCGACCTCCGCGTGGTCGGGCTCCTCTCACGTCGTCGAGGCCGCCGGTGGGTGACGGGACCTGCTTCGCCGGGCACCATGGGGTGCATGGCACGTCTTCTCGTCGTCCACCACAGCCCGACCCGCTCCACCCGGGCGCTGCTCGACGCCGCCCTCGAGGGCGCGCGGCACCCGGACATCGACGGGGTGGAGGTGCAGGTCGTCCCCGCCCTGGAGGCCACCGCCGACGACGTGCTCGCCGCCGACGGCTACCTGCTCGGTACGCCGGCGAACTTCGGGTACATGTCGGGGGCGCTCAAGCACTTCTTCGACTCGACCTTCCTCCAGGTCGGTGGGGCGCTGGACGACAGCGGCGGCGCTGGCGACACCCCCGGTGCCGGCCCGACCGCCAGGCGCCCGTACGGCCTGTGGGTCCACGGCAGGTACGACCTCACCGGCGCGGTGCGGGCGGTCACCTCGATCGTCCAGGCGCTCGACTGGCGTCAGGCCTCCGACATCGTCGAGGTGCTCGGTGACGTCGACGACGACGCCAAGGACCGGGCCACCGAGCTCGGCGGGACCCTCGCCGCGCTGCTGAGCAGCTGAAGGCGCCGGGCGGGCGCCGGCGCAGCCGACCTCGCCGCCGCGCGCAGCCACAGCTGGTTCGGGGCGCCACCGCCCGTCTACCCGTGCAGCGAGACCTCGTCCGCGAGGTCGGCGACGGCGGCCTCGGCCCGGACGTCCGCCTCCTCGAGGTCGGACACCCGGGTCTCCGCCTCCTCCAGCGCCTGCGCGGCCTCGGACCGGGCCAGGCGGGCGGCCCCGAGCTCACGCTCCACCTCGCGCAGCCGGTCCCTGGCCTCCTCGAGCCGTGCGGCCCGTCGGGCGGCCTCCTCGTCGACCTGCTCCTCCTCCGCCTCCTCGCCGTCCACCGGCGGCACGAGACGAAGGGGGGTGGCCACCGCGTCGTCCAGCTCCACCTCCCCGAAGCCGGCGTAGCTGAGCGCCCGCAGCAGCCGGCCCGAGGCCAGCGCCCGACCGCTCGCCTCGTCCGCGAGGGCCGCGACCGCGGTCGGGTCCTCCAGCCTCCCATCGCCGGGCCGGGTGCACCACGGTTTGCGCCGAGCGTCCAGCGATCGTCCAGCCACC
>CAYSGN010000027.1:0-30031 GCA_964430615.1 uncultured Janibacter sp. | reverse complement strand
TGTCGACGTTCTTCGCCGCGACCTGGATGCGCCGGTAGGTGCGCTCCATGTCCTCGGCGGCGGGGGCGCCGTCGAGGTCGCGGCCGTACGCGTAGCCGCCCCACTGCGTGTAGACCTGCGCGAGGTCCTCGTCGCTGCGCCAGCTGCCCGACTCGACCACCTGGAGGATGCCCGCGCCGTAGGAGCCCGGCTTGGAGCCGAAGATCCGGGTGCGGGCGCGCCGCTCGTCACCGTGCTCGGCGAGGTCAGCGCGCGCGTGGGCGCGCACGTGGTTGTCCCCCTCCGGCTCGTCGAGGCCGGCGACGAGCTCGACGGCGTCGTCGACGAGCGCGATGACGTGCGGGAAGGCGTCGCGGAAGAACCCGGAGATGCGCACGGTGACGTCGATGCGTGGGCGGCCGAGCTCCGCGAGCGGGATCGGCTCGAGACCGACGACCCTGCGGGACTGGTCGTCCCACACCGGCGTCACACCGAGCAGGGCGAGGACCTCGCCGATGTCGTCGCCGGAGGTGCGCATGGCCGAGGTGCCCCACATCGAGAGACCGACCGACCGAGGCAGCTCGCCGGTCTCCTCGCGGTAGCGCTCGAGCAGCGACTCGGCCATCGCCGTCCCGGTCTGGTAGGCGAGCCGGGAGGGGATCGCCTTGGGGTCGACGGAGTAGAAGTTGCGCCCGGTGGGCAGCACGTTGACCAGGCCGCGAAGGGGGGACCCGCTCGGTCCCGCCGGCACGTACCCCCCGTCGAGGGCGTGCAGGACGACGTCGAGCTCCCGGTCGGTCGCCGCCAGGCGCGGGACGACCTGGCTCGCGGCGAAGTCGAGCACCCGGGCGACCTCGCCGGCGGTGGCCGCGTCGAGTCCCGGCTCCGTCTCGGCGACGACGGTGCCCGCGGCCTCCGCGGACCACCCGGTGGCCGCCAGCCCCTCGACGAGACGGCGGGCACGACCTTCGACCTCGTCGGTCTCCGTGGCGGAGGCGCCTTCGGTGAGGCCGAGGGCGGAGCGCAGGCCGGGGACGGAGCCGACCTGCCCGGCGAAGACCTGGGCCGCACGCAGCACCGCGAGCACGAGGTTGACCAGCTCCTCCCCCTCCGGCGCCTGCCCGAGCACGTGCAGCCCGTCGCGGATCTGGACGTCCTTGATCTCGCAGAGCCAGCCGTCGACGTGCATGACGAGGTCGTCGAAGCCCTCGGCGTCGTCGAGGTCGACGTCCTCCAGCCCGAGGTCGACGTGCATCTGTGCGGCGTGGATCAGCTGCCAGATCTCCCCTCGCAGTGCCGGCGCCTTGGCCGGGTCCATGACCTGGACGTTGCCGTACTCGTCGAGCAGCTGCTCGAGGCGGGCGATGTCGCCGTAGGACTCGGCCCGTGCCATCGGGGGCACGAGGTGGTCGACGATCGTCGCGTGCGCCCGGCGCTTGGCCTGGGTGCCCTCGCCGGGGTCGTTGACGAGGAAGGGGTAGATCAGGGGGAGGTTGCCCAGGGCCGCGTCGGTGCCGCACGCGGGGGACATGGCCAGGTTCTTGCCGGAGAGCCACTCGAGGTTGCCGTGCTTGCCGACGTGGACGACGGCGTGCGCGCCGAACTCCTCCTCGATCCAGCGGTAGGTCGCCAGGTAGTGGTGCGTCGGCGGCAGGTCCGGGTCGTGGTAGATCGCGATGGGGTTCTCCCCGAAGCCGCGCGGTGGCTGGACGAGCAGGGCGACGTTGCCGCGCACGAGCGCCGCGGTGACGATCTCGCCCGATCCGTCCCGGGAGGTGTCGACGAAGACCTCACCGGGAGCCTCGCCCCAGTGCTCGGTCATCGCCTCGCGCAGCCCCTGCGGCAGGCGCTCGAACCACTGCCGGTAGCGGTCCGCGGGGATGCGCACCTGGGCGCCCTCGACCTGCTCCTGGGTGAGCCACTCCTCGTCCTGGCCACCGGCGGCGATGAGCTCGTGGATGAGGGCGTTGCCGCAGGTCGTGTCCGGGTCCTCGCCCTCGACCGGCGGCAGCGGGTCCATGCCGACGAAGCCCTCGCCGAGGTCGTAGCCGGCCTCCCGCATCGCGCGCAGCAGGCGGATCGTCGAGACCGGTGTGTCCAGGCCGACGGCGTTGCCGAGGCGCGAGTGCTTCGTCGGGTAGGCCGAGAGGACGACCGCGATCCGCCGCTCCTCCGCCGGGGTCGAGCGCAGGCGGGCGTGGTTCACCGCGATGCCCGCGACCCGGGCGGCACGCTCGGGGTCGGCGACATAGCGGGGCAGCCCCTCCTCGTCGAACTCCTTGAAGGAGAAGGCCACGGTGATCAGGCGCCCGTCGAACTCGGGGACGGCGACCTGGCTGGCCACGTCGAGCGGGCTCATGCCGTCGTCCGACGCCTCCCAGTCGGCCCGCCCCCACGTCAGGCACAGGCCCTGGAGGATCGGGATGTCCAGGGCGGCGAGCCGCTCGACGTCCCAGGCCTCGTCGTCCTCGCCCGCTCCGGCGGTGGCCGGCTTCGTGCCTCCGGCGGCGAGCACCGTGGTGACGAGCGCGTCGAGGGTGCCGAGGTACTCGATGAGGTCGTCCGGGGCGTCGCGCAGGGACGCGGCGTGGATGACGACGCCCTGCCCCCCGGCGGTGTCGATCGCGTCCGCGAGGGCGTGGGCGTAGTCGGTGTTGCCCGCGGCGTACTGCGCTCGGTAGATGAGGACGCCGACCCGCGGCCGGCGGGGCGACGCGGTGAGCGCGGCGGGCTCGTCGCGCTCCAGGACGCCCCACACGGGGAGGACCTGCGGCGCCTCGAAGCCCTCGCCGCTGAGGAGCAGGGTGTCGCCGAGGAAGGCGTGCAGCTGGGTGAGGTTCCCCGGGCCGCCCTCGGCGAGGTACCGGTGCGCCTCCGCGGCGGTGCCCGGCGGCACGGTGGAGAGCTCCATCAGCGCCGCGTCCGGCTCCTGGGTGCCGCCGAGGACGACGAGCGGCGCGCTGCCGGAGCGCAGCTCGCCGAAGCCCTCCCACAGGCCCTGCGGCGACCCGAGGTAGCGCACGACGACGATGTCGGCACCGGCCACGCGCTCGGCGATCTGCTCGTCGGTGAGCCGGGCCGGGTTGCCGACGACGTAGTCGGCATCGGCGGCGCGCGCGCTCAGCAGGTCGGTGTCGGAGGTGGACAGCAGGGCGACGGTCGGCACGTCAGCGGCTCCTTGCGGGGTTCCGCGCCCCGCGGTCGAAGGGAGGACCCGCAGCCTCTCGTGCGGGCCGGCCGACCGGGCGTGTCTGACTCGCGACGTCGTCGCTCACAGTGGCGGGACCGTCCCGGAGTCGCACCGGGTTCCGCCCTGATCGGCCACGGGCAGCCTAACCCGACCCACGTATGCTGCGGCGGCGTGACCACCCCACCGCCCACCCGGGACGGCGCCGACCGCTGCCCGGGGCTGCTGGCCCCCTTCGTCTCCGCGGACGGTGCGATGGTGCGGCTGCGGCTGCCCGGTGGCCGCGTGGACCCCGCGGTCCTGGTCGAGATCACCTCTCTCGCAGCCCGTTTCGGCGACCCGGAGGTGACCTTGACCTCGCGCGGGAGCCTCCAGCTGCGCGGCCTGCCCGACCCGCTCCCCCACGAGCTCGTCACCGCGATCGGGGCGCTCGGCCTCGTCCCGTCCGGCGCCCACGACAAGGCCCGCAACATCGTGGCCGACCCGGTGGCCGGGCTCGACGACCTCATCTCGGAGCTGGACGCGGCACTGCTCGCGGACGAGGAGCTGGCCGGGCTGCCGGGCCGCTTCCTCCTCGCCGTCGCCCGCCCCGGCGGCCCCGTGCTCGCGGAGCCCTGGGACGTCGCCGTCGTGGACGACGGGCGCACCGCCCGCGTCGTCGTGGACGGTCGCTGCGTGCAGGTCGCCCGCCGCGACGCCGCGCAGGAGGCCCTCACCGTGGCCCGGCGGTTCCTCTCCGTCCGCCCGGACAGCCGGACGTGGAACGTGCGCGACCTGCCCGAGGAGACCCGTCCGGGCCTCCTGCCCGGTGGCGCCCCCTTCGTCGCCTGCCCCGCCGCTCCGCCCGCGCCGGGCCGCGTCGGCGGGGACCTGCTCGCGCTCGTGCCGCTCGGCCTGCTCACCGCGCGGATGGCCGCCGCGCTCGACGCGGTCGCGGTCGCCGGCCCCCTCCGACTCACGCCGTGGCGCTCGGTCGTCGTGCCGGGTGGGGCCGGGCAGGCCGATGCTCTGGCCGACGCCGGGCTCGTCACCACCCCTGGCTCCCCGTGGTCCGTGCTCACGGCGTGCGCCGGCGCCCCGGCGTGCGCCCGCACGACGACGCAGACGCGGCGTCTCGCGCGGGAGGCGGCGCCCGTCGTCGACGTCGACGGCCCGCCCGTGCACGTCATCGGGTGCGAGCGCGCCTGCGGGCACCCCGCACGTGAGCACGCCACCGCGCTCGAGCCCGCCTCCGTCGCGGACATCCTTGCCGCACAACGCTCCTCACACGAGAAGGACCTATGAGCGACCTCCACCAGCCTCCCCGGCGCTACGAGTACGTCACCGACGGGCAGGAGATCTACCTCCGCTCCTTCGGGACGATCCGGGAGGAGGCGGACCTCACCGGGCTGCCGAGCGACCTGCACGGCGCCGCGGTGCGGATCATCCACGCGGCGGGCGATGTCGCGATCACCCGCGAGATCGCTGCGCACCCGGACGTCGCGAGTGCCGCCCACGCCGCCCTCGGTGCCGGCGCACCGATCCTCACCGACAGCCACATGCTCGCCTCCGGGGTGACCCGGAGGCGCCTGCCCGCGGACAACGAGGTGCTCTGCACCCTCCGCGACGAGCGGGTCCCCGACCTCGCCGCCGCGTGGGGCACCACCCGTGCGGCCGCTGCGGTCTCCCTGTGGGAGGAGCGGCTCGCGGGCTCGGTCGTCGCGATCGGCAATGCGCCGACGGCCCTCTTCCACCTGCTCGAGATGCTCCACGCCGGGTCACCCCGACCCGCCGCGATCGTCGGCATGCCGGTCGGCTTCGTCGGCTCCGCCGAGTCGAAGGCGGCACTGGCCGGGCACGAGCTGCCCGGGGGGCCGGTGCCGTGGGTCGTCGTCCACGGCCGCCGGGGTGGCTCGGCGATGGCCGCGGCGACGCTCAACGCCCTCGCGAACCCGGACGAGCTGGCATGAGCGGGCGCTTCTACGGGGTCGGCGTCGGCCCCGGCGACCCCGAGCTGGTCACCCTCAAGGCCGCCCGCATCATCCGCGAGGCGGACGTCATCGCCTACCACGCGGGCACCGGCAAGCAGTCCATGGCCCGCTCCGTCGCGGCCGACCTCATCCCCGAGGGGGTCCTCGAGGAGGAGCTGCGCTACCCCGTGACGACCGGCTTCACGGACCATCCGCGGGGGTACTACGGAGCGCTCGCGGACTTCTACGACGAGTGCTCCGACCGTCTCGAGGCCCACCTGGCGGCCGGGCGGAGCGTCGTCGTCCTCGCCGTGGGCGACCCGCTCTTCTTCGGCTCCTTCATGTACGTCCACGACCGGCTCAGCCCCCGCTACCCCACCGAGGTCGTGCCGGGCATCACCTCGCTGTCCGCGGCCACCGCGGCCGTGGCGACGGGTCTGTGCCGCCACGAGGACACGCTCACCGTGCTCCCGGGGACGCTGGCCGTGCCCGAGCTCGCCCGGCGTCTCGCGGACACCGACGCGGCGATCATCATGAAGCTCGGCCGCACCTTCGCCGGCGTGCGCGAGGCCCTGCGTCAGGCCGGGCTGCTCGACCGGGCCGTCTACGTCGAGCGGGCCTCCGGGGCCGGCGAGGTCGTCCTGCCCGCCGCGGAGGTGGACGAGGGGCGCGTCCCGTACATGTCGCTCGTCGTCGTCCCCGGCGAGGGGCTGCGCGACGACGCCGCGGGGCGGGCGGCGGACTTCGCCCGGCTCACGGCGGCCACCGACGAAGGGGAGGCTCCACCCCCTTCGTCCTCCGGCACCGTCCACGTCGTCGGGCTCGGCCCGGGGCCGGAGCGCTGGCTCACCCCCGAGGCCGGCGACGTCCTCGCCCGCGTCGACCACGTCGTCGGCTACTCCCCGTACGTCGCCCGGGTGCCCCAGCGCGAAGGGCTGACCCGACACGCCTCCGGCAACGGCGTCGAGGTCGACCGGGGTCGCCTCGCGCTCGACCTCGCCCGCGGCGGGGAGGACGTGGCGATCGTCTCCGGGGGCGACGCGGGGGTCTTCGGGATGGCGACGGCGCTCTTCGAGTCCCGCGAGGCCGCGCTCGTCGACGACCCCGGCTACGCGGACGTGCCCGTGCGGGTGCTGCCCGGGGTGACGGCCGCGCACGCCGCGAGCGCCCACGTCGGCGCGGTGCTCGGCGGCGACCACGCGCTGGTCAACCTCTCCGACAACCTCAAGCCGTGGGAGGTCCTGGCCGACCGGCTCACCGCCCTCGTCTCCCGCGATGTCGTCGTCGCGCTCTACAACCCGCGCTCACGCTCGCGTCCCGAGACCCTCGGCCGGGCGCGTGACCTCCTCGTCGACGCGGTCGGACCGGACCGGGTCGTCGTCGTCGCCCGGCACGTCGGGCGGGACGAGGAGTTCGTCGTCGTCACCACGCTCGGGGAGCTGGACGTGGAGTCGGTCGACATGGGCTGCCTCGTCGTCATCGGCGCCTCGAGCACCCGGGTGACCGGTGACGGGCGGGTGTGGACGCCGCGGTCGGTGGGCTGAGGCGAGCCGCCCGCGTCGTACCCGGCTCACCGCCAGAACGACGTGGCCTCCACCGGCGCGTCCGCGCGAGGCGACGGGAGGCGGGTCCCGTCGCCCCACCCCTTCGCCCACTCGGGCACGTCCGCGGCCGGTGGGTCGATGCCGAGCATCTCCCACAGCCGGGCGGTGTCCACGCCCCGGCCGCGCTGGAGGAAGCGCACCCGCACGAGGACCTGCGCGCACACCTGGCCGTCGACGACGAACCGCTGCTCGTAGAAGACGCTGATCCGGTCCCAGCCGACGAGGCGGGTGTGCAGCTCGTAGGCCTGGAGCGGCTGCAGCGAGGTCCGGAAGGTCATCGTCTCCTGCATGACGACCGGCGAGACCCGGTGGCGTACCTGGGCCGGGATCCAGCCGGCGCGGATCGTCAGGTCGATGCGCCCGAGGTCGGCCATCGTGAAGTACACCCCGTTGTTCATGTGCCCGGCGAGGTCAACGTCGTTGGGCAGCACGCGCAGCGGCAGGACGGCGTCGTCCTCGAGGTCGACCCGGCCGCGGCGTCGAGCGCTCAGGGCGGTCCAGACGACACGCGGGAGGCGGTTCATCGGTCATCCTTCGACAGGTGCAGCGACGTTTCTACCGAAGAGTAACCTGTGGCCGGTTCGCTGTCGGTGCCGCCTGCCACGCTGGTGACCATGGCGACCGTCTGCTGCACGGCGACCAGCCTCGACGGTGGAGCAGCGCTCATCGCGGGCGACCGGGAGACCTGACGGCGGCCGGCGCGGGCGCGGCACGAGGTACCGGCCGTCGCCCGAGCTCGGGACCCTGCGACGGCGGGTGATCGGGTCACCCGATGACTGTGGGGCCCACGCGACCGGTGGGGCTCGCAGGCCCCTCCCGCCGTCGGCACGAGTAGAGGTGGGACTCGACGAAGTCCTCGGCCTGGAGGGCCCAGCCGACGAGGATGATCGCGGCCTGGCGCAGGTCGTGCTCCTCGACCTGGCCGGCGATGTCGGCGAGCGTTCCGCGCAGGACGATCTCCTCCGGCTGCTCGACCCGGTAGGCGACGACGACCGGGCAGTCCGAGCCGTAGTGGACGGCGAGTCGCCCGGCGAGCTCGCGCACGCGCCGGACCGCCAGGTGGAGCACGAGCGTGGCACCCGTGGCGGCGAAGGCCTCGAGCGACTCCGAGTCCGGCATCCGCGTCGAGTCCCGCTGGGCCCGCGTGAGCACGACGGACTGGGCGACCTCGGGGACGGTCAGCTCGCGCCCGAGGCGCGCGGCGGTCGCCGCGTAGGCGGCCACCCCCGGTGTGACGTCCCACGGCACACCCGCCGCATCGAGCCGGCGGGCCTGCTCGGCGATCGCGGAGTACACCGACGGGTCGCCCGAGCACAGTCGGGCGACGTCCTCCCCTCGCTCGTGGGCGGCGGTGCACTCCGCGGTGATCGCGTCGAGGTCGAGACCCTGGGTGTCGACGAGCCGGGCGCCGGGCGGGCAGTGCTCGAGGACGGCGGCGTCGAGGTAGGTCCCCGCGTAGAGGCACACCTCGCTGCTCGCGAGGAGTCGGGTGGCGCGCAGGGTGAGCAGGTCGGCGGCGCCCGGGCCGGCGCCGATGAAGTGGACGGTCATGACGCTCCGGGGTGGGTGGGCGAGGGCGCAGGGATCGGGCCGGCCGACGAGACGGCGGCGAGCTGGACGACGGCGCGGGCGGGGGTCCACGAGAGGAAGCGGCCGAGCGGTACCGCTCGTTCGACCGTCAGCCGGGTCAGCTCCCCGCCGGTGCGGGCACGGGCGGCGACGAGGACGGACTCCCCCTCGAGCGTCACGGCGTGGGCGACGAGACGACCGCCGGGACGAAGGGCGGACCACGCCGCATCGAGCACCTCACCGGTCAGACCTCCGCCGACGAAGACCGCATCGGGGGGAGCGAGCGTGGTGAGGTCGGCGGTCCCCGTGTCCCCGACGAGGACCTCGACCCGGGCGCCGAGACCGAGGGCGGCGGCGTTGGCACGGATGCGCTCGGCGCGGTCCGGGTCGCGCTCGACGCACGTGGCCCGGGCACGGTCGGCGGTGAGGCACCACTCGAGGGCCACCGAGCCGTTCCCCGCACCGAGGTCCCACAGGTGCGCCCCCGCCGTCGGCCGCAGGCGTGCGAGCGCACTGGCGCGCACGTCGCGCTTGGTCAGCTGGCCGTCGTGGTCGATGAAGTCCTCGGGCCGTCCGGGGGCGGGCCCGGCCGCGGGAGCGACCTGCTCCGGGTGATCGGTCCGCACCTCGAGGCAGCACAGGACGAGATCCGGTGTGGTCCGCGTGAAGTCGTCCGCGCGGGCCGAGAGCGCTCCCTCCTCCGGTCCCCCGAGGTGCCAGCGGGCGGTGAGCGTCGTCGCACCCCAGCCCTGCTCGGTGAGCAGAGCGGCGAGCCCGCGGGGCCCGTCCCCGTCCGAGCAGAGCACGACGAGTCGCGCGCCGGGCACCAGGGACGGCAGGACGAGACGGAGGTCCCGACCGACGGTCGTCACGACGACGGTCTCCTCCGCCGACCACCCCTGACGGGCCCGGGCGAGCGTGTCCGCCGACGGTCCCGGGTGGACGCGCACGGCGTCCGGGCCGAGGAGGTCGATGAGCGTCGTCGCGACCCCCGAGCGCAGCGGGTCCCCGCTCGCGAGGACGACGGTGCCCTCGGTCCCCACCTCCTCGAGGAGCCGGGGCAGCCCCTCCCGCAGCGGGCTCGGCCACGGCACCAGGGGCACCTCGCGCCCCACCCGGCCCGCCACGATGTCGAGGTGGCGCCGGCCGCCGACGAGAGTCGCCGCACCCACGACGAGCCGGCGCCGCCCTTCGTCCAGCCCGGCCCAGCCGTCGTCCCCGATGCCCACGACGTCGATCACGGACGCCCACACTAGGCCCAGAGCCGGTGTGGCATGCTGACGCCCGACACGGTCGAGGAATCCGGTGCACACTCCGGAGCGGTCCCGCCACTGTGAGCGACACGTCGTCGCGAGCCAGGACATCGACCCCTGTCCGTCGGCGCGAACCCGCGCCGACGCCCCCCGGACGGCGAGCGCGGACACTCGCCAGGAGGTACGGATGAGCGTCACCACCGTCGCGAAGGCCCCGGCCTTCCCCTTCACCGCCCTCGTCGGCGCGGACGAGCTGACCCGCGCGCTGCTGCTCAGCGCGATCTCCCCCGAGATCGGCGGCGTCCTCGTGCGCGGCGAGAAGGGCACCGCCAAGTCGACCGCCGTACGTGCCCTCGCGGCGGTCCTGCCGGACCAGCGGGTCAGCGCCGGCTGCCGCTTCGGCTGCGACCCCGAGCGCGTCGAGGACTGCCCGGACGGCCCGCACGAGGGCACCCCCGCGACCCGCCCGGCACGGCTCGTCGAGCTGCCCGTCGGGGCGACCGAGGACCGGGTCGTCGGCTCGCTCGACCTGCGCCGGGCCCTCGGTGAGGGCGAGGCCGCCTACCAGCCGGGCCTGCTCGCCGAGGCCCACCGCGGGATCCTCTACGTCGACGAGGTCAACCTGCTGCACGACCATCTCGTCGACGTCCTGCTCGATGCCGCGGCCATGGGCCGCAACAGCGTCGAGCGGGACGGGGTCTCCATCTCCCACCCGGCCCGGATCACCCTCGTCGGGACGATGAACCCCGAGGAGGGCGAGCTGCGCCCGCAGCTGCTCGACCGCTTCGGTCTGACCGTGCACATCGCCGCCAGCCGTGACCCGCACGAGCGGACGGAGGTCGTGCGCCGCCGGCTCGAGGCGGACGCGGACCCCGCGGGCTTCGCCGTGCGCTTCGCCGAACAGGAGGCCGAGCTCACCGCCCGCATCGCCCGGGCCCGTGAGCTCGTCGGACTCGTCGAGCTCGACGAGAGGGCGCTGCGCACCATCGCCCGGGTGTGCGCCGGCTTCGACGTCGACGGCATGCGCGCCGACATCGTCACCGCCCGCACCGCCGTCGCGCACGCCGCATGGCAGGGACGCGACCGGGTCGAGCGCGAGGACATCCGCACCGCCGCGCTGCTCGCCCTGCCGCACCGACGGCGACGCAACCCCTTCGACGCCCCCGGGCTCGACGAGGACCTGCTCGACGCGCTCCTCGACGAGGAGGACCCGGACGACGATCCGCCCGGTGGGGGCGAGTCCCCCGACGACGACGAAGGGGGCGACACCCCCGACGAGGGCGCCTCCCCCGACACCCCGCCCCAGGAGGACCGGGGCCCGCAGGGCCCCGAGGCCTCCACCGACTCCGCGCCGCGGGACGAGGCGCCGCAGCCCCCGTCGGCGGAGACGTCGACCGCCGAGGACGAGGAGGCGGCCGAGCCGACCGGTGGCGTGCCCGCACCGACCGGGACCGCCGGCGCGAGCGAGCCCTACCGCACCCGCCGTCTGGCACTGGCCGGCGTCGGGTCCGGCCCGAGCGGTCGCCGCTCCCCGGCGCTGACCCCGCGCGGCCGCACCGTCGGGGTCCACCCCGTGGGTCGTGAGCCCGCCGGATCCGCCATCCACCTCACCGGCACGCTGCGCGCGAGCGCCGCCCGACGAGCCGGCAGCGGTGACCCGGGACCACGGATCGCCCCGGAGGACCTGCGCCACTCGGTCACCCGTGGCCGGGAGGCCAACCTCGTCCTGCTCGCCGTCGACGCATCCGGGTCGATGGCTGCGCGCAAGCGGATGGCCGAGGTGAAGACCGCCGTCCTCTCCCTCCTCCTGGATGCCTACCAGCGACGCGACCGGGTCGGGCTGATCACCTTCCGCGGCAAGGCCGCCGAGGTCACCCTGCCACCGACGTCCTCGGTCGATGCGGCAGCCTCCCGCCTCGAGGTCATGCCGCACGGCGGGCGCACCCCGCTCGCGGAGGGACTGACCGAGGTCGCCAAGGTCGTCGCCCGGGAGCGGGTGCGCGACCGGCACCAGCGTGCCCTCGTCGTGCTCGTCACCGACGGGCGCGCGACATCCGGCACGGACGCCCTCCGGCGCGCCCGCGACATCGCCGACCGGTGGGGGCAAGGTGCCTCCGCGAGCGAGACGGTCGTCGTCGACTGCGAGAGCGGCCGCTTCCGGATGGGGCTGGCCGCCGACCTCGCCCGTCGGATGGGCGCCGAGCACATCCCCCTCGAGGAGGTCGCCGCCGGCGGTCTCGTCGAGATCGTCACCGACCGGACCGACCAGAGAGTGAGCGCCGCCTGATGGCACAGGGCAAGACCCCCGTCACCCCCGACGACGGGCTGACCACGCGACAGCGACGCCACTCGCCCCTCGTCGTCGTCCACGGCGGCACGGGCAAGGGCAAGTCCACCGCCGCCTTCGGCCTGGCCCTGCGCGGGTGGAACCAGGGCTGGCCGATCGGGGTCTTCCAGTTCGTCAAGTCCGCGAAGTGGCGGATCGGCGAGGAGGAGGTCTTCCGGACCCTCGGCCGGGTGCACGAGGAGACCGGCGAGGGCGGGCCCGTCGAGTGGCACAAGATGGGCTCCGGCTGGTCCTGGTCACGCAAGGCCGGCTCCGAGGAGGACCACGCAGCCGATGCCCGTGAGGGCTGGGCGGAGATCAAGCGGCGCCTCGCCGAGGAGACCCACACGGTCTACGTCCTCGACGAGTTCACCTACGTCCTCAAGTGGGGCTGGGTCGACGTCGACGACGTCGTCGAGACCCTGCGCACCCGCCCCGGCTACCAGCACGTCGTCATCACCGGACGCGACCCGGACCCCAGGCTCCTCGAGATCGCCGACGTCGCGACCGAGATGACCAAGATCAAGCACCCCTTCGACCGCGGTCAGAAGGGCCAGAAGGGCATCGAGTGGTGATCGGCTCGTGAGCTCGCCCGCGGGAGGCTCGGCCGTCCCCCGGGTGCTCGTCGCCGCGCCAGCCTCCGGGCACGGCAAGACGACGATCGCCGTCGGGATCATGGCCGCCCTCGCCCGGCGGGGGCTCACCGTCGCCCCGGCGAAGGTCGGTCCGGACTACATCGACCCCGGCTACCACGCCCTGGCGACCGGGCGGCCCAGCCGCACCCTGGACCCGTGGCTCGTCGGTGAAGGTCTCGTCGCGCCGCTCCTCGCGAGGGGAGCCTCCTCACCTTCGCCCGCGGACGTGGCGGTCATCGAGGGGGTCATGGGGCTCATGGACGGGCGTCTCGGCGGGGACGGGTTCGCCTCCAGCGCCCACGTGGCGGAGCTGACCCGGACCCCCGTCGTCCTCGTCGTCGACGTCTCCTCCACCTCCCGCACCGTCGCGGCCACGGTGCACGGGCTCGCGACGATCGACCCGGCCGTGCGCATCGTCGGGGTCGTCCTCAACAAGGCGGGCACCACGCGCCACGGTGAGGAGGCCCGCCGCGCCGTCGAGGCGGTCGGCGTGCCGGTCTGGGGCGTGCTCCCCCGGGACGCCGGGATGCACGTCCCCTCCCGCCACCTGGGCCTGGTGCCCGCGGCCGAGCGCGCCGGAGCCGCCGCCACCCTCGACCACATCGCCGCCGTCGCGGAGGAGCACCTCGACCTCGACGCCCTGCTGGACGCCGCCGGGAGCGCGCCCGACCTCGACGTGGCGCCGTGGTCACCACCGGCCGCCGTCGGCGGGCCGGTGACCGACGCCTCGCCCATCGTGGCGGTCGCCGGAGGACGCGCCTTCACCTTCCGCTACCCCGAGACCGTCGAGCTGCTCGAGGCCGCCGGCGCGAGGGTCGTCGAGCTGGACCCGGCACGGGACGCCACCCTGCCCGAGGGGACGGCCGGGCTCTACCTCGGCGGGGGCTTCCCGGAGGTGCACGCGCGCACCCTCGCGACGAACCGCTCGCTCGTGGCCCGGATCGGTGCCGCCGTCGCCGGTGGGATGCCGACCGTCGCCGAGTGCGCGGGCATGCTCTACCTCGCCGAGAGCCTCGACGGGCACCCGATGGTCGGGTCGCTGCCCGCGGCCGCCGCGATGGGCCGACGGCTCACGCTCGGGTACCGCGAGGGCGTCATGGCCACCGACTCGGTGCTCGGGCGCGCCGGGTCCCGGGTGACCGGCCACGAGTTCCACCGCACGCGGACCGAGCCGGGAGCCGGGGCACCCGCCGCCTGGTACCTCGACGGGGGGCGGGAGGAGGGCTTCGCCCTCGACCCCGCCGGCACGGGTCGCGCGACCCTCCTCGCCTCCTACCTGCACACCCACTGGGCCGGCACCCCCGGCCTCGCCGCCGCCTTCGTCGACGCGGCGGTGCAGTGGCGAGGTTCGGGCGGGACGCCCCTCGGGGCCTCACGAGCTCGGCCCCTGCGTCGGGGCGTCCCCGCGCGGATCTCGCCACCCGGGAGGACCGGGCCCGAGGAGTCGGCCGACCCGCTGGCTCACCACGGCGACGCCGAGACCGCCGAGGACCTGATCGACCTGGCGGTCAACGTCCGGCTCGACCGGCCACCGGCGTGGTTGGCGGCCGCCCTCGCGGACGAGCTCTCCGGGGTCGCTGCCTACCCGGACCCCACCCGCGCGCGGGACGCGCTCGCCGCCCGGCACGCGCTGGCCCGTGACCAGGTGCTGCCCACCAGCGGCGGCGCGGAGGCCTTCACGCTCGTGGCCCGCGCGCTCGCCGCGCACGACCCGGTCGTGATCCATCCGCAGTTCACCGAGCCCGAGGTCGCCCTGACCCGCGCCGGGCACGACGTGCGACGGGTGCTCCTGCGGCCCGAGGACGACTTCGCCCTCACCGACGCGGCCGTCTCCGCGATCGGCGACGCCGACCTCGTCGTCGTCGGCAACCCGACGAACCCGACAGGGGTGCTCCACCCGGCCGCCGACCTGGCTGCTCTCGCGCGACCCGGGCGGGTGCTCCTCGTCGACGAGGCCTTCATGGACGGCCTGCCGGGCGAGCCGGAGACCCTGCTGCGCGGCGACCTCGCCGGGATCCTCGTGGCCCGCTCGCTCACCAAGACCTGGGCCGTCGCCGGTGTGCGCGCCGGCTACCTCGCCGGCGACCCGGAGCTCCTCGCCCGCTGTGCCGCGCAGCAGCCGCACTGGTCGGTCGGCTCCCTCGCGCTGCGGGTGATGACCGAGACCGGCGCGCCGCACGCGCTCGCCGAGGCCGACCGGGCCGCGGCGGAGCTCGGCCGCTGGCGGACCCACCTCGCCGCCGGGCTGGACGCCCTCGGCGTGCCCACCGCCCCCGGGTCGGCTCCCTTCGTCCTCGCCCGCCCGGGCCCGGGGGTCCGTGAGGAGCTGCGGACGGCCGGCTGGGCGGTCCGTCGCGGGGACACCTTCCCCGGACTGGGGCCAGAATGGGTGCGGATCGCCGTCCGCGACCCCCACACCACCGACGGGCTGCTGCGCGAGCTGGCGCGCATCCTGCGCCGAGACGAAAGGTCAGCATGAGCAGCACCACGACACCTGGACGGGTGATCCTCGTCGGCGGCGGCCCCGGGGATCCGGGGCTGCTCACCCTCGCCGGGCGCGATGCGCTCGCGGCCGCCGACGTCGTCGTCACCGACCGGCTCGTCCCGCTGGAGGCGGTCGCCGAGCACGCACCCCAGGCGGAGGTCGTGCACGTGGGCAAGATCCCGCGAGGCGCGTTCACCCCGCAGGAGCGGATCAACGAGCTGCTCGTCGAGCACGCGCGCGCCGGGCGGACCGTCGTGCGCTTCAAGGGCGGCGACGGCTACCTCTTCGGTCGCGGCGGCGAGGAGTGGCAGGAGTGCACCGCCGCCGGCGTCCCCGTCGAGGTCGTCCCCGGGGTCTCCTCGGCGCTCTCCGTCCCGGCCCTGGCCGGCATCCCGGCGACCCACCGCGGCCTCTCCCAGGGGGTGGCGATCGTCTCCGGGCACGTCGCGCCCGACGACCCGCGCAGCGAGGTCGACTGGCCGGCCCTGGCCGCCTCCGGGCTGACCATCGTCGTCCTCATGGGCGTGGCCACCCTCGGCCCGATCGCCGACGCCCTCATGGCGGCCGGTCTCGCGGCCGAGACCCCGGCGGCGAGCATCGCCGACGGTGCGACACCGCGACAGCGGGTGGTCCGCTCCTCGCTGGCCGGCATCGCCGACGCGGCGGCCGCCGGCGACATCGCGCCCCCGGCCATCACCGTCATCGGGCCGGTCGTCGAGGCCCTGGACGAAGGGTGACCATGCTCGGTGCCGGACTGCGCCTGGCCGTGGGGACCTTCACGAGGATCCCCAGCGGAGAGGTGAGCACGAGCCCCGGAGCCGCCCGTGCGGCGCTGCTCCTCGCGCCGGTGGCGGTGCTCCCGCTGGCGCTGCTCGCCGGTCTCGTCGCCGCCCTCGTCGAGCTGCGGGTGCCGCCGCTCGTCGCGGCCGGTCTGGCCCTGGCCGTCCTCGCCCACGGCTCCCGGGGGATGCACCTGGACGGGCTGGCCGATCTCATGGACGGCCTGGGTGCCGGGTGGGACCGCTCCCGCGCCCTGCACGTCATGCGCAGCGGCGACGTCGGCCCGATGGGCGCGACCGCGCTCGCGCTCGTGCTCCTCATCCAGGCCGCCGCGCTCGCGCACCTCCTGCAGAACGGGCGGGTCGGCGCGCTGCTCTTCGCCGCCGCCGTGCTCGCCTCCCGGGCGATGGCGGCCCTGGTGTGCGTGCGCGGCGTGACCCCGGTCGAGGGTTCGCGGCTGGGTGCCACCTTCGTCGGGACGGTGTCCCCCTTCGCCGTCGGGGTGGTCATCACGCTCACGACGCTCGTCATGATCGCGGCCGGGCTCGTCCAGTCGGTGGCCGCCCCCATCGTGTGCGTCGTCGCGGTCGTGCTCGGGGTCGTGGCCGCGCTGTGGGTGCGCCAACGGGTCGTCACCGTGCTCGGCGGGGTCGGCGGCGACGCCATCGGTGCCGCGATCGAGCTGGCGCTGACGCTCATCCTCCTCGGCCTGACCGTGGCCTGGTGAGCGGCGTGCGGATCCTCGTCACGGGCGGGGTGCGCTCGGGCAAGTCCCGGCACGCCGAAGCCCTCCTCGCTCCCCCGCACGTCTGCGCGGACCAGCCGGTCACCTACCTCGCGAGCGGCCCGCAGCGCGACGACACGGACTGGGCCGAGCGGGTCGCCCGGCACCGGGCACGACGCCCCGCCCACTGGCGCACCCTCGAGACCGCCGATGCCGCCACCGCCCTGCGTGAGGCGACCGGGCCGGTGCTGCTGGACTGCGTCGGCACCTGGCTGACCGCCCAGCTGGACCAGCTCGGCGCGTGGGAGGGCACCGGCTGGGAGGACGCGCTCGAGGAGCGCGTCGGACGGCTCGAGGCGGCCTGGTCCGCGGCCGAGCACGTCGTCGGGGTGACGAACGAGGTCGGCTGGGGGGTCGTGCCCGCGCACCGGTCAGGACGCCTCTTCGCCGATCACCTCGGTCTGGTCAACCAGCGACTCGCCGCCGCGGCCGACCAGGTGCTGCTCGTCGTCGCCGGGCAGGTGCTCACGGTCAAGGACCGGCCGTCGCGGTGAGAGGCCTCGACGCCGTCGGGGCCGGGCTCCTCGTGGGCTGGCTCGCCGACCTCGCCATCGGCGACCCGCGACGTGGCCACCCGGTGGCGGCCTTCGGCCGCTGGGCCGACGCGGTCGCCGCCCGCACCCACCGCGACTCGCGTGTCGCCGGTGTGCTCGGGGAGACGATCACGCTCGCCCCCGTGCTCGGGCTCGGCCTGGCGGCGGGCCGGCTCCCGCCCCCGGCGACGGGGGCGGCCACCGCAGCCCTCACCTGGGCGGCCCTCGGAGGGACCGGTCTGGCCCGGGAGGGTCGGGCCGTGCACGACCTGCTCGCCGCGGACGACCTGCCCGCGGCGCGCTCCCGGGTAGGCAACCTCGTCGGGCGGCGCACCGACGACCTCTCCGCGGACGAGGTCGCCCGCGCGGCGCTCGAGTCGGTCGCGGAGAACGCCTCGGACGCCGTCGTGGGCACGCTCGTCTGGGGCACGCTGCTCGGCCCGCTCGGCGTCGTGCTCCACCGCGGGGCGAACACCCTCGACGCGATGCACGGGCACCGCACCCGACGCTGGGCCCGCTACGGGTGGGCGGCCGCGCGCCTCGACGACGGGCTCGGGTGGCTTCCGGCGAGGGTGACGGTCGCCGCGACGGCGGCCGCGAGCCCGCGTCGCGCCGGTGCCGTGGTGCGTACGGCCGCCCGGGACGGCGCCGCCCACCCCAGCCCGAACGCCGGCCCCGTGGAGGCGGGGTTCGCCGCCGCGCTCGGGGTGCGCCTCGGTGGTCGGACCGACTACGGCGAGCAGGTGGAGGAACGGCCGCTGCTGGGGCGCGGACCGGCGCCGCGACCGGCCGACCTGCCCCGAGCGGTGCGTCTGGCCCGCCGGGTCGGCTGGATCACCCTCGCCGGCGCCCTGACCGTGCGAGGCGTCCTCCCCCGGCTCAGGATCGGACCCGCTCGATGACCCAGGCCTCGGCCTCGGCCGGGTCCGGGACCTGCGGGACCTGCGGGGCCCGGGGCGGCCGCGCGACGACGACGACCGGGACACCGAGCTCCCGGGCCGCGGCGAGCTTGGCCTCGGTGAAGGCACCGCCGGAGTCCTTCGTGAGCAGCACCCCGATGCCGTGCGCTCGCATGAGGTCGGTCTCCCCGGCGACGTCGTAGGGTCCTCGCGAGCGCAGCACCGTCCAGGCGGGCGGCAGCGGCGCCTCCGGCGGCTCGACGAGGCGCACCACGACCTCACGCTCGGCCCAGGCGCGGGTGTGGTGGTGCAGGGTCTGGCGCCCCGTCGTGACGAAGGGGGTCCCTCCCACCGCGTCGGCCGCCTCCCGGGCGGCCGCGTGGTCCTCGACCCAGGTCCACTCCCCCGCATCGCGGTGGTCCCGCCAGCCGGGGCGGGCCAGGCGCAGCAGCGGCACTCCCTCTCGCGAGCACGCCTGTGCCGCATGGCTGCCCATGGTCCCGGCGAAGGGGTGGGTGGCGTCCACGACCGCGGTCACCGCGTGCGCGGCCATCCAGTCGACGAGGCCGTCGACCCCACCGAAGCCGCCGATGCGCACCGGCCCCGCCGGGAGGCGCGGTCGGGAGACCCGGCCGGCGAGGGACGAGGTGAGGGGCACCCCCTTCGCATCGAGGCGGGCGGCGAGGTCGCGGGCCTCGGCGGTGCCGCCGAGGATGAGCACGTGGGTCATGGCGGGTCCAGCCTGCCACGACCACCACAGCCGCTCGTCAGGTCCTGCGCATACGGTGTCGGCGTGCTCCCGGAGATCCTCGACCGCGTCGTCCCGGCGCCGGCTCCCGACGCCGTCGGCGTCGGGGTGCTCGCCGTCCTCGTGGTGACCGCCGTCCTCGTCTCCTGGTGGCCCGCCTGGCGCCTGCTCCGCCTCGTGATCACGCTCGTCCACGAGCTCGGGCACGCCGCGGTCGCGCTCGCGAGCGGCCGCCGGTTCACCGGCTTCGTCCTGCGCTCGGACATGTCCGGGCACGCGGTGACCGTCGGTCCCGAGCGCGGGCTCGGCGCGGTCGCGACGGCGTGGGCGGGCTACCCGGCCCCGGCCCTCCTCGGCGCGCTCGCCGTGTGGATGGCCGGACACGGGTGGGCCGCACCGTTGCTCACCCTCCTGCTGCTCGGCCTGCTCGCCGCGCTCGTCCGGGTGCGCTCGCTCCTCACGGCCCTCGTCGTGCTCGTCAGCACCGCAGCGCTGGCGACCCTGTGGTGGTGGCGGGACGACGCGCTCCAGCAGCAGGTCCTCCTCGGCGCCGGTCTCGTCCTCCTCGTCGGGGCCTGGCGGCACCTGGGCGCGGTGCTCGCCCACCCGGCCCCTTCGAGCGACCCGGCGGAGCTGGCCCGGCTGACCGGTGTGCCGGCCTGGGTGTGGCTGGGCAGCTTCGTGCTCGTGTGCGCCGTCGCGACGTGGGTGGCGGGCGTCGAGGTCCTTGCCGCCTGGTGACGACGGTCGGCCGGCGGCGAGGTCGGGTCGCTAGAGCCAGCCGTCGACGATGGTGAGGATGTCGAGGAGCTCCTCCGCGACGGCGTCCGGGGTGACCTCGACCGTGACCTGCTGGTCGGCGGGGATCTCGCTGTGCGGCACCCAGATCGTGCGCATGCCGACCTCCTGGGGGCCGAGCACGTCCTCGAAGAGCCGGTCACCGACGTAGACCGCGTTCGTCGGGCGGACGCCGACCTCGCGGCAGGCGATCTCGAAGGCCTCGGCGTGCGGCTTGACCACGTGGATCTCCGAGGAGTACACGTCCCCGTCGATGAGGTCGAGCACGCCGTCCCGCTCGAAGATCTCCCGGTGGTACTCCCGGCTCCAGATCGTGTTCGAGAGCACGCCGACCCGAAGGCCCCTGCTCCTCAGGCCCTCGAAGAGCGGACGGGCCTGCGGGTCGGTGTGGGTGTGCGGCTCCCAGAAGCGTCGGTAGGCCGCCAGGGCCACGTGGTGCCGGTCGTCGCGCGGATCGACTCCCGCGTCGACGAGGATCTGGTCCAGGTGCGCGCTGCGCTGGTCCTCCCGCCCTCGCTCCCAGGCCCGCGACTCGGCGGCGTTGATCCGCTCGGCGAGCTCCCACGCCCGCTCGAGGTCCTCCTCGGGCACGTCCGCCGAGTCGACCGGGATGCCGTGGACCTCGCGGGCGAAGACCCGCCACTGCTGGCCGATGTCGATGGTGTGCCACGGGGTGAGCGTCCCGCCCCAGTCGAAGACCACGGCCTCGACCGCCCCCGCCTCGGGTCGCTCGGGGACCGTCAGCGGGTGGCGCATCTCGTCCACCGTCATGCGGCGCCCCCGTCGTCGCCCCGGACCTCGGCGACGATCTGCGAGACGGCCTCCTCGAGCGCCACCTCGCGACGCTCACCGGTGCGCCGGTCCTTGATCTCGACCTTGCCGTCGGCGAGCCCCTTGCCGACGACGACGATCGTCGGCACCCCGACGAGCTCGGCGTCCTTGAACTTCACGCCCGGGCTGACCTTGCCGGCCCGGTCGTCGTAGAGGACCTCCAGCCCCTGCCCCTCGAGCCGGCCGGCGAGGTCGGCGGCCGCGGCGAAGATCTCCTCGCCCTTGCCGGCGGCGACCAGGTGCACGTCGAAGGGGGCCACCTCACGCGGCCAGACCAGCCCGATGTCGTCGTGGTTGTCCTCGGCGATGACGCCGACGGCACGGGTGACCCCGATGCCGTAGGAGCCCATGGTCACGGTGACGAGCTTGCCGTTCTCGTCGAGCACCTTCAGGCCCAGGGCCTCGGCGTAGATCGTGCCGAGCTGGAAGATGTGACCCATCTCGATGCCCCGGGCCAGGGTCAGCGTGCCCGTACCGCTCGGGCTCGGGTCGCCCTCGCGGATCTCGGCCGCCTGGATCGTCCCGTCGGCGGTGAAGTCGCGACCGTGGACGAGGTCGATGACGTGCTTGCCGTGCTCGTCGGCGCCGGTGACCCAGACGCTGCCCTCGGCGATGCTCGGGTCGAGGAGGTAGCGGATGCCCGATGCCTGCTCGGAGCCGAGCACGCCGGGGCCGATGTAGCCTTTGGCCAGCTCCGGGTGCGCGGCGAAGTCGGCATCCTCGAAGGGCTCGACCTCGGCCGGTGCGACCTGGGCCTCGAGCCGCTTGGCGTCGACCTCACGATCACCGGGCACACCGATGGCCAGCGGCTCGCGACGGCCCTCGGGGTGCTCGGCATCGGCGGGGTGGACGAGCACGACGAGGACGTTCTTCAGCGTGTCCGCCGCCGTCCACTCCCGCCCGTCGGCACGGGCGTGGTCGCGGTTGAGCGCGGCGACGAGCGTCTCGATCGTCGGGGTGTCGGGGGTGTCCTCGACGTGCGCCGGGCCGGCGGTCACCTCGACCGGCGGGGCCTGGGGGACCTCGACGGCCTCGACGTTGGCGGCGTAGCCGCTCCCGTCCCGGACGAAGGTGTCCTCACCGTTCGGGCTGACCGCGAGGAACTCCTCGCTGGCGCTGCCCCCCATCGCACCGGAGTCGGCGTGCACGATGACGTACTCGAAGCCGAGCCGGTCGAAGATCCGGATGTAGGCCTCACGGTGCGCCTCGTAGGACTTCTGCAGCCCGGCGGCGTCGATGTCGAAGGAGTAGGAGTCCTTCATGATGAACTCGCGGCCGCGCAGGATGCCGGCGCGCGGCCGGGCCTCGTCGCGGTACTTGTTCTGGATCTGGAAGAGGGTGACCGGCAGCTCCTTGTAGGAGGTGTACAGGTCCTTGACCGTCAGGCAGAAGAGCTCTTCGTGCGTCGGCCCGAGGAGCATGTCGGCGTCCTTGCGGTCGACGAGCCGGAAGAGGTTCTCGCCGTACTCGGTCCAGCGGTTCGTCGCCTCGTAGGGCTCCTTGGGCAGCAGCGCGGGGAAGGAGAGCTCCTGCCCGCCGATGGCCTCCATCTCCTCGCGCACGATCGCCTCGACCTTGCGCAGCACCTTGATCCCCAGGGGCAGCCAGGAGTAGATGCCCGGTGCGACCCGGCGGACGTACCCGGCACGCACGAGCAGCTTGTGCCCCGGAAGCTCCGCGTCCGCCGGGTCCTCCCGGAGGGTACGGAGGAACAGGGAGGACATGCGGGTGACCACGGGGAGCAGCTCCTGGGGTGACGAGGGTCGGTACCGGCCAAGGATATCTTCCGCCTCACCCGGCCGCGGCGGTACCGACCTCGGCAAGCGTGCGCGTCACCAGCCGGACGGCGGCACGCTCGGCACGGTCCGGCCGGGAGAGCGCCACGACCCACCGGGAGGAGGGCACGTCCAGGAGCGGGCGAAGGGCGACCCCCTCGCCGTGGCCGGTGGTGAAGCGGGGCAGGAGGGCGATGCCCTCCCCCGCCGCCACGAGGGCCGCGATGAGTTGGTTGTCCCGCATCCGCAGCCGCGGGGTGACCGCCACGTCGCACACCGCGGAGATGCGTCGGAGCACCGTGTCGAAGGGGTAGTGCTCGGGGACGCCGATCCACGCCTCGCGCACGACGTCACGTGCCCGCAGCCCCTCCCGGCCGGCGAGCGGATGGTCCTCGGGGAGGGCCACGTCGATCGGCTCGCGGGCGAGCACCGTGCGGTGCAGGCCTGCGGAGCCGGTCGGCACGTCGCTGACGAGGGAGTGGGCGACGATGATGTCGGCATCCGCGGCGGCCGTCGCGTAGTCGTGCTCGGCGAGGTCACGGTCCGCCACGTCGAGGACGAGCCCGGAGTCGCGGAGCGCGGCGACCGTCCGCGGCAGCAGGAAGGTCAGGGCGCTCGGCAGGCCCGCGACGCCCACCCGACCGGTCGGCCGTCCCCGATGCTCCTCCAGCCGGGCCTGCACCCGGGCCAGGGCGGCCGCCACGTCGTCCGCGCCGTCGGCGAGCAGCTCGCCCGCCGCGGTGAGGCGGAGCCCTCGTCCCTCGGGTTCGACGAGGGGGACGCCCACATCCCGCCGAGCGGTCCGCAGCTGCTGGGACAGCGCGGACGGCGTGCGGTGGGTCGCTGCGGCCACGGCCGCGAGGCTGCCGCGCTCGCGCAGGTCCCTCAGCAGCTCGAGGTGACGGACATCCATGTAGGGAGCCTACTCGGATGATGCAGATATCTTCGCTTGTGCTGCACATTCGCACCCGCGCACCATCGAAGGCGTGCCCCTCCGTCACAGCCTCCTCGCCGTCACCGTCGCTGTCCTCTGGGGCGCGAACTTCATCGCGATCCACGCCTCCCTCGAGGTCTTCCCTCCCCTCCTGTGCTCCGCGCTGCGTTTCCTGCTCCTGGCCGTCCCGACGCTGCTGCTCGTGCCCCGGCCGCAGGTCCCCACGCGCTGGCTCCTCGGCTACGGCGTCGGCTTCGGCATCCTGCAGTTCGCCTTCCTCTACCTCGCGATGGACGCGGGCATGCCGACCGGACTGGCCTCGCTCGTGCTGCAGAGCTCTGCGCCCTTCACCGTCGTGCTCGGGGCCGCTCTGCTCGGTGAGCGCCTCACCCTGCGTGCAGGCTCCGGGGTCCTCGTGGCGGCAGCCGGCATGGCCCTCGTCGGCAGCCAGCGGATGGACGGCCCGGCGGGGCTTCTCCCCTTCGCGCTGACCCTGCTGGCGGGCCTGGGCTGGGCCTTCGGAAACCTCGCCTCACGCCTGGCGGCGGCCCCGAGGCCGCTGCACCTGACGATGTGGATGACCGTGATCCCACCGGTCCCGATGCTGCTGCTCTCGCTGGCCGTCGAGGGCCCGGAGCGGATCGGGTCCGCCCTGGGTGAGTCGATGACGCCGGCCGCCGCCCCCGCCTGGCTCGGCCTGGCCTACACGACGGTCGTGGCCACCGTCGGCGGCTCCGGGATCTGGACGTGGCTGATGGCTCGGCACCCGGCGAGCTCGGTGGCCCCCTTCTCGATGCTCGTGCCGGTCACCGGCCTCACCCTGGGGTGGGTCGTGCTCGCCGAGGACCCCGCGCCCCTCGAGCTCGTCGGCGGCGCACTCGTCATCGGCGGGGTGCTGTGGGCCTCGACGCGGGCGCGCGTGCGGGTCGAGCAGCCGGTCCCCGCGTAGGCCACCGGGCACAACCGGCTGCCGCACGAGCCGGGCCGGCCGTATACCGGCACCCGGCTGCGATCACCCCCGGTCGTGCACACCCGACCGGGCTCAGCCGGCCACGAGGTCCGGGAGCACCTGGGCAGCGGTGCCACGCACCACGTGGTGGCTCATGTCGCTCACGGCGGTCTCCTCCGGGTTGACCTCGATGACCGTCGCCCCCTGAGCCCGGGCCATCGCCGGGTACCCGGCCGCCGGGTAGACGATCCCCGAGGTCCCGACGACGAGGCACACGTCACCCGGCTCCAGCGCCTCGACGAGCTCCTCGGTCGCGCGCACGGCCTCCTCCGGCAGCATCTCGCCGAACCACACGACCCCGGGACGTACGTCCCCTTCGCACACGGGGCAGCTCGGCGGGTCCAGGCGCTCGACCGGCTCGACCGGCAGCGCGACCTCCTGCTCGTAGGGGGTGCCGCAGTCCCCGCAGCGCAGGTCGAAGATCGACCCGTGCAGGTGGGCGGCCACCGGCGACCCGGCCCGCTCGTGGAGGTCGTCGACGTTCTGCGTCGCGATGCCGACCTCCCGGTGCCGGGCCAGCTCGGCGATCGCCCGGTGCCCGGCGTTGGGCTCGACGTCGCGGACGAGCCGCATCCGCCAGGCGTACCAGGCCCAGACGAAGGGCGGGTCCGAGGCCCACGCCTCCGGCGTCGCCAGCTGGGTGGGGTCGAACTCCTCCCAGAGCCCCGTCCGGGCGTCACGGAAGGTCGCCACGCCGGACTCGGCGCTCATGCCGGCGCCGCTGAGCACGAGGACACGGCGCGCCCCGCGGAGCGCCTCGCGCACCTCCTCGGTCACGGTCTCCTCACTCACTGCTCTCCTCCTGCATCGGGGGTGGGGATCTCGTACAGCGCCCGCGTGCCGCGGGTGCGGAAGCCGAGACGTTCGTACAGCGCCCGCGCCGGGTTGTCGCTCCCGACCGCGAGCCAGACCTCGGTGGTGCCCTGCTTCGAGAAGGCGGTCAGGGTGCGGGCGACGAGATGGGCCCCCAGCCCGCGACCGCGCCACTCGGGCACGACACCGACCTCCTCGATCCATCCCTCGGAGACGGTGACGAAGCCGGCCACGTGGCCGGAGGCGTCCAGCGCCACCCGCGAGTCCTCCGGGGCGAAGCCGCGCTGCTCGCGCAGCCATCGGCCCCACGCGGTGGCCCGGGTCTCGTCGTAGCCGGGCTGGTCGGCGAAGGAGGCCCGGTAGGCACGGTGGAAGGCCTCCATCGTGTCCTCGGTGAAGGGCAGGGCGACGACCCCCTCCGGGCGGCGGGCGAAGGGGATGTGCCGCAGCGAGTGACGCATCACCGACTCCGCGAAGACCAGGCTCATGCCCACCTGGGCGAAGAGCGACTCCGCCTCCGGGCTCACCGAGTCCATGACCACCCGGGGCGGGCGGTCGGCCGCCCGTAGTGCCCACTCGGCGAGCTCGTTGCCGAGGCCCTGCCCCATCGCGCTCGGGTCGACGAGCCCGGTCGCGGTCCACCCGGCGCCCGAGACGCCCACGGCCGCCGCCGCGACGATGTCGCCGAGCTCGTCGCGTCCGCAGATCGTCGTGTCGGTGACGAAGACCTCCTCCATGTGCTGCGGGTCGGCGAGGTCGGGCAGGCCGCCGTCGCGCTCGAGGCAGGCCCGGCCCAGACGCACCAGGCCGGGGACGTCCTCGCGCGTGATCGGCGCCCAGTCCAGCTGGGACATCGCTGCCTCAGGCCCGCCCGGCGGCGCGCAGGGCGATGCGCACCATCGGCCACTGGAGCGGGAGCCGGGCGAGGGTCCCGGCGAAGACGGCCACCGCTGCCGGGGTGCGCTTGCGCTTGGCCCGGCGTCCGTGGTCGATGCTCATCTGCACGTTCGCGGGGAAGACCGCCGCGAGCAGCCCGGCGCCGGCCAGCCCGGCCGCCGGCCGGGTCGCGGGCACGAGCATGCCCGCCCCGCAGGCGATCTCGGCGACCCCGGAGGCGCGGACGAGCAGCCGGTCGTGACGGCGCAACGGGCCGGGGATGATCGGCTCGAAGACCTCCGGTCGCACCAGGTGCAGCGTCCCCGAGGCGAGGAAGGCCGCGGCCAGGACGGTGGTGGGCAGGTCGGGTCGGGTCATGGACGGCTCCGGGGGCACTAGAAGATCTGACGCAGGTTGGCGCGGGAGAGGTCGAGCAGCTCGTCGCCGCGTCCGGACATCACGGTGCGCAGCGCGTAGAGCGTGAAGCCCTTGATCTGCTCGGCGCTGATGGCCGGCGGGATGGTCAGCTCCTGCCGCTCGGTGACGATGTCGACGAGGGCCGGCCCGTCGTGGTCGAGGGCCCGGCGCAGGGTCTTCTCCAGGTCGGCGGACTCGGTGACCCGGTAGCCCTTGATCCCCATCGACTCGGCGACCTCGGAGAAGTCGGGGTTGTCCAGGCCGGTGCCGAAGTCCGGCAGGCCGGCGGCCTTCATCTCCAGCTCGACGAAGTTCAGCGAGGAGTTGTTGAAGACGATGATCTTCACCGGCAGGTCGTGCTGGCTCACGGTGAGCATGTCCCCCATGAGCATCGCCAGGCCGCCGTCGCCGCTCATGGTGATCACCTGCCGCTGCGGGAAGGCGGTCTGGGCCCCGATCGCGTGCGGCACGGCGTTGGCCATCGAGCCGTGGACGAAGGACCCGATGACCCGCCGGTCCCCGTGGCACTGGATGTAGCGGGCCGCGTAGACGACCGGCGAGCCGACGTCGGGGATGAAGACGGCGTCGTCCGCGGCGATCTCGTCGAGGAGGCGGGCGACGTACTGCGGGTGGATCGCCCGGCGCCGCTTCGCCGGGACGGCGAGCTCGTCGAGGTCCTTGCGGGTCCGCGTGTAGTGCCTGACCGAGTCCTCGAGGTGACCGCGGTGCGGGTTCTGCCGCAGCAGCGGCAGCAGCGCCGTCACGGTCTCGCGCACGTCGCCGACGAGCCCGAGGTCCAGCGGGGCCCGCTTGCCCAGCTGCTCGCCGCGCAGGTCGACCTGGATGAGCTTCGCGTGCTCCGGGTAGAACTGCCGGTAGGGGAAGTCGGTGCCGAGCATGAGGATCGTGTCGGCCTTCTCCATCGCCCGGTAGCCGGAGGCGAAGCCGAGCAGGCCGGTGAGCCCGACGTCGTAGGGGTTGTCCCCCTCGACGTGCTGCTTGCCGCGCAGCGAGTGCACCACCGGGGCGGCGAGCCGCTCCGCGAGCTGGAGGACCTCCGCCTTCGCTCCCTCGGCACCCACGCCCACGAGCAGGGTGGTGCGCTGGGAGGCACCCAGCAGGTCGGCCGCCGCCTGGAGCTGGTCCGCGGCGGGCAGCACCCGCGCCCGGGCCCGCTCGATGACGGTGACCCGGGTGTCGCGAGCCTCGGCCTGGGCGACGTCCCCCGGGACGACGAGCACGGCCACGCCGCGCTGCTGGACGGCCGCACGCATGGCGGTCTCGAGCATCCGCGGCATCTGGTCGGCGGAGGAGACCATCTCGCAGTAGACGCTGCACTCCTGGAAGAGGTTCTGCGGGTGGGTCTCCTGGAAGTAGCCGCTGCCGATCTCCGCACTGGGGATCTGCGCGGCGATCGCGAGCACCGGCACGCGGGAGCGCTGGGCGTCGAAGAGCCCGTTGATCAGGTGCAGGTTGCCCGGGCCGCAGCTGCCGAGGCAGACCGTGAGCTCACCGGTCAGCTCGGCCTCGGCCGCGGCGGCGAAGGCGGCGGACTCCTCGTGCCGCACGAGCTCCCAGGAGAAGGTCCCGTCCCGGCGCATCGCCTCCGTGAAGCCGTTGAGGGAGTCGCCAGGCACCCCGTAGGCCCGGGTGACGCCGTTGGCGCGCAGGGTGGCGATGACGTTGTCCGCGATGGTGGCCATGTGCTGCTCCTCGCTGCTGGGATGTCCTGCGCCACGCTATCCCGTCCATCCTCACGGCAGCGGCGCGACCGACGCTCCTAGAGTGAGGGGGACCACAGTCCCCCACCGAGGAGTTCACGTGCGCGCCGTCTACGCCGAGAGCATCACCCCCGACGACCCGCTGGCCGGCCTCGTGGTCGGTGAGCGTCCCGAGCCGCAGGTCCCGGACGGGTGGACGCGGGTCACCGTGCGGGCCGCCGCCCTCAACCACCACGACCTGTGGTCCCTGCGCGGGGTCGGGCTCGGTGAGGACCGGCTGCCGATGATCCTCGGCTGCGACGCCGCCGGGCTCGACGAGGACGGCAACGAGGTCGTCGTGCACTCGGTGATCCCCTCCCCCGGCTTCTCCGGGGACGAGACCACCGACCCGCGTCGCTCGCTCCTCTCCGAGAAGCACCAGGGCACCTTCGCCGACACCGTCGTCGTGCCACGGGCCAATGTCGTGCCGAAGCCGGCGTCCCTGTCGATGACCGAGGCGGCCTGCCTGCCGACCGCGTGGCTGACCGCCTACCGGATGCTCTTCGTGCGCGGCGGGATGCGCCCCGGCGAGACCGTGCTCGTCCAGGGGGTCGGCGGTGGTGTGTCGACGGCCCTGATCACCCTCGCGAGCGCGGCCGGCCTGCGGGTCGTCGCGACCTCCCGCACGGAGGAGAAGCTGGAGCGGGCCCGCGAGCTCGGGGCCCACGAGGCGGTCCTCTCCGGGGAGCGCCTGAGCACCAAGGTCGATGCCGTGATGGAGTCCGTGGGGCAGGCGACGTGGTCCCACTCCATCCGCTCGCTGCGTCCCGGTGGCCGCCTCGTGGTCTGCGGCCACACGAGCGGCCCGCACCCGGAGGATGCCCAGCTGACCCGGATCTTCTTCCTCCAGCTGAGCGTCATCGGCTCGACGATGGGCACGAAGGGGGAGCTGGCCGACCTCATGCGCTTCCTCGAGTCCACCGGGACCCGCCCGCTCGTGGACCGGACGCTGCCCATCGAGTCCGCACGGGAGGGGTTCGCCACGATGGCGGCCGGCGACCAGGTGGGCAAGATCGTCTTCACCCTCTGAGGGCCGCGCTCAGAAGAGGATCGTCGCGAAGGTGCCCACCTGCTCCATGCCCACGTGCCGGTACGTGGCCAGGGCCGGGGCGTTGTAGTCGTTGACGTAGAGGGTGGCGAAGGGGGCGTGCTCGGCCAGGGTCTGCTCCAGCACCGCCGCCATGAGGCCGGGCGCGAGCCCGCGCCCGCGCAGCTCGGGGCTGAGCCAGACCCCCTGGATCTGGCAGGCGCCGAGGGCGACCGACCCGACGTCGGCCTTGAAGATCACCCGGCCGCGCTCGACGACGACGTAGGTGCGCCCGCCGCGGATGAGGCGCCAGATCGAGTCTCGGTAGAAGGCGGGGCTGCCGGTGTACGGCGGGTAGCCGATCTCCTCGGTGAACATGTGCTCCGCGGCGGGCAGGACGAGGTCGACCTCGTCGAGCGTCGCCGGCCGCACCCGCGGGTCGAGGTCCACGCCGAGGACGGACGGTGGCGTCCGCGTGGCCAGGAGCGGCTGCTCCGAGCGCATCGAGCGGGGCGACGGGAAGCTCGCCCCGACCTCGCGCCAGAGGCCGAGGACCTGGTCCTGGGGGCCGAGGAAGGAGGCGCACCGCCGGCGCATCCGGTGCACCTTCTCCGCCAGCGCCAGCCGGGCACCGGCGTCGGTCCCGACGGGGATGATGTTGGCGAGCGTCCAGACGAGGGAGGAGAGCCGCCCTTCGCGGAAGTAGCCGTGCGCCGCGGTCGAGCCGTGGCCCAGCCCGCCGTCGAGGATCCGGCTGGCGACGAAGACGTTCGCGGCCGGATCCACCGCGCACAGGTCCAGGGCGTCGTCGACGTCGTCGACGCCCAGGAGCCTCACCGATTGGTTGCGGGTGCGCAGCACTCCCTCAGCCTAGGTCAGCCGACGGTGACCTGGGCGCCTGCGGCGTCCTCGTCCACGGGCTCGCCCATCTCGTCGGCGATCCGCATCGCCTCCTCGATGAGGGTCTCGACGATCTGGCTCTCCGGGACGGTCTTGATGACCTCGCCCTTGACGAAGATCTGCCCCTTGCCGTTGCCGGAGGCGACGCCGAGGTCGGCCT
>CAYSGN010000026.1:0-30738 GCA_964430615.1 uncultured Janibacter sp. | reverse complement strand
CCGCCGTTGCCGCCGCCACCACCGCGGCGCCGCCGGCGCCGGCGGCGCGAGCGGCCCTGGCGCTGGCCGTCCTCGCCGTCCTCGTCCTCGCCGTCGGAGGAGCTGTGGTCGCCGGAGTCCCCGCCGCCGCCGGAGTCCTTGCCCGCCTTGGCGCCCGTGGGCGTGTCGGGGTCCTTGGCGCCCTTGTCGCCGGAGGATCCCCCCTGGGGCCCGCGCCTGGAGCTCTTCTTGCCGGAGGAGCCGGTGTCGGTCTCCTCCTCGCTCGAGGAGCCGTCCTGCCCGTCCTCCGGGTCCTCGCCGGTGGAGCTCTCGTCGGAGGCCCGGTTCCGGCCGCGGCCGCCGCGGCGACGGCGGCGCCTGCCCCCTTCGCCCTGGGTCTCCTCCTCGCCCTCGTCCGCGTGATCGTCGGAGCGGTCGTCGTCGCCGTCGTCGTCACGCGGGGCCGGACGCTCCGGCAGGGTCACCGGCTCGGGCTGCTGGAAGAGGAGACCGAAGCTCGGGACGGTGGCGACGGACGGCGTGGATTCACCGGCGGACTCGTCGGTGGGGTTCTCCTGGTCGGTGGCCATGTGGCACCTCCTGCACCGGCAACCGGCCCCACACCGGCACCCGCCATCGGGTGCAACCGGCCGCTGGCGCGGCGTACGCGGGCCTCGTGTCGGGCCCACGGAAGCAGAGTCCGTGTTGCCTCACAGCGGCTCGCGCTCAGCGCGGCACCCCCGCGGGGCCGACGACTGCTCAGCTCGTGGCCAGTGGGTCGGCCACCCGCTCGCTCTCGCCGTCCCACGTCCCCTGCGCCAGGCGGGTCACCCGTGGTGACCGCTCGGGCACGAACGAGGTGACGGCGGCGATCGCGCTCAGTACATCGTCGGGGCGAACGGCAGGTGTGGTGTGCCGCACGACCATCTCCAGTATCGCACAGCCCCCCTCCCCTGCCGTGGTCCGCGCCCACAGGACGGGTCCGCGCGCGTCGAAGGTCTTCATCCCGCGCTTGAACATCCGCTGCACCTCGACGCTCTCGCGCGCCATGAAGTCGGCGGTCACCGCCTCCAGCCGCGGAGCCGGCAGGTCGGCGAAGACCAGCCGCCAGTGGCTGACCTCGAGCCGGTCCGCGAGCGCGCCCGGCCGGGCCTCGACGACCGAGACGATGTCCAGACCGGGGGGCAGGGCCGCGTCCAGGGCGTTCGCCACCGCACCCGGGTCGACCTGCTCGGTCACCGAGATCTCGAAGTACTCGGCCTCGGACGCCGCGCCGGTGGGCGCGCCGTTGGCGTAGGAGATCTTGGGGTGGGGGTGGAAGCCGGCGGAGTAGGCCATCGGCACGCCGGAGCGGCGCAGCGCCCGCTCCAGTGCCCGGCCGAAGTCGCGGGTCGAGGAGTAGCGCAGCCGCCCACGGCGGGCGTACTGGATGCGCAGCTTCTGGACCGGTGGAGGGGGCGGGGGTCCGTCCGGGGTGCGCGATCTGGCCATGGGACCAGGGTAGGCGGCCGCGACGGGTCGCCGGGCGGGCCCTGCGACCGGGTGACTAGCGGGAGGCCAGCAGCTCGACGAGATGGACCCCGCGACGTTCGGAGAGGTCGGCGATCTGGGTCTGGCAGGAGAAGCCGTCCGCGAGCACGACGGCATCGGGCGCGGCCTCCTCGATCGCCGGGAGCAGCTGGAGGCGTGCCACCGCGACGGAGACGTCGTAGTGCCCGAGCTCCACGCCGAAGTTGCCGGCGAGGCCGCAGCACCCGCCGAGGCGCTTCACGGTGGCTCCGGTGGCGGCGAGCAGCTTCTCGTCGGCGCTCCAGCTCATCACCGCGTGGTGGTGGCAGTGGGGCTGGGCGACGATCTCGGTGCCGGTGAGGTCCGGCGGGGTCCACCGCCCGTCGTCCACGGCGTCCTGGAGCACCTCGGCGACGGTGCGTACCCCGCGGGCCAGCGTGCGGGCCGCGTCCGTGTCGACGAGCGCCGGCAGGTCCTCGCGCAGCGCGGCGGTGCAGCTCGGCTCGAGGCCGACGACGGGGACGCCGGCCTCGGCGACCGGAGCGAGCGCCGTCGCCGCCGCGTCGAGGGTGGCCCGGGCCGCGTCCAGCTGCCCCGTGGAGATGAGGGTCAGGCCGCAGCACCCGCTCTCCTGGGGGACGAAGGGGGTCATCCCCGCCTCCCGCAGCACGGTGACCGCGTGCCGGCCGACGTCCGGCGAGAAGTGGTCGGTGAAGGAGTCGACGAAGATCGCGACGGGATGGTCGGCCCGGGTCGCGGTGGCCAGCGGGAGGATCAGCCCCTGCTCCGCGGCCCAGCGCCGGAAGGTCTGCGCCGCGAAGGTGGGCACCCCGCGCCGCGGGTCGACGCCGGCGGCGGGCAGGGTGAGCTTCTTCAGGACCGGCAGCGAGGTCATCGCGTTCGCCAGCTTCGGCACGCGGGAGGCGATCCGGGCCAGCTGCGGGAGCCGCCCCAGCGAGTAGTGGCTGCGCGGGCGCAGCCGTCCCTTGTAGGTCTGGTGCAGCGCCTCGGCCTTGTAGGTCGCCATGTCCACGCCGGTCGGGCAGTCGCTGGCGCAGCCCTTGCACGAGAGGCACAGATCGAGGGCCTCGTGGACCTCCGGTGAGCGCCACGCGTCGGTGACGACCCCGCCGTTGAGCATCTCCTGGAGGGCTCGGGCGCGGCCGCGGGTGGAGTCCTTCTCCTCCCCCGTCGCCTGGTAGCTCGGGCACATCACGGTGCTCGAGGTGCCTGCGGCGCGGCACTTGCCGACGCCGGTGCAGCGGTGCACCGCCTGGCTGAAGTCACCGTCGTCGCCCTCGTAGAGGAAGGCGAGCGGGCTGTCGGCCCGGGTGATCCGGCGGGCGGCGGGGATGCGGATGTCGGCCTCGACCGGCGCGGGGTCGACGAGGACGCCCGGGCCGAGGAGGTCCTGCGGGTCGAAGGCGTGCTTGACCGCCCCGAAGAGGCCCATCGCCTCCTGGGAGTACATCCGCGGGAGCAGCGCCGAGCGGGCCCGCCCGTCCCCGTGCTCACCGGAGAGCGAGCCGCCGTGCGCGGCGACGAGGTCGGCGGCGGCCTCGACGAAGGTCCGGTAGCGCTCCAGCGCCCCGGGGGTGTCCATCGAGTGGTCGATGCGGATGTGCAGGCAGCCGTCGCCGAAGTGCCCGTAGGGCAGGCCCTGGAGGTCGTGCTCGTCGAGCAGGTCGTCGAAGACGCGCAGGTAGTCCCCGAGCCGCTCGGGCGGGACGGCGGCGTCCTCCCACCCGGCGTGGGCGGGCCGCTCCCGCTGCGAGCGCGCCGAGAGCCCGGCGCCGTCCTCGCGGATCTTCCAGAGCGAGCGCGCCTCGGTGGGGTCCTGCACGACGCGGGAGTCGAGCGCGTCGATCTCACGGCAGACCCGCCGGGCGGCCGCCTCGGCGCCCGCCTGGTCCTCGCCGGGGACCTCGACGAGGAGCCAGGCGCCGCCCTTCGGCAGGTCCGGTACCGCCCAGGCGCCGCGGCGCACGCGCACGACGTCGACGATCCGCCGGTCGATGCCCTCGGCGGCCACCGCACCGAGGTCACGCAGCCGGTGCGCGACGTCCCCGGCCGCGTAGATGTCGGCGAAGCCGAGGACCGCGAGCGCGGTCGCGGGCGGGTCGGTCACGAGACGCACGCGGGCACCGGTGACGAGGGCGAGAGTGCCCTCGGAGCCCACGAGCATCCGGCCCAGGTCGCGGCCGCGCTCGGGCAGGGTGTGCTCGAGGGCGTAGCCGGAGACCTGCCGTCCGAAGGTGCCGAACTCGGTGCGGATCGTGGCCAGGTGGGCGTCGGTGAGCCCGTGCAGGGCGGCGACGAGGTCCTCGTCGCCGGTGAGCGACGGGGGACCACCCGCCACTCCCGTCGTGGCGGCGAGGTGGCGCCCGCCCGCGGTGAGCAGGTCCATCCCGACGATGTTGTCGCTCGTGCGTCCGTAGCCGAGCGCCCGGTTGCCGCAGGCGTTGTTGCCGATCATCCCGCCGACGGTGCACCGGCTGTGGCTGCTCGGGTCCGGACCGAAGCGCAGCCCGACCTCGCGGGCACGTGCCTGGAGCGTGGCGTGGACGGTGCCGGGCTCGACGAGGGCCGTGCGCGAGTCGGGGTCGACCTCGAGCACGCGCCCGAGGTACCGGCTGGTGTCGATGACGATGCCGGGGCCGATGGAGTTGCCGGCGCAGGACGTGCCGGCGCCGCGGGCGGTGATCGGCACCCCGGTCTCCCGGGCGAGGGACATCGTCGCCTCGATCTCGTCGACGTGCCGTGGGAAGACGACGACCTCGGGCGGGACCCGGTAGATCGAGGCGTCGGTCGAGTACATCCCGACCGTGAGCGAGTCGTCGCGCACGTCGCGGATGCCCGCGCCGCGCAGGGCGCCGGCGAGGTCGGTGGTGCTCATCGCGCTCATGGGCCGATTCTCCCCCCTTCGCCCGCCGGGAGGGCGGGGAGGTCCGCCCCTCGGCGGGTCAGCCCCCGGTGACCATCGACTCCTTGCCGCTGCCGAGCACGGTCAGCGGGAGCAGGGTCTTGCCGGTGGGCCCGATCTCGATGTCGGTGCCCATGTGCGGGCAGACGCCGCAGTCGAAGCACGGGGTCCACCGGCAGTCGTCGACCTCGGTCTCGTCGAGCGCGTCCAGCCAGTCCTGCCAGAGCCACTCCTTGTCGAGGCCGGAGTCGATGTGGTCCCACGGCAGGACCTCCGCCTCCTCGCGCTCCCGGGTGGTGTACCAGTCCACGTCGACGCCGGTGCCGGCGAGGCCGCGCTCGGCGGCGGCCATCCACCGTTCGTAGGAGAAGTGCTCGCTCCAGCCGTCGAAGCGGCCGCCGTCGCGCCAGACCTCCTCGATGATCCGGCCGACCCGGCGGTCGCCGCGCGAGAGCAGCCCCTCGACGATGCCCGGCTTGCCGTCGTGGTAGCGGAAGCCGATGGCCCGCCCGTAGCGCTTGTCCTGACGGATGGCCTCGCGCAGCTTCTGCAGCCGCGCGTCGGTCTCCTCCGCGCCGAGCTGACCCGCCCACTGGAAGGGGGTGTGCGCCTTGGGCACGAAGCCGCCGATGGAGACGGTGCACCGGATGTCGTTGTGGCCGGCGACCTCCCTGCCGGTGTCGATGACCCGCTTGGCGACCTCGGCGATCTGCAGGACGTCCTCGTCGGTCTCGGTGGGCAGCCCGCACATGAAGTAGAGCTTGACCTGCCGCCAGCCGTTGCCGTACGCGGCGGCGACGGTACGCACGAGGTCCTCCTCGGTGACCATCTTGTTGATGACCCGGCGGATGCGCTCCGAGCCTCCCTCGGGGGCGAAGGTCAGGCCGGAGCGGCGCCCGTTGCGGGTCAGCTCGTTGGCCAGGTCGATGTTGAAGGCGTCCACCCGGGTGCTCGGCAGGGACAGGCCGGTGTTCGTGCCCTCGTAGCGGTCGGCCAGGCCCTTGGTGAGGTCGCCGATCTCGGAGTGGTCCGCGCTGGAGAGGGAGAGCAGCCCGACCTCCTCGAATCCGGTCGACTCGAGGCCCTTCTCGACCATCTCGCCGATACCGGTGATCGAGCGCTCGCGCACCGGGCGGGTGATCATCCCGGCCTGGCAGAAGCGGCAGCCACGGGTGCAGCCGCGGAAGATCTCCACGCTCATCCGCTCGTGGACCGACTCGGCCAGCGGGACGAGCGGCTGCTTGGGGTATGGCCAGGCGTCGAGGTCCATGACCGTGTGCTTGTCCACCCGCCACGGGATGCCGTGCTCGGCGGGCACGACCCGCCGGATGCGGCCGTCGGGCAGGTAGTCGACCTCGTAGAAGGCCGGCACGTAGACCCCGCCGGTCGCGGCGAGCCGGCGCAGCACCTCGGTCCGGCCACCGGGGCGGCCCTCCTGCTTCCAGCCGGAGATGATGTCGGTCGCGACGAGGACGGCCTCCTCCCCGTCGCCGACGATCGCGGCGTCGATGAAGTCCGCGACCGGCTCGGGGTTGAAGGAGGCGTGCCCGCCCATGATGACGAGGGGGTGCTCGTCGGTGCGGTCCGCCGCGTGCATCGGGATGCCCGCGAGGTCGAGCGCGGTGAGCAGGTTGGTGTAGCCCAGCTCGGTGGAGAAGCTCATGCCGAGCACGTCGAAGTCGCCCACCGGCCGGTGCCCGTCGACGGTGAACTGCGGCAGACCCTCCTCGCGCAGCAGCGCCTCCATGTCCGGCCAGACGGAGTAGGTGCGCTCGGCGAGGGCGTCGGGACGCTCGTTGAGCACCTCGTAGAGGATCATCACGCCCTGGTTGGGCAGGCCGATCTCGTAGGCGTCGGGGTACATCAGGGCCCAGCGGACGGTGAGCTCCTGCCCGTCCGGCCCGTGCCCACCGACGTGCCAGTCCTTGACGGTCGAGTTCAGCTCGCCCCCGACGTACTGGATGGGCTTGCTCACCCGCTCCAGCAGCGGCTCGAGGGCAGGGAAGATCGACTCACCGGACATGGGTCAAGGGTATGAGGGGTCACCGCCCCGCTCAAACGCCGGGCGACGGGGCGGTGTCCTCGGTCAGCTCGTCGGGTAGAGGTCGTCGATGTCGCCCTGGAACTTCTTGGCGACGACCTTGCGCCGCAGCTTCAGGCTCGGGGTGAGCTCGCCGTCCTCGACGGTGAGGTCGCGGCCGAGGATGTGGAACTTCTTGATCTGCTCGTGCCGGTTCAGACCCGCGTTGAGCTCGTCGATGTAGCCCTGCACCATCTCCCGCGCCTGGAGCGAGGAGACGATCTCGGTGTAGCCGGCGCCCTCGAGGCCGTTGGCGGCCGCCCACGGGGTGATCGCCTCCTCGTCCAGGGTGACCAGGGCGGTCACGTACTGGCGTCCCTCGCCGTGCACGAGCAGCTGTCCGACGTAGGGGCAGATGCCCTTGAAGGTCGCCTCGATCTGGGAGGGCGCGACGTACTTGCCGTTGCTCGTCTTGAAGAGGTCCTTCTTGCGGTCGGTGATCCGCAGGTTGCCCTCGTCGTCGAACTCACCGATGTCACCGGTGTGGAACCAGCCGTCCTCGGTGAGCACCTCCGCCGTGGCGTCGGGGTTCGCGTGGTAGCCGAGCATGATGTGCGGTCCTCGCAGGAGCACCTCCCCGTCCTCGCCGATGCGCACCTCGGTCTTCGGGAAGGGCCGCCCGACCGTGCCGACCCGGTGGGCGGCGGGGTCGGCGAGGGTCGCCGCGGCGGCGTTCTCGGTGAGGCCGTAGCCCTCGAGGATCGGCAGCCCGGCTCCGTTGAACCAGTGCGCCACATCGATGTTCAGCGCCGCCGAGCCGGAGATGAAGTACCTGATGCGGCCACCGAAGCGCTCCCGGATCTTGGCGAAGACGAGCCTGTCGGCCACCGCGTGCTGCACCCCGAGCAGCGGACCGACCCGCCGGCCCTCGGACCGTGCGCGCGACCAGTCCCGGCCGACGTCGGAGGCCCAGGAGAAGATCTTGGCCTTGGCTCCCCCCTCCTCCTGCATGCCGAGGGAGACCTTGCCGTAGACCTTCTCGAAGATCCGCGGCGCGGCCGCCATGAAGGTCGGTCGCACGACGGCGAGGTTGTCCACGATCTTGTCGACCCGACCGTCGACGGCGGTGTGCATGCCCATCTCCGCCGAGACGAGGAGCAGCACCTTGGCGAAGACGTGCGCGAGCGGCAGCCACAGGTACTGCACGTCGTCCTCGGTGAGGACGCCGAGCGCCCGGGTCGCCGCGCCCTGGTAGGTCCACGTCGAGTGGGCCAGGAGCACCCCCTTCGGCCGGCCGGTCGTCCCGGAGGTGTAGACGATCGTCGCGAGCGACTCGGGGCCGGTCCCGTCGATGCGCTCGTCGACGAGACCGGGCTCGGCGGCGAGCCGCGCCGCGCCCCGCTCCTCGAGGTCCTCGAGGGTGAGCACCCAGTCGTCGAGCTCGACGCCCTCGCTGTCCATGACCACCACGTGCTCCACGTCGGGGGTCGCCGCCCGCACCTCGCGCAGCTTGGCCACCTGCTCGGCGTCCTCGGCGACGACCACCCGCGAGCCGGAGTTGTCGGCGATGTAGCCGACGTCGTCGCTGATCGAGGTCGGGTAGATCGTCGTCGTCGCCGCCCCCGCGGCCATGATCGCGTAGTCGACGAGGACCCACTCGATCCGCGTGCTCGAGGCCAGCGAGACCCGGTCCTCGGGCTGGACGCCGAGGTCGACCAGCCCCGCAGCGAGGGCCCACACCCGGTCACCGAGCTGGGACCAGGTCAGCTCGTCCCAGGCGATCCCGGAGGGGAAGGAGTAGGCGATGCGGTTCGGGCTCTCCGTGATGCGCTGCCGCAGCAGGTGTCCCACGCTCGGCTGACGGTCGTCGATGATGCTCTCGTCGATGGACTCTCGAGGGGTCTGGGTGACAGCTGGCATGGACAACGGCGTCCGCTCCTTCGTGGGGCTGATGGTAGCCGCATCATCTACCACGGGGCACCTGCTTGTCAGCCCTGTGTCCACGGCCGTCTTACCGGGCGATGGACTTCCGTGACCGTCCGCTGACCTTCCGCGTCGCGGACTTCTGTCGGATGTAGAGCTGCTTGCGGTGACGGGCGACGACGGTGCCGTCGTCGGCGACGATGTCGTTCTCGCACCACACGAGGTGCTTGTCCCCGTCCGCGGTGGCCGAGCGGATGGCGTCCAGGTGCTCGTCGGTGATCCGGATGCTCGTGTGCACGTCACCGGTGCCCGGGGCGAGGAACTCGATCGCGCCGGCCTTGTCCCAGACGATGTACTCCTTCTCCCCCAGGCCGCGCAGCGTGCCGATCATCCAGAAGGGGTCGCACATCGCGAACATCGTCCCGCCGAACTGGGTGCCGACGTAGTTACGGCTCCACGGCCGCAGCCTCATCGTCACGTCGATCTCGCGGAAGTCCTCCGAGATGCGCTCGACGTGGATGCTGCTGGCCAGGAAGGGGGGCCAGAAGTTCATCAGCCGCCGCAGGGTGCTCGTGCTGATGCCCTGGCTGAGCGTGAGGAAGCTGGGGATCTTCATGCGCGGATCCTCTCAGGCGACCGTGAGGCCGAGGATCTCCCGGGTGGTGGTCACGTCCGCGGCCATCGCCTCGAGCAGCTCGTCCACCGAGTCGAAGCGAAGGGTGGGCCGCACCCGCCCGACGAAGTCCACCGCGACGTGCTCGCCGTAGAGGTCGAGGTCGGTCCGGTCCAGGACGTAGGCCTCCACGGTACGCACGGTGCCGTCGAAGGTGGGGTTGGTCCCGATCGAGACCGCGGAGGGGAGGCAGCGGTCGGGTGCGTCCTCGGGCAGGTCGAGACGGACCAGCCAGCCGGCGTAGACCCCGTCCGCGGGGACGAGCCCGAGGCTGTCCGCGCCGAGGTTGGCCGTCGGGTAGCCGAGCTCCCGGCCGCGGTGGTGGCCGTGGACCACCTCGCCGACGACCCGGTGCGGGCGTCCGAGCACCTGCGCGGCGGCGTCGACGTCGCCGGCGGTGAGGTCGGCGCGCACGACCGAGGAGGACCAGCGCTCCCCTTCGCCCTGGTCCTCGATGACCACGAGGGTGAAGCCGTGCTCGTCGGCCAGCTCCCGCAGGAGGTCGACGTCGCCGGTGTAGCCGGCGCCGAAGCCCTTGGTGTCCGCGCCGACGACGAGCACCCGGGCCCGCAGCGCACGCACGAAGGTGCCGACGACGTAGTCGACCGCGGAGGTGCGGGCGAACTCCTCGGTGAAGGGCAGGGCGAGCAGCCCGTCGACGCCGGCCTCCGCGAGCAGCTGGTCACGAAGGGGACCCGGCGAGATGATCTCCGGCGCCCGCTCGGGGTGCATCACCGCGGCCGGGTGCGGGTCGAAGGTCACCGCCACGACGGGCAGCGCGTGCTCACGGCCCTGACGGACGAGCTCGTCGAGGATGGCGTGGTGCCCCCGGTGCACTCCGTCGAAGTTGCCGAAGGTCGCCACGCACGGCGTCAGCTCGGCGGGCGTGGAGGCGGGGTCGGACCAGTGCTGCACGAGAGGACACTCTACGAACTGGCCGGGGCGAAGACGACATGGGCACGGGCGGTCTGCGCGCTCTCGTCGAGCACCGCGACCAGCTGCCCCTCGGGGCCCATCGCGGCGACGGGTGCCTCGCGGCCGGGTTCGGCGCTCAGGATGCGCTGCCCGTAGCCGAGGGCGCGGGCCTGGTCCGCGTCCAGCTCACGGGTCGGCAGGGCCGCGCGGGCGGCGTCGGCCAGCGGCGTCATCGGCATCTGCGTACCCTCCTCGTGACGGCGGGTCAGCTCCTCGAGGGTGTGCGCCTGCTCCAGGCCCAGGCCACCGACGCGGGTGCGCCGCAGCGCGGTCAGGTGCCCCCGGCTGCCGAGCGCCTCCCCGAGGTCGCGGGCGAGCGCGCGCACGTAGGTGCCCGAGGAGACCTCGACCTCGACCTCGACGTCGAGCACGGCGGTGCCGTCCGCGGCGGTGGCCGCGACGACGCCGTGCACGTCGAAGCGCGAGACCCTCACCGGGCGGGCGGGCAGGTCGACCTCCTCCCCCGCCCGGACCCGTGCGTAGGAGCGCTCCCCCTTGATCTTGATGGCGCTGACGGCGCTCGGCACCTGCTCGATGTCGCCGGTGAGGCCGGCGACGGCGGTCTCGAGGGCCCGCCGGTCCAGTCCGTCCACCGGGCCGCTCTCGGTGGTCTCGCCCTCGGCGTCGTCGGTGATCGTCGCCTGCCCGAGCCGGATCGTGGCGGTGTAGGCCTTGTCGCACCCGACGAGGAAGGTCAGCAGCTTGGTCCCCTTGCCGACCCCGAGGACGAGCACACCGGTGGCCATCGGGTCGAGGGTCCCGGCATGGCCGACCTTGCGGGTGCCGTACAGCCGGCGGCTGCGGGCGACGACGTCGTGGCTCGACCAGCCCGCCGGCTTGTCGACGACGACCAGGCCGTCGCTCACTGCTCCGGCGAGGGGGAGCTCCCCTCGCCCTCGTCGGTGGTCCGGTAGGGGTCGGGGTCGCCCGCCGGGGTCGCGCCGCTCGCCGAGCGGGCGATCTCCGCGTCACGGTCGCGAGCCGACTTCAGCAGGTCGTCGATGTGCGAGGCGCTCTCCGGGAGTGCGTCGGGGATGATCTCGAGCGTCGGGGTGAGCCGGATGCCCAGGCGCTGCCCGACGAAGGAGCGCAGCTTCTTGACGTTGGCCTGGAGCACCTCGTCGCTGCGCCCGCGCTGGGCGTCGTCGCCGAAGACGGTGTAGAAGACGGACGCGTGCTGGAGGTCGCCGGTCACGCGCACGTCGGTGATCGTCACGAACCCGAGGTCCGGGTCCTTGACGACCTGGTCGAGGTTCGCCGCGATGAGCTCCTTGATGCGGTCGGCGATCTTGCGGGCGCGGGCCGGGTCGGCCATGGCACACCTCCGTGAGGGGCTGGGTGGGGACAGGCCCACGATATGCGCGACGCCCCCGATCCGTCGGATCGAGGGCGTCTCCGCCGGCCTCCCTCGGGCCCTGGGGGGACCGGTCGGGCAGCCGTCAGCTGTCTCGACAACGGTCGAGGTGCCCGCCGTCCGAGGGATCGCGGGCACCTCGAGCGGTGCGTGACCGTGTGCTCAGTTCCAGTCGTCGTAGTTGTACTGGTAGTCGAAGCCACCGGTGACGGCGCTGATGATGAGCAGGACGGCGACGATGACGACGCCGATGATGCCAAGGATCAGGCCGGCGAGAGCGAACTTCTGGCTGCTCTCGTCACCGAGCTCCTGCCCCTTCTTGCGCCCCAGGAACCCCGTGACGATGGCGCCGATGCCACTCAGCAGGGACAGCGGCCAGCACAGGCAGCAGATGATCGACACGATGCCGGTGCCGAGCGAGACGAAACCGAGCGTCTTGGCCGAGTTGTCGGCCGGCTGCCCGCCGGGACCACCGGGGCCCCCGGTGCCGTAGGGCGGCTGCCCGGGCGGGGGCGGCGGCGCGGACCCGTAGGGCGTGCCGGTGCCGTACTGAGGGGCGGGCGGGGTGCCACCCGGCGAGGACGGCGGGTTCCCTCCGGGCGGCGGCGGGTTCTGCCCTCCCCCCGTCGACGCGGGAGGCTGGTCGCCGCCGCTTCCGGGAGGCGGAGGAGGAGGCATGCTCATGCGGGGATCCCCTGTCTGTGGCGTGGTCGGTCAGGCACACCCTATGCGAAGGGGGCCTGTCGGAATCGCTCCGACAGGCCCCCTTCGCATCATGGGACGCGGGGTCAGTCCCTCGGCTTCTCCTGCATCTCGTACGTGGTGATGAGGTCACCCTCACGCACGTCGTTGAAGCTGCCCAGGTTGATACCGCACTCGAAGCCCTCGCGGACCTCGGTGACGTCGTCCTTGAAGCGGCGCAGACCGGTGAGCTCGAGGCCCTCGGTGAGCACGACACCCTCGCGGGTGATGCGCGCCTTGGCACCGCGTCGGATGACGCCGCTGCGCACGATCGATCCGGCGATGTTGCCGAACTTGCTGGAGCGGAAGATCTCCCGGATCTCCGCGGAGCCGAGCTCGACCTCCTCGTACTCCGGCTTGAGCATGCCCTTGAGCGCGCTCTCGATCTCCTCGATCGCCTGGTAGATGACTCCGTAGTAGCGGATGTCGACGCCCTCGCGCTCGGCGATCTCGGCGTTCTGACCCTCCGCGCGGACGTTGTACCCGATGATGATCGCGTCCGAGGCCATGGCCAGGTTGATGTTGTTCAGCGTGATGGCACCGACGCCGCGGTCGATGATCCGCAGGTCGACCTCGTCGCCGACGTCGATCTGGAGCAGCGCGTCCTCGAGGGCCTCGACCGAACCGGACACATCGCCCTTGAGGATGAGGTTGAGGGTGTCGATCTTGCCCTCCGCGATGACCTTGTCCAGGTCCTCGAGGCTGATCCGCTTGCGCGCCTTGGCCAGGGAGGCCTGACGGTCCGCGGCCTCACGCTTCTCGGCGATCTGGCGGGCGGTGCGGTCGTCGGGGGCGACGACGAAGGTGTCGCCGGCCCGCGGGACCGTGGACAGACCCAGGACCTGCACCGGGCGGGAGGGCCCGGCCTCCTTCACCTGTCCGCCGTTCTCGTCGAGCATCGCGCGCACGCGTCCGAAGGAGGACCCGGTGACGATGGCGTCACCGACGTGCAGCGTGCCGGACTGGACGAGGACGGTCGCGGTCGCACCACGGCCCTTGTCCAGGTTCGCCTCGATCGCGACACCGCGGGCGTCCCGGTCGGGGTTGGCCCGCATGTCGAGGGCGGCGTCGGCGGTGAGCAGCACGGCATCGAGCAGCTCGTCGATGTTCTGCCCCTGCTTCGCGGAGACGTCGACGAACATCGTCTCGCCGCCGTACTCCTCGGCGATGAGGTTGTACTCGGTCAGCTGACCGCGCACCTTGGCCGGGTCGGCCCCCTCGACGTCCACCTTGTTGACCGCGACGACGATCGGCACGTCGGCCGCCTGGGCGTGGTTGAGCGCCTCGATGGTCTGCGGCATGACGCCGTCGTCGGCGGCAACGACGAGGATCGCGATGTCGGTGACCTTGGCACCACGGGCACGCATGGCGGTGAACGCCTCGTGACCCGGGGTGTCGATGAAGGTCAGCGCCCGCTCGTCACCCTCGTGCTCGGTGTGGATCTGGTAGGCACCGATGTGCTGGGTGATGCCACCGGCCTCGCTCTCGCCGACGTCGGCGTTGCGGATCGCATCGAGCAGCCGGGTCTTTCCGTGGTCGACGTGACCCATGACGGTCACGACCGGCGGACGGGCGTGGAGGTCCTCCTCGTCCTCGTCGTCCACCCCGATGTCGAGGTTGATGTCGAAGGACTCGAAGAGCTCGCGCTCCTCCTCCTCGGGCGAGACCATCTGGATGTCGTAGCCGAGCTCGGCACCGAGCAGCTTGAAGGTGTCCTCGTCCAGCGACGCGGTGGCCGTGGCCATCTCGCCGAGGTTGAAGAGCACGGTGACCAGCGACGCGGGGTTCGCGTCGATCTTGTCGCCGAAGTCGGTGAGCGAGGCGCCCTGACGGACGCGCACGACCGTGCTGCCGTCACCGCGGGGGACGACGACGCCGCCGACCGACGGTGCCTGCATCTCCTCGAACTCGCGACGCTTGGCGCGCTTGCTCTTGCGCTGCTTGCGGCGACCTCCGGCGCCTCCGCGACCGAAGGCACCCTGGGTGCCGCCACGACCGCCGGGGCCACCGCGGTAGCCACCGCCGCCGGGACGTCCGCCGCCGGGACCACCACGGCCGCCGGGACGTCCGCCACCGGGACCGCCACGACCGCCGGGGCGCTGACCCGGGCGGGGGACGGCCGAGCTGGCCGGCATCATCCCCGGCGTGGGGCGGGCGCCGCCCCCACCAGAGCCGGCCCCGGCCGCCGGACGCTGACCACCGGGGCGCGGGCCCGGGCGGGCGCCGTCACGACGCTGACCCGGACGCGGCATGCCCTGGCTGGAGGCGAAGGGGTTGTTGCCCGGACGCGGACCAGCGCCACCGCCGCCCTCGCGTCGGGTCCCCATCCCCTGGCTGGAGGAGAAGGGGTTGTTCCCCGGGCGCGGACCGCCCGAGCGGCCGCCGCCCGGCTTGGGACGGGGGCCGGGCGTGGGCGCCTGGGGGCCGGGCTTCGGGGCCGCGGCACCGGGCTTGGGCACCTCCGGGCCCGAGGCGGCCGGCTTCGGGGCGGCCTCCGGCTCCTGAGCCGGGGTCGGCTCGGGACGGGACTCCGGCTGCGGGGTCGGCTCGGGGGCCGGCTCCGCCGGGGCGGGGCCGGGCTTCGGGGCAGCGGCCGGCGCCTTCGGGCCGGGCTTGGGGGCCGCCGGGCCGGGCTTCGGCGCGTCGGCGCCCGCCGACTCCGCCGGCTCGGCCGGTGCGGCGGGAGACTTCTTGGCGGCCGGCTTGGCCGCCGCCTTCTTCTTCTTGGGATCCGGGGCAGGCGGGTTGTCCTTGACCCGCCGCACGACCGGAGGCTCGATCGTGGAGGAAGCAGACTTCACGAACTCGCCCATCTGATCCAGATGCGCGAGGAGAGCCTTGCTGGTTACCCCGAGCTCCTTGGCGAGCTCGTGGACACGGACCTTGGCCACGTTTCTCCTTCTCTGGTCCGTGCCGGAGAGAAGGCGCGGACCGTCGTCAGTTGAGGTGAATGCTCATTGCTGAGTACTCATCGGGTGCTCATCAGCGTCAAACCCGCTCTCGGCTGTGGTGCGGACGGTTGGTCGCGGCGCGATCGACTCGAGCCAGGCACGCACGGCGTCCGAGCCCTCGACACGGCGCCGGAACGCACGAGAGAAGGCCCGCCGCCGGACGGCCAGGTCCAAGCAGGCGGTGTCGGGATGGAGCCATGCCCCACGGCCCGGCACACGGCGTCGCGGGTCGGGATGGGCGGTGGTGGCGCCACCGGCATCCGTGACCGCGACGATGCGCAGCAGTGTCGATCGGCTATCCCGCCCTCGGCACCCGATGCAGGTCCGCACGGGACCGGCGACAGGCGCGTCGGACTGGAGTCCAGTCCGATCGATCCCCGTCAGTCTAACGTGTCCCGGCCCCGGCTCGCTCACCCCACCGTCCCGCCGGGCTGCCCGGGGACCGCGATCCCGCCGCTCGTGTCCGGGGCGGTGTCGGGGCGGATGTCGATGCGCCAGCCGGTGAGCTTCGCGGCGAGGCGGGCGTTCTGCCCCTCCTTGCCGATCGCCAGCGACAGCTGGAAGTCGGGCACGACGACCCTCGCCGAGCGCAGCTTGGGGTCCACGACCGTGACGGACTGCACCTTCGCCGGGGAGAGGGCGGCCGCGATGAACTGCTCCGGGTCGTCCGCGTAGTCGACGATGTCGATCTTCTCGCCCTGCAGGTGGGACATCACCGCGCGGACCCGGGCACCCATGGCGCCGATGCAGGCCCCCTTCGCGTTGAGGCCCGGCACCTTGGAGCGCACGGCGATCTTCGTGCGGTGGCCCGCCTCCCGCGCCAGCGCGGCGATCTCGACGCTGCCGTCGGCGATCTCGGGGACCTCCATCGCGAAGAGCTTGCGCACGAGGTTCGGGTGGGTCCGGGAGAGACCGATCTCCGGGCCGCGCAGACCGCGGCGCACCGCGACGACGTACACGCGGATCCGGTCCCCGTGGTCGTACACCTCCCCCGGCACCTGCTCCGCGCTCGGGAGGATGCCCTCGACCGTCCCGAAGTCGACGAGGACGTTGCGCGGGTTGGAGCTCTGCTGGATGACGCCGGCGACGATGTCCCCCTCGCGGCCGCGGAAGTCCCCGAGGACCGCCTCGTCCTCGAGGTCACGCATCCGCTGGGTGATCACCTGTCGGGCGGTGGCGGCAGCCACGCGCCCGAAGTTGTCCGGGGTGTCCTCGAACTCGGGGCCCAGCTCGTGGCGGGTGCGCACCCGCATCAGGGGGTTCCCGTCCTCGTCGACGGGAGGGGCCTCCCCTTCGGCCGCCTCGACAGGCACCTCCTCCTCCACGGGGTAGGACTCACGGGCCCACACGATGACGTGGCCGGCCTTGCGGTCCAGCTCCACCCGGGCGTTCTTGTAGGCCCCTTCGGTGCGGTGGTAGGCGCCGAGCAGCGCCGCCTCGATGGCCTCCACGAGGACGTCGAAGGGGATCTCGCGCTCGCGCTCGAGCGCCTTGAGGGCGTGGATGTCGATGTCCATGTCAGGCCTCCGTGTCGTCGGTGGGCGGCGTGCGTCGGGTGAACTCCACCTGGGCGACACCCTTCGTGACGTCGGCGAAGGGGACGTGCCGGGTGTGGGGTGGCTGCTTCTTCGTGCCCTTGACGTGCAGGTCGACCCCGTCCTCCGTCGTCGCGAGCACGCGCCCCTCGACCTCCCCGTCGGTGAGGGTGAGCACGACGAGCCGGCCGACGTTGCGGCGGAAGTGCATCGGCTCGGTCAGCCGGCGGTCCGTCCCGGGGGTGGTCACCTCGAGGGTGTAGGGCTGGGACCCCATGACGTCACCGGCGTCGAGGCTGTCGCTGATGACGCGGGTGGCGTCGGCGATCTCGTCGAGGGTCAGCGGCTCGACGGGGGTGTCCCCCACGGCCGTCTCCACCGGGCGCTCCACCGTGATCCGGGCGACGCGCCGCTTGCCTGCCGGGGTCACGGTGACGTCGTCGAGGACGACGTCCTCGCCGAGCGCGGCAGACACCTGCTCGCGGATGTCCTGCTCCAGGGCCATGCGATGCCTTCCGTGTGGAGTTGACGTGCGTGAGGCGCCACTCTAGTCATGAAGCGTGCACTTCGGCGTGCGAGGATCGACCCCGTGCCATCGCCGATCAGTCGTCGCACCCTGCTCCTGGGGTCCCTCGCCGGCCCCCTCGCGCTCGGGGGCTGCGGCGTGCGTCTCGAGGACGACGCACCGGACATCCCCTTCGTGCCGCAGCGGGAGAAGATCCCCGGGGAGGCCGCGCTGCTCGCCGTCCTCGGCTATCTCGAGTCGCGCGAGGGGCAGGAGTGGAGCACCCGCGCCGAGGAGCTGCGGGCGGCGCTGACCGAGGCCGAGGTCCCGACGAAGCTCATCGACGGCGCCACCGCACCAGGGTCCACCGCGGACGCCGTGACCGCCCTCGAGGGCGCGGTCCGCGACTGCGGGCCGGGGATCCTGCCACTCGTCGGCCGGCTGACCGCCGCCCAGATCCGGGAGACCCCGGAGCTCTTCGAGAAGCCCACCACCCGGGCCTGGAAGGCCGGGAAGGTCGCGGCCGCGGACCTCAAGGCCACCCGAGCGGCCCTGTACGCGCTCGAGGTCATCGCCGCTCGCTCCCGCAAGGCCCTCGAGAAGCGCGCCAAGCAGGCCCGCTCGACCCTCCAGGACCTCTCCGTGCGCCAGACGACCGCCGCCGGCGAGGAGGCCGGCTCCCTCGTCCTCGGCTACGACCTGGACTCCCAGGTCTCCACCCCGCAGGCCGCGAAGAAGCTGGCCCGGCAGAGCCTCGAGCGTCTCGTCACCGCCTACGCGAACGGGCTCTACGACCTCGACGGCGATCGCCCCGCCGCGCTCGAGACCGCCCACTGGATGGTGGTGGCGCAGGGCCTGGCCGAGGAGTGGGGCGCCCCCGCCGAGGCGCTGCTCGGCACCCCCGGGGGATGAGGGTCGAGGACGCGGCAGCGCTCGTCCCCGAGACCTTCGTCGCGCACGTGCGCGCCCTGGAGCCCGAGGGCGGTCCGTCCGGGGCGGACTGGGCCGACGCCCTGCCCCACCTCCTCGCGGACGTGCTCTCCGAGTGGGAGCTGGGCGTCGACGGGCCGGTCGCGTACGGGCAGTGCGCGCTCGTCGTGCCGGTCCGCGGCCCGGAGGGACCGGCCGCGCTCAAGCTCGGCTGGCCGCACGAGGACGGCGCGCACGAGCACCTCGCCCTGCGTGCCTGGGCCGGCCGCGGGGCGGTGGGGCTGCTGCGCGCCGACCCGCGTCGATCGGTCCTGCTGCTCGAGCGGCTGACGACCGAGGACCTCGGTGACCTCTGGGACGAGGAGGCGGTCGGGGTGGTGGCCGGTCTCTACGCCGACCTGCACACCGCCCCCCTGCCGCAGGTGCCCTCCCTCGGTCCGTGGGCCGCCGAGATCCTCGACCGGCCGGCGGCCCGCTCGCTGCCGCGGCGCTTCGTCGACCAGGCGCGGGCCACCCTTCGCGCGCTGGGCTCCTCGACCCACCAGGACCGGCTGCTCCACGGCGACCTGCACTACGGCAACGTGCTCTCCGACGGCACCGACTGGGTCGCGATCGACCCCAAGCCGCTCACCGGGCACCCGGCCTGGGAGGTCGCACCGCTGCTGTACAACCGCACCGAGGAGATGGGCACCGGCTCCTCGCTGCGCTGGTCGGTACGTCGCCGCGTCGAGGTGGCCTGCGAGGTGGCGGGGCTCGACGAGGACCTCGTCCGCCCGGTCTGCGCGCTGCGGGAGGTCGTGGGTGCCGTCTGGGCCACCGAGGACGGCGACGCCGACCGGGTCTCGCTCGCGGTCTCGCTCATCAAGGCCCTCGGCGACTGAGGCCGGGTTCGGGGCGCGCTCCGGCGAGCCCGTCGCGGCCCCGCTCTATCCTGCGGCCCATGGGGAGGATCACCGAGCTGCTCGAGTACGCACGTCGCCCGGGGCTGCTCGGGCGGCTCAGCAGGGGCCACTTCGGGCGCGCCTGCCTGGTGCTCGTCGTCGCCAACCTCGTGCCGGTCCTCGTCGTCGGTCTGCTGTGGGCCATCGGGATCAGCCCGGCCTTCGACGGGATCTTCTGGATCCCCGCCCTGCTCGCGTCGGTCGTGTACGTGGCGAGCGTGCTGTGGCTGATGCGTGCCTTCGGGTTCTGGGGCGTGGGGGCGGCCAGCGGCATCGACGGCGGGGACCAGTTCGAGGGCGACTTCACGCCGGGGCAGGCCTTCGCCCTCGGGTGGCTGCGGTGGGCGATGCAGATCGTCATGATCGGCGTCCCCTTCGTCCTCGTCGCGATGCTGTGGGTCGGGGTGCGCTGGTGGCACATCTCCCCCGGCCCCGAGATCCGGGCCGTGCCGGACAAGGCGACCGACATCCCGGTCCCAGGCGACTGGCACGAGACCGGGACGACCGACAAGCGGCCGGAGTGGTCGACGCACCACGGGTCCTACGTCCGCTCCTTCGACCTTCCCGACGGGTACACCTACGGAGACGTCCGGGCGTGGTTCTCGTCCGCGCCGTGGGAGGAGACCCTCGGCCGGCTCGAGGAGGCCGAGTGCAGCACCGACATCGAGCGGTGCACCGCCGACATCGCCCCCGCCCCGGGCGAGAACCTGAGCTACTCCCTCGAGGTCTGGTACAACGACAACAGCATCGTCGAGGACCTGCCACCGTCGCTGCGCGTCAAGCTCGTCTACCACGTCCCGGAGGATGGCCCGTGAGCGCGCCGGGGTGAGACGGTGGAGGCATGGCCAACCGTCTCGCCGACAGCCTCTCCCCCTACCTGCGCCAGCACGCGGACAACCCCGTCGACTGGCACGAATGGGGCGAGGAGGCCTTCAGGGAGGCGCGCCGCCGCGACGTGCCGGTCTTCCTCTCCGTCGGGTACGCGGCCTGCCACTGGTGCCACGTCATGGCGCACGAGAGCTTCGAGGACGAGGAGGTCGCCACGGCGCTGTCCGAGGGGTGGGTGAGCATCAAGGTCGACCGCGAGGAGCGCCCGGACATCGACGCGGTCTACATGCTCGCCACGCAGGCCCTCACCGGGCAGGGCGGCTGGCCGATGACCGTGCTCGTCACCCCGGACGGAGAACCCTTCTTCGCGGGCACCTACCTGCCGAAGCAGCACCTGCTCCAGCTCCTCGACGCGGCCGGCACGGCCTGGCGCGAGGACCGGGAGAAGCTGACTGCCTCGGCCACCCACATCGCCGAGCGGCTGCGGGAGATCTCCGACCCCGGGCCCGGCTCCCCCGTCGACGAGGACACGGTCGCGGCGTCCGTGCGGACCCTGCGCTCGCACTTCGACGACGCCCGCGGCGGCTTCGGCGGGGCACCGAAGTTCCCCCCGTCGATGACCCTGGAGCACCTGCTGCGCCACCACGCCCGCACCGGTGACGCCGACGCGCTCGCGATGGTCGAGCGCACCTGCGAGGCGATGGCCCGCGGCGGCATCCACGACCAGCTGGCGGGAGGCTTCGCCCGCTACAGCGTCGACGCCGACTGGGTCGTGCCGCACTTCGAGAAGATGCTCTACGACAACGCCCTCCTCCTGCGTGCCTACACCCACCTGCACCGGCAGACGGGGTCGCCGCTCGCCGCGCGCGTCGCGGGCGGGATCGCGGACTTCCTGCTGCGGGACCTGCGGACCGACGAAGGGGGCTTCGCCTCCGCCCTCGACGCGGACACCGTGGTCGACGGTCACGGGGTCGAGGGCGCCACCTACGTGTGGACGCCGGCGCAGCTGACGGAGGTCCTCGGCGAGGAGGACGGGGCCGCGGCCGCACGGCTGCTCGGGGTGAGCGCGGACGGCACCTTCGAGGGCGGGACCTCGACGCTCCAGATGCGCGAGGACCCCGAGGACCCGTCCTGGTGGGAGGACGCGCGCGCCCGGCTGCTCGCTGCCCGCGGGCTGCGGCCGCAGCCGGCTCGCGACGACAAGGTCGTCACGAGCTGGAACGGCCTGGCGGTCGCCGCCCTCGCCGACGCGGGCGTGGTCCTGGGACGGCCCGAGCTCGTCGAGGCGGCCGAGGCCACCGCCGAGATGGTCCTGCGACGCCACCTCGTCGACGGCCGGCTGCGGCGCACCTCGCTGGCCGGCCGGATCAGCACCGCTCCCGGCACGCTCGACGACCACGGCAACCTCGCGGAGGGGCTGCTGGCGCTGCACCGCGCAGGTGCCGGCACCTCGTGGCTGACCCGGGCCGGCGAGGTCCTCGGACTCGCGACCGCGCACTTCCACGACGAGGACGGCTGGCACGACACGGCGATCGACGGCGAGCGCCTCGTCGCCGCCCCGCGCGGACGCACCGACAACGCCGAGCCGTCGGGCATCTCCGCGGTCGCGGGCGCGCTGCTCACCCACTCCGCGCTCACCGGGGACGTGGAGCACCGGCACCTGGCCGAGGAGGCGGTCGCGGCGCAGGGCCGGATCATCACCCAGGACCCGCGCTTCGCGGGCTGGGCGCTGGCCACGGCCGAGGCGATGCTCGCCGGGCCGCTCCAGGTGGCGATCGTCGGCGAAGGGGACGATGGCCCCCTTCGCCGCGTCGCCGAGGCGAGCACCTCCCCCGGTCTCGTCATCGCCACGGGGCCCCCGGACGCGCCCGGGGAGCCGCTGCTCGCGGACCGGCCGCTCGTCGACGGGCAGCCGGCGGCGTACGTGTGCCGCGGCTTCGTGTGCGACCGCCCGGTCACCGACGTCGGCGCGCTCGTCCCGCTGCTGGCACCGGGGGGCTGATCCCCGGCTCGGCCGACGCCCGGCTCGGAGGTCGCGGCTCGCCGACGTCCTGGAGACGACCGACGGGTGCCCCCCCCGCCGGCGCCGGCTCAGGTGCCGGGCACGACCACCCCGTGCTCGTACGCGAAGACGACCGCCTGGGCCCGGTCCCGCAGGGCCAGCTTGGTCAGCACCCGGGAGACGTGTGTCTTGACGGTCTGCTCGGAGAGGAAGAGGCGCCCGGCGATCTCGGCGTTGGAGAGGCCGTGCGCGAGCAGCTCGAGGACCTCGCGCTCCCGGCCGGTGAGCTCCTCGAGGCGCGGCGAGCGGCGCGGCGAGGAGCCGTGACGGCGGACGACGTCGGCGATGAAGCGGCGGGTGATGCTCGGGGCCAGGAGCTGGTCGCCTCCGGCGACCACCCGGACCGCACGGGCGAGGTCGTCGGCCGGTGCGTCCTTGAGCAGGAAGCCGCTCGCCCCGAGCCGAAGGGCCTCGTAGACGTAGTCGTCGACGTCGAAGGTCGTCAGCATGAGCACCTTCGGACGGGTCGGGCTGGGGGCGCCGAGGATCGTCGCGGCCGCCTCGAGCCCGTTGACCCCGGGCATCCGCACATCCATGAGGACGACGTCCGGTGTCAGTCGGGCGACCTCCGTGACCGCCTCGCTCCCGTCCGCGGCCTCACCGATGACCGCGATGTCCGGCTGGGCGTCGAGGAGGGCGCCGAAGCCCGCCCGCACCATCGCCTGGTCGTCGGCGATCAGCACCGTGATGCTCATGACCCCAACCTAGGCCCGGGGCGCCCGTGGAGCGGGAGCGTCGCGTGCACGACGAAGCCCCCGGACGGGCCGGCACCGGCGTGGAGGCGGCCGCCCACGGCACCCGCGCGGTCGCGCATCCCCTCGATGCCGTGCCCTCCCCCCGCGACCGGTGCCGGAGGCGCGGTGCCGGGCCCGTTGCGCACGAGCAGATCCGCCTCGCCGCCACGGCGGGTGAGCTCGACCCGGACGGGGCTGCCCGGTGCGTGACGGCTGGCGTTGGCCAGCGCCTCACCCAGGATGCGGTGGAGGACGAGAGCGGTGCCGCCGGGGCACTCCTCGTCGGCGAGGTCGAGCTGCCACTGCACGTCCATGCCGGCCCCGCGGGCCCCCTCGAGGAGGCCCGGCAGGTCGGCGAGGGTGGGTTGCGGGGCGGTCTGCGGCTCGGACGCCTCCTCGCGGAGCAGGCCGAGGACGCCACGTACCTCGGTGAGCGCCTGGCGGGCGGCGGACTCGATCCCGACGAACTCCTCCGTCGCCGCCGGGGAGACGTCGGCGACGCGGTACGGAGCGCTCTGGGCCTGGACGACGACCATCGACATGTGGTGTGCGACGACGTCGTGCAGCTCCCGGGCGATCCGGCTGCGCTCCTCCAGCACCACCCGTCGGTCCCGCTCCGCCTCGGCCTCCTGCTCCCGGTGGGCGAGCTGGCGGCGGGAGAGCAGCAGCCAGCGCGCGAGCGTGCCGAAGGCGACGATGACGAGCACGCCGACCGCCCACGGCTTGAGCTCAACGGGCATGACGAGGAGGAACCACAGCGCGGTCACCGCCGTGGCCACCACGACCCGGGCCGGTCTCGCGAGCAGGGTCACGACGAGGACGCTCAGGAGGAGCACGAGGAAGTGCATGACCGGCCACGGCATCGGCCAGCCGTCCAGCCGGGGCACGAGCACCCACACCACGCTGCCGGCGATGCTCACGGCCCAGGCGACGAAGGGGTCCCGGCGCAGGAGGACGATCGGCGCCACCGACAGCAGACCGAGCACCGGCCAGAGCGTGCTCGTGATCTCGTGGGTGATCGGGACCGTCGGCCAGGCGATCGCCAGCGCGATCGCGGCGAGCAGGACCAGGGCCAGGTCGGTGTGGCGACTCGCCCCCTTCGCCAGCCACACGGCGCTGCGGCCCACGGCGGCCGCGCCCCGCCGGAGGCGTGGACGGGATGGCCGGGGCATGCCCCCAAGGTTACGGACCGAGCCTCCCGGCGGCGGCCCTCGCGCGAGTGACCGGATGTCCCCCGGAGGTAGCACCGGGGGGCGGCCGTGGCACCGGACGGGTACCCCGGATCGGCTCCGAGGAGGGAGGCGCCACGCGGCAGCGCGTTCCTAGTTTTCCGGGCCATGCAGCCACTACGACGTTCCGCCATCACCCTGCTCGTGGGTGTCACGGCGGCGACCGCGCTGGCCGTCGTCGACGCCCCGCCCGCCTCCTCGCCCGACCCCGGCACGCGTCGGGCCGTCACCGCGCTCCTGTCGGGAACCGCGCAGGAGGCCCGGGCCGCGGTCCCGGAGGACTTCTCCCGCAGGATCGGCTACGCGCCCGTGCTCGAGGAGGGGTCGATCACCAACCCCACCGGGTCGTGCTCCTCACCGGTGCCGCTCCCCGAGGTCTTCGAGACCGCGTGCCGGCAGCACGACTACGGCTACGACCTGCTCCGCTACGGCGACTCCGTCGGCGGCGCCCTCCCGGCGCGGGCGCGCAGCGCGCTGGACGACCAGTTCGAGCGGGAGGCCCTCGACTCCTGCGAGAGCACGGAGCCGGGCCCGATCCGCGCCTCCTGCACCCGGTGGGCGCACATCGCCGCGGGCTTCGTCCGGGCCAACACCTGGCGCCAGGACGGGTCGGTCCCCGACCCGGAGGACCCGCTGTCGCTGGCGACCGGGGGCGCGGCCCTGGTCTCGCTCGGTGCCGCCGGGTCCCTCGTCGTCGGTGGCCTGCGCCGCCTCGGTCGCCGCACCGGCCGGCGCGGCCGGCTGCCCGGGGTGGTCTCGGCATGAGCGCCGTGACGCCCCAGGTGGCGCTCTCCCCCTTCGCCCGGCTGCCGCGTGTGTCGGTGGCTGCCGCCGCCGTCATCGGCTTCTACCTCTCCATCTCGCCCTCGAGCCTCCCCCGAGGGGCGGTGCTCCAGGGGGTGGTCTCCGCGCTCTTCGTCGTCATGTGCGTCCAGGCGGCAGGCACGGCGCGCCGCGTCCCGCGCCTCGTCGGGCGCTCCCGCGTCGTCGGTCTCCTCGTGCTGCTCGTCGTCGCCGTGGCGCTCGGCGTCTGGGGTCATCACGTCCTCGAGGCGGCCCGCGACCGGGCCGGTATGCCGGGGCTGGGGTGGCGCTACTGGGCCGCCGTCCTCGCCATCGTGGCGGCCGGCCTGCTGCTGCGCCACGCCGGTCGCTGCGCCTGGCGGGGACGGCTCTGGTCACGTGCCGTCGCCCGTCCGCTCGCCGCGGCGGTGGTCTGCGTCGGCGTGGTCCTCGCCGGTGGGCCCGCGCACGGCGTCGGGCCCGACGACACGATGTGGATCATGCAGCAGCGCTCGCCCGAGGGGGCCGCGCGCTCCTTCGCCCGGATACTGCCGGGCGAGGGGCCGCAGGAGCGCGCCGAGCGGGCCGTCGACCGGCTCGTGCACGAGGGTGGCCTGCGTCGCTCGCGGATCGTCGTCGTGCTGCCCACCGGGAGCGGCTGGGTCGACCCGGAGTTCCTCGCAGGGGTCGAGCAGCGCTTCGGCCCGGACGTCGCGACGGTCTCGATGCAGTACGACGCCGCGCCCAGCTGGTACTCCTACCTGCTGCACCGGGAGCAGGCGGCCGACGCCGCCCGCCATCTCTTCGCCGCGGTCGCCGGCCGGGTGGAGGAGATGCCGGCCGCGCAGCGCCCGGACCTGCACGTGTACGGGGAGAGCCTCGGTGCGCTGGCCGGGCAGGCGGTCTTCGTCGGCCCGGGTGGTCGGGAGGCCCGGCAGGAGGTGTGCTCGGTGCTGTGGGTCGGCCCGCCGGGAGGTCAGCGGGCCGGGCTGCCGCGGGAGTCCGTCGTCGCCAACCCCGACGACCCGGTCGTGCACACCCGGTGGCGGGACCTCGCGCTCCCTCCGGAGGACACGCAGCGGTGGCTGCCGGTGGTGAGCTCGGTCCACGACGCCGTGGACTTCGTCGGCTCGCTCCACGTGCCGGAGGGCAGCGGCCATCGTTACGGGACGAGCCAGGTCGAGAGCCTGCGGGACTGCTGAGGCGCGGTGACGGCGGTGCTCAGCCGACCTCGCACGTGGTGACCGACCCGTGGGCGATCGGCTCGTCCCAGTCGATGTCGCGCCAGGAGCGCTGCCGCAGCCAGGCGAGCGCGGCCCGGATGGTGTGCTCGTGGCTGACGACGACGAGGTGGCGTGGCGCGTCCATCAGGGCCGGGGCGAACCAGTCGCCCACGCGCTCGTGGACGTCCTGCATCGACTCACCCCCGCCCCACCGCACCTCGCTGATGTGGGTGCCGGGCGGCACGTCCAGCGACCGGAGCGCACGAGCCGGCTGCCCCTCGAGGTCCCCGAGATGCTGCTCACGCAGGCCGGGCTCGTTGCGCAGCGAGGCCACCCAGCCGCTGGGGCGCATCGCGACCGAGATGACCTCGGCGCTCTGCAGGGCCCGGGTGAGGTCGCTGCACCAGAGGAAGAGGTTGTGCTCGCCGGCGGGCGGGCCGAGCGCGGCCAGGACGGCGAGGCCGGCACGGGCCGCCTGGGCCCGCCCCTCGCCGGTGAGGACCGGCTCGTCGAGTCCCCGGTAGGCGCCCTGGACCCGTCCGTCGCGGTTCCACGTGGACTGACCATGACGGACCAGGTGCACCAAGGTGGGGCTCACACGGCTCACCGTAGCGAGGCCTTTCGTAGAGTGGGCCCTCGTGAGCGGACTGCTGGTGACAGGGACTTCCTCGGACGCCGGCAAGTCCCTCGTCGTGACGGGGCTGTGCCGCGCTCTCGCGCGGCGGGGCCTCTCGGTCGCGCCCTTCAAGGCGCAGAACATGTCGAACAACTCGATGGTCTGCCGGGACGGCGCCGAGATCGGTCGGGCCCAGTACCTCCAGGCGGCGGCCGCCGGGGTGGAGGCCTCCTCGGTCATGAACCCCGTGCTGCTCAAGCCGGGCAGCGACCGGCGCGCCCACGTCGTCGTCCGCGGCCGGCCCGCGGGAGAGCTCCTCGCCGGGGAGTACGCGACCGGGCGACGGCACCTGGCCGAGGCCGCCTTCGCCGCCTTCGAGGAGCTCGCGGCATCCGTCGACGTCGTCGTCTGCGAAGGTGCCGGCTCCCCCGCCGAGATCAACCTGCGCGCCGGGGACTACGTGAACCTCGGTCTGGCGCACCGCTTCTCCCTGCCGACGGTCCTCGTCGGGGACATCGACCGGGGCGGGGTGCTCGCCGCGCTGTACGGGACGTGGGCGCTCGTCGACGACGCGGACCGGCGCCTGCTGGCGGGCTACCTCATCAACAAGTTCCGGGGGGACGCGGCGGTGCTCGCCCCCGGTCTCGAGGAGATCAGCGCCCGGACCGGGATGCCGGCGCTCGGCGTGCTGCCGTGGCTGGAGGGGGTGTGGCTGGACTCCGAGGACGCGCTCTCCGTCGGACGCGCACCGACCGGTGGCGACGTGCCCGAGGAGCGGCGGTTGTCCGTCGCGGTGGTCGCGCTGCCCCGGACCTCGAACGCGACCGACGTGGACGCGCTGGCCGCCGAGCCCGGCGTCGACGTGCGCGTGACCCGCAGCACGGAGGTGGTCCGGGAGGCCGACCTGGTCGTGCTCCCCGGGTCCCGCGCGACGGTCTCGGACCTGGCCTGGCTGCGGCGCTCCGGGCTCGCCGACGTCGTCCTCGAGCGGGGGCGTCGCGGCGCGCCGGTGCTCGGCATCTGTGGCGGCTACCAGATGCTGCTGGACGAGATCGTCGACGAGGGCGTCGAAGGGGGCGAGTCCGCCTCTGCCGCCGTGGTCCCCGGCCTGGGTCTGCTGCCGGGGCGGGCCGTCTTCCGGCCGGACAAGGTCCTGGGGCGGCCACGCGGCAGCTGGCGCGGGCACGAGGTCGAGGGCTACGAGATCCACCACGGCGTCGTGGCCCCCCGCGGCGGGGAGGACTTCCCCGGAGGGCACGCCCTCGGGCCCGTCCGCGGCTCGATCTGGCACGGCGCCCTCGAGTGCGACGACTTCCGACGTGCGTTGCTCGCGGATGTCGCCTCGACCACCGGCGCCTCCTGGGAGGCGGAGGTGGGGGCTCCCCCCTTCGCCCACCGCCGGGAGGCGATGATCGACGCACTCGCCGACGCCCTCGAGGAGCACGCGGACGTCGACGCCCTGATCGCACTGGCCCAGGAGGATCGATGAGCCCCCGCCGCATCCACGTCATCGGCATCGGTGCCGGCTCCCCCGGGCACGTCACCGCGGAGGCCGCTGCCGCGCTCGGGGAGGTGGACGTCTTCCTCGTCGCGGACAAGGGCGCGGCCAAGGACGAGCTGGTCGCGGTGCGCCGGGGGATCTGCGAGCGCTTCGTCCCCGGCGGTGGCTACGAGTTCGTCACCGTGCCGGACCCGGAGCGCGGCCCGGACGTCGAGCGCGACTCCGCCGCCTACGCGCAAGGGGTGCGCGACTGGCACGCCGCACGCACGCACGCCTACGTGCGGGTCATCGCGGATCTGCCCGAGGACGCCGTGGTGGGCTTCCTCGTCTGGGGCGACCCGGCCTTCTACGACAGCACGATCCGCATCGTCGACGCCATCGGTGAGCACATCCCGACCACGGTGCGGGTGATCCCGGGGATCTCGGCCTTCCAGACCCTCGCCGCGGCGCACGGCATCGTGCTGCACCGCGTCGGCGAACCAGTGCACGTGACGACCGGACGCCGACTCGTGGAGGAGTGGACGTCCGCCGAGTCGGCCGGTCTCGGGCTCGGGACGGTCGTCGTCATGCTCGACGGGCACCTGCACTGCCGGGAGCTCGCCACCACCCACCCGGACACGGTCGTCCACTGGGGTGCCTACGTGGGGATGCCGCAGCAGGAGCTGCGCTCCGGGCGCCTGGCCGAGGTCATCGACGAGATCGTGGCGCTGCGCGCCCGCCTGCGCGAGGAGCACGGCTGGGTCATGGACGTCTACGCCCTCACGCCGGCCTCCTGAGAGGAACGTCCCCCAGGGAGATGCGGGCGGGGCTAGCGGGTGCGGGCGGCGGTGCGCCGGACCGCGAGCCCCTGCAGCACCAGCGAGGCGGCCAGGCAGGCACCGACGCCCTCGCCCGCCCTCATCCGCAGGGAGAGGAGCGGCTCGAGGCCGAGCTCGCGCAGCACGAGGGCGTGGGCGCGCTCGCGACTGACATGACCGGCGAGCAGGTAGCCCTGGACCGCCGGCTCCAGGCGGGCGGCGATGGCGCCGGGCAGCGAGGCCGCGAGGCCGTCGAGGACGACCGGCGCACCGGCGCCGGCCGCACCGAGCGTGACACCCGTGAGCACGGCGATCTCCGGCCCGCCGACCGCGGCGAGGAGACGAAGGGGGTCCCCCTCCCCCTTCGTCCGATCCAGCGCGTCCGCGACGACCTCGCGCTTGCGGGCGACCATCGCGGCGTCCGAGCCGGCACCGAGGCCGACCGCGTCCTGCGGCTCGAGGTCGAGCAGGGCGCACGCGAGGGCCGCCGCGACCGTCGTGTTGCCGACCCCGACCTCGCCGAGGCAGACCAGCCCCGACGCGGCGGCATCGGCCCCGATCGCCCGACCGGCGGTGACGAGCGCGTCGACGTCCTCGCCGGTGAGCGCGTCGGTCGAGGCGATGTCGCCCCGCTCCCCCCGCGGACGCAGGTCGCGAGCACCTCCGACCGGTCGCGCCACACCGGCGTCGACCGGGAGCACCGACAGGCCGGCCCCGACGGCCGTCGCCGCGCCGAGCGAGGTGCCCGCGACGGTGGCGGCGAGCACGTCGGCCGTCGTCGACGCCGGGAAGGCGCTCACCCCCAGGCCGGTCACCGGGTGGTCGGCACCCGCGAGCACGAGGGTCCCGCCGGTGACGTCACCCGCCCCGACCGCGAGCACGCGGTTGAGTGCGCGGTCGAGCACGCCGAGCGACTCCGGTGGTGAGAGCAGCTCGTCCGCGGCGTCCGTCGCCCCGACGAGACGCTCGGCCTCCGGGCCGCGCAGGTGCGAGACCGGCTGCTCGGGCGCCGCCTCGTCCGCGGGCCAGCGCTCGCGCAGCACGACCTGCTCGAGCGGGGTCTTGCGCGACCAGGCCGCGCGCTCCAGCCCCGGCGAGGGTGGCCGCTCGTCCGGCCAGCCCAGGCACATCCAGCCGAGGGTGACGACGCCGTCGGGCAGGCCGAGGAGGTCGGCGAGCTCGTCCGGGTCGAAGAGCGTCACCCAGCCCATGCCGAGGCCGTGGGCGCGGGCGGTGAGCCACATGTTCTCGATCGCCGTCGCGCAGGACCACAGGTCGGCGTCGGGGAAGGTCGCCCGCCCCAGCACACCGGTGGCCGGCGTGCGCCGGTCGCAGGCGACGACGACACCGACGGGGGCCTCCCGCAGCCCCTCGAGCTTGAGGTCGAGCATCCGGGCAGCCCGCTCCGAGGCCAGGTGCGCGGCCTGGTCGAGCCGGGCCCGGTCGGCCATGGCCGCGGCCCGATCGCGCGTGGCGGGGTCGGTGACGACGATGAAGCGCCAGGGTTGGGAGTGCCCCACGCTCGGGGCCCGGTGCCCGGCCTCGAGGACGGCGGTCAGCAGGTCCTCGGGCACGGGGTCGGGGCGGTAGCGCCGGATGTCCCGGCGTCCGGCGACCACGGAGGCCAGCGCCCCGGTGACTGACTCGCCCATCGCCCATCCGGCGGGGTCCGCGCGCCGCTGCTCGGCGCTCGAGGTGTCCCCGATCGTCGGGACCGGACGGGAGTAGCGGGGGGCCTCCCCTTCGTCCCTCACTCCTCGTCGCCCTCCAGGTCCCCCTCGATGTCCAGGTAGACCTGCTGCATCTCCGCGACGACCTGCGGGTCCGGCTCCTCCCACAGCCCGCGGTCGGCGGCCTCGGTGAGCTTCTCGACGATGCCACGCAGCGCCCACGGGTTGGCCCGCCGCATGAACTCCTGGTTGTCCTCGTCGAGGACGTAGTCCTTGGCGATCCGGTCGTACATCCAGTCGTGGACGACGCCGGCGGTCGCGTCGAAGCCGAAGAGG
>CAYSGN010000025.1:0-31448 GCA_964430615.1 uncultured Janibacter sp. | reverse complement strand
ACCCACGAAGCCGGCACCCTGCGTGCCGAGCACTCCGGCCAGACCGTCACCCTCAGCGGATGGGTGGCCCGGCGACGTGATCACGGTGGGGTGGCCTTCCTCGACCTTCGCGATGCCTCCGGCGTGGCCCAGGTCGTCGCGCGCGACGAGGTCCTCACCGGTGCGGCGCACGACCTGCGCAACGAGTACGTCGTCACGGTCGTCGGCGAGGTCGCCCCGCGTGACCCGAAGGACGTCAACCCGAGCCTCCCGACGGGCGAGGTCGACGTGGTCGCCTCCTCCATCGAGGTCCTCAGCACGGCGGACCCGCTGCCCTTCCAGATCGATGAGCGGGTCTCCGTGGGTGAGGAGGCGCGCCTGAAGCACCGCTACCTCGACCTGCGCCGTCCGGGCCCGGCCAGCGCCGGTGCGGGCCTGCGTCTGCGCAGCAAGGTCAACGCCGCGGCCCGGTCGGTCCTCGCCGAGCGTGACTTCGTCGAGATCGAGACCCCGACGCTGACTCGGTCCACGCCCGAGGGCGCCCGCGACTTCCTCGTGCCGGCTCGGCTCGCGCCGGGCGAGTGGTACGCGCTCCCGCAGAGCCCGCAGCTGTTCAAGCAGCTGCTCATGGTCGCCGGGATGGAGCGCTACTACCAGATCGCGCGCTGCTACCGCGACGAGGACTTCCGGGCCGACCGGCAGCCGGAGTTCACCCAGCTCGACATCGAGATGTCCTTCGTCGAGCAGGACGACGTCATCGAGCTCGGCGAGGCCATTGCCAAGGCCGTCTGGGGGACCATCGGCGTCGAGCTGACCACCCCCTTCGCCCGCATGACCTACACCGAGGCGATGGAGCGTTACGGCAGCGACAAGCCCGACCTGCGCTTCGGCGTCAAGCTCGTCGACTGCACTGAGTTCTTCGCGGACACGCCCTTCCGCGTGTTCAAGAACGACTACGTCGGTGCGGTCGTGATGCCCGGGGGCGCCGACCAGCCCCGCCGTCAGTTCGACGCCTGGCAGGAGTGGGCCAAGCAGCGCGGTGCCAAGGGCCTGGCCTACGTCACCGTCGGTCAGGACGGTGAGCTCGGCGGGCCCGTCGCCAAGAACATCTCCGAGGAGGAGAAGACCGGCCTCGCGGCGCACGTGGGGGCCCAGCCGGGAGACTGCATCTTCTTCGCCGCGGACAAGCCCAAGGCCGCCCGGGCGCTGCTCGGTGCCGCACGGCAGGAGATCGCCCACCGGTGCGACCTGATCGACCAGTCCGAGTGGTCCTTCGTCTGGGTCGTCGACGCCCCGCTCTTCGAGCCCACGGGCGAGGCCGTCGCTGCCGGTGACGTCGCCGTCGGCGCGGGCGCCTGGACCGCGGTCCACCACGCCTTCACCAGCCCCAAGCCGGAGTTCCTCGACACCTTCGACACCGACCCCGGCTCCGCGCTGGCCTACGCCTACGACCTGGTCTGCAACGGCAACGAGATCGGCGGCGGGTCCATCCGTATCCACCAGCGCGACGTGCAGGAGCGGGTCTTCTCGGTCATGGGGCTGGACGAGGAGGCCGCGCAGGAGAAGTTCGGTTTCCTCCTCGAGGCCTTCAAGTACGGCGCCCCCCCGCACGGCGGCATCGCCTTCGGCTGGGACCGGATCGTCATGCTCCTCCTGGGAGCTGAGTCCATCCGCGACGTCATCGCCTTCCCCAAGTCCGGTGGCGGCTACGACCCGCTGACCGACGCCCCCGCCCCGATCACCCCGGAGCAGCGCAAGGAGGCCGGCATCGACGCCCGGCCCACGGTGACGGCGGACGAGCCCGCAGCGCAGGGGGCGCCGGAGGTCAACCCCAGGCAGAGTTGATGACGGACGTGCCGGTGGAGGTGATGCTGTGGGACTGCGACGGCGTCCTCCAGCACGGGCACGTCGACTGGCGCGAGCGCCTGGACCGGACGGTCGCCCCGGGTTTCGCCCGCAAGGTCTTCGAGGCGGAGCTGTCGGCGCTGCGCGGTGAGCGCAGTTTGCGCGCGGTGCTGGCCGACCTGGTGGAGCAGGAGAGCCGGTCCGGACGGCTGCCGGTGACCGTCGAGGATCTGCTGGGCATCTGGGAGCAGTTCGACCTCGACCTCGAGGCGGTCGCACTCGTGGAGGAGGTCCGGCGGCTCGGGGTGCGCTGCCTGCTCGCGACCAACCAGCAGGACCACCGGGTGCGCTTCATGCGCGAGGTCCACGGATACGACGACATCGTCGACGGGGCCTACTGGTCCAGCGAGGTCGGATCGATGAAGCCCGACCCGGCCTTCTTCGAGCACATCCTCGATGACCTCGGGGTGCCGGCCGACCGCGTCGGCTTCGTTGACGACGTGCCCGCGAACGTCGAGTCGGCGCACTCGCTCGGCATCCGGGCGGTCCACCACGAGCCGACGAGCGGCGCGGCAGGGCTGCGACGCGTCCTGCGCCCGCTCGTATCCGCGCTTGCGGAGGACTCCCCGCACCGGCCGGAGAAGCGCGCCTAGCCCGTCGCGTCCACCAGACGGTCGAGGAAGGCCGTCTGGGCCGCCACGACGAGCTCGCGTGCCCGGTCCACCTCACACCACTCGGCCCGCTGGATCTCCGGGAAGGAGATACGCCGGCCGGATCGCGGCGGCCACTCCATCGTCACCAGGTTGCTCGAGACGTAGGCCAACGAGGGGTCGGCCTCCACGGCCCAGGCCCGGACCCGTTTGCCTCCGGACTGCCGCACCTCACCCAGGTCGAGTCGGGAACCGGCCGGCGCCGGCACCCCGATCTCCTCGAGGAACTCCCGCTCGGCCGCGGCCAAGGGATCGTCGCCCTCTGCGTACTCGCCCTTGATCACCGTCCACGCGCGCGGACGACGGACCCAGGCCGGCCCACCCATGCGGCCGAGGAAGACGCGGGTGCCTCCCTTCGCCGTGGTGAAGGGGAGGAGACCGGCGCTCGTGCGGGGCATGCGGTCCAGCCTGCCACTTTGCCCGGCCTCCAGCTGTGGGTCGGTCGTCAGTCGCCGGTCTCCTTCTCGCGCTCGCGCTGACGGGCCCGGGTGACAGTCGTGACCGGTGTGCGCTCCCGGGACCAGATGCCCTTGGTGCGCGTGAGCGCGTAGTCGATGCGGTCGTCGACCTGCTCGCCGAAGACGTCGTCGAAGTTCTCCGTCAGCTCTCCGGCCATCTCCCGACGGCGCAGCCGCGTCTCGGACTCGAGGATCAACCGGTGCTCGCTCCGCAGGGCCTTGTACAGCGCGATCATGATGAACACGATCACGACGGCGAAGGGAGCGCCCGTTGCGACCGAGCCCGCCTGGAGCGCGGACAGGCCCTCCGTGCCCCCGGCCAGGAGCAGGGCGCTCGCCACCAAACCCTCGAGGACGGCGAACAGCACCCGGCTCCACGTCGGCGGGTCCGGGTGGCCACCGGAGGCAAGCATGTCCACGACGAGGGACCCGGAGTCCGAGGAGGTCACGAAGAACACCACCACCAGGATGAGGGCGATGACCGACAGGATCGTCCCCATCGGGAGCGTGGCCAAGGTGTCGAAGAGGGCGACCTCGGCCACGAGGCCCTCCTCCGGCACGAGGTCACCGACCGTGCGCTGCCGGTGGATGGCTGTCCCGCCCAGCGCCGTGAACCACAGGAACCCGAGGAGGGTCGGTACGAGGAGGGCGCCGGCCACGAACTCCCGAACCGTGCGGCCCCTCGAGATGCGCGCGATGAACACGCCCACGAAGGGCGACCAGGCGATCCACCAGCCCCAGTAGAAGATCGTCCACCCGCCGGCCCAGGCCAAGCCCTCAGAGCCGGTGTAGGCGAAGGCGTCGAAGGTGTTGGGCAGGAAGTTCGTCGTGTACGCACCGATGGACTGGACGAAGTCGCGCAGGAGGAACAGGGTCGGGCCGAGCGCGAAGATCGCGACGAGGAAGACCGCGGCCAGGCCCAGGTTGAGGTTGGACAACCACTGGATGCCCTTGCCCACACCGCTGACCACCGAGATGGTGGCGATGGCCGTGATCACGGCGATGAGGATGACCATGAACGTGTTCGAGGCCTCGTCGATGACCCCGAGCTCCATGAGTCCCGTCGAGACCTGGGTGACGCCCAGGCCCAGGGACGTGGCGACACCGAAGAGGGTGCCCACGATCGCCAGGATGTCGACGACGTCGCCGACCCAGCCCTTGACGCGATCACCCAGGAGCGGTTCCAGTGCCCAGCGCAGGGAGACGGGACGACCCTTGCGGTGGATGGCGTAGGCGAGGGAGAGGCCGACGATGACGTACACCGCCCACGGGTGCAGACCCCAGTGGAGGAAGGTCTGCGCCATGGCCTGGTTGGCCAGCTCGGCCTCGCTCCCCTCGACCCCAGGCTTGGGAGTGGTGTAGAAGGTCAACGGCTCCGCGACACCGTAGAAGACCAGACCGATGCCCATGCCGGCGGCGAAGAGCATGGCGAACCAGGACACCAGGTTGAAGTCGGGCTTCTCACCCTCGCGCCCGAGGGTGATGTTGCCGAACCGGCTCACCGCGAGGAAGATCGCGAAGACGACGAAGGAGGCGATGGCCAGGGTGTAGAACCAGCCGAAGCCACTGACGATGCCGCTCTGGATCGAGGTCCACAGCTCTCCGGCCGTGCTGCTGAAGAAGATGGAGAACAGCGAGACCGCGACGACGATGCCCAGGGACGGCCAGAACACTCTCGGGGCGATGCCGCCCGGACCCAGCCGGACGCCGTGGGCCCGCAGCTGGTCGGTGATGCGCTCGTCCTCCGTGCGCCGATCGGCCCCGTGGTGGTCCGGACTCCGACCGTCGGTGGCGTTCGACGACTCGCTCATGCTCGCCTGCTCTCCTCGAAGTGGATTCGTGGGTCCTCTGCAGCCAACCACACCTCGTCGGTGCGGGGGAGGCTGCGAACGTCTCTGCGTAGCGCAGGATGGTGGAACCGACCGCGGCGGGTCAACTTGGACGGGGCCGCCCGCGCCCCGCGGTGGCGCGGTCTACGCCCCGGTAACGGCGGCCTCCACGCTCCGCAGCTCGGCCGCGATGTCCGCCGCCGGACGCGTGCGGGTCACCTTGTGGTCGAGGATCCCGGCGAGCCGCTCGCGGGCCTGCGCCATCCGCTCGCGCTCGCCGCGCACCCGTGGGTTCCAGGTCGCGCCGAGGACGAGGTAGCCGATGTGCGCGAGCAGCTGCTCCATCTCGCGGTAGGGCGCGACCGCCGCCGGTGCGTCCTGGACCGTGCGGGCGGCGACCTGGTCGGAGGTGATCAGCTCGACGTACAGCTGACGGCAGTGGTGGAGGTGGTCGGCCATCCCTTGCGGCGTGCGCGTGCGGCTCTCCGCGAGATCCGCGAGCACGTCGTCCAGGGCGACCACCACGCGCCGGGCATGGGCCCGCAGGAGCAGCTCGGGACGACCGAGCGCGCCGGAGACCACGACCACGACCAGCGCCACTCCGACCCCGATCACGGTGTCGATCCCGCGGTCGTAGACGATCGTCGACAGGTCCATGTCCGTGACGGCCGCGGAGATCGACAGCGCAAGCGGTGTGAGGAAGACGACCGCAGCCGCGTAGTTGCGCGTGACGAGCATCTCGACGACGAACTGCAGGCCGACGACGAGGGCGATCAGCGCCCAGTGGCCGGGATCGAGTCGCAGCACGAGGCCGAACGCCACGAGCCCCGCGGCCGTGCCGATCGTGCGCTGGAAGGAGCGCTGCAGCTGGGCGCGCCTGGTGCCTCCCGTGTGGACGATGAGGACGGCGAAGGCGCTCGCCCAGTACGCGTGCGCGTTGTCCAGGGCGAGGGCGATGGTGCCCGCGACCAACCCGGCCGCGAGCACCCGGGCCGCGACGAGCAGGTCCTCGCTGGGCCAGCGCAGCGCCTGGCGCAGGGACCACCGGGCCCGCGGGCGACCGAGCGAGATCTGTCGGGCGCGGGCGGCCTCGTGCAGGGCCAGCTCAGCGGTGACCTCCTCGTCGGGCCCGCCGACCGACCGGGCGACCGCGGTGGCGTAGCGAGAGTGCATCCGCTGCAGGCGACCATCGAAGTGGTCCTCGCTGCGACCGTCGGTGACGGCCGTCCACGCCCGGTTGAGCGCGGCGGATGCGGCACGCCGGGAGCGGGCGACCGCGGAGGGGTCTGCCTCAGCGATGTAGGTGTCGACCACCGACTCCGCGGAGGCGACCGCGGCCTCCTCGACGCCGTGGGCGCCGAACCACAGGTCGGAGGTCCCGACGAGGATCGCCGAGAGCACGCCCACCGCGGCGATGCCGAGGATGGTCCGCGCATCGGCTCCGTGCGACGCGGCGAGATTGCCGATCCCGACGTCGAGCGCGAAGAAGAAGCCGGCCGGGGGGCCGACCTGCAGGGCATAGGTCAGGAAGGTCGCGACGGTCGCCACGACCGCCATGAGGACGACTGCGAGGAAGGGGTGGTCGGCCGCCGCGATCCCCAGCGCCAACGAGCCGAGGAGCCCCGCGCCGGCACTGGGGATCGTGCGCAGCCGGCGGCGCACCGGTGCCCCCGCGCCGTAGAGGACCGCGAAGACACCGAGGCCGGCGAGAAAGGCGTGCTCCGCAGGGACGCCGGCGAGGGTGAGTCCGGTCAGCGGCAGGCCGATGGCCAGCGCCGCGCGCAGCGCGATCCACCGACGGGCCGGGCCCGGGGCGAAGGAGAACACGGGCCGCGCGAAGTCGAGGGCCGCGGATCTGCTCATCCCATCGCTCCACTGCTCCAGACCGCGCCGGTCTCGTACCCCAGGGAGTGGTAGAGACGTCGCGCGGTGTCGTTGACCGAGTACATGCCCAGAGTGCACCACCCGTGGGTGTCGATGGCGCCTCGTGTCAGCTCCGCGGTGACCACGCGCCCCAGGCCCCGACCACGCGCCGTCGGCACGACGGTGATCCCGGAGAGCACCGGGGTGCCCGACCGCTCCGGCTCGCAGCAACCGACGGCGAGCAGGCTCCCTTCGTCGTCGCGGATACCGACCCAGCGTTGACCGGGCCGGGCGAAGGGCTGGCCGTCGGTCCCCGGGTTGTGGGCGTCGAGCAGCGCCTGCAGGTCCGCGCGGTCCTCCTCGACCAGCTCGACCGTGCCGTCGCCGGCAGGCGCAGACGGCGGCGTCGATGTCCACATCCACTCCCACCGGCCACCGACCTCGTGCAGCAGTCCACCCACGTGCGCCGCGGTGCGGGGGAGGGAGACCGCGTCGACCCCCTTCGTCCTCAGCTGCGCCAACCAGCCGGCGAACGGGGCGGAGGCGACGAGGTCCTCGAGCGTGGCGACCACCGCGGGGGAGACGAGATGACCGCTGCCGTCGTCGCCGTGGAGCATGAGGTTGGTGCCGTGCGTGTACGTCGGCCGGGCGAAGGCGACCGCCCACGCCTCTCCCCGGCGGATGCCGAGCGCATCCGTCCCGGGCAGGGCGGTCGATTCCGCGAGGACGACGCGGTCACCGCCCGTCCACGGGACGAGGTCCGGCAGGGGGATCCGCTCGGTGCTCACCCGGTCCCCACTCGCGCTCACTCGGTGATCCCGACGCGGGCGTGCAGGCGCTTCATCCACCGGGGTGCCCACCAGTTCCACTCGCCGAGGACCGACATCGTCGCCGGCACGAGGAGCATCCGCACGAGGGTGGCGTCGATGATGATCGCGACGACGAGGGCGACGCCGGTCTGCTTGACGGCGAGGATCTGGGCGAGGATGAAGCCGGAGAAGACGATGACCATCAGCAGTGCCGCGCTGGTGATGATCCGGCCCGACCGCTGCAGGCCCAGCCGCACGGCCTCGTCGGTGGGCCGGCCCTGCTCGTGCAGCTCGACGATCCGGGAGAGCAGGAAGACCTCGTAGTCCATCGACAGCCCGAAGGCGAAGGCGAGGACGAGGACGGGGATGGAGACCTCGACCGCCCCGACCGAGTCGAAGTCGAGCAGACCGGACAGGTGCCCGTCCTGGAAGACCCACACGAGCACGCCGATGGACGCGCCGAGGGAGACGACGTTCATGACCAGCGCCTTGATCGGCACGACGACCGACCCGGTCATGAGGAAGAGCAGGACGAAGGTCGCCAGCACGACGGCTCCGACCGCCCACGGGGTGCTCGCGACGATCGAGTCGGTCAGGTCCGACAGGGCCGCGGCCTGACCGCCGACGAGAGCGTCGAAGGGAGGGGGCTCGGCGTGCAGCCGGTCCACGAGAGCGCGTGGGGTCTCCCCGAGGGCGTCGTCGGAGGTGAGCAGACCGACGGCGAGCACCTGCTGCCCGTCGACGCTGCCCATCTCCTCGACCTCCACGGAGTCCACGCCGGGAAGGTCGGCGGCGGCCCCCTTCGCCCACCCGCGGACCTCGTCCTCGTCCGCGGTCGTGACCACCTGCACGTCGGGGCCGGCCAGCTGGGGGTAGTCGTCGGCGAGCTCGGTGAAGAAGGTCCGCTGCTCGTTGCCGACCGGCAAGAGCTCGATGCCCGAGGAGGTGACCTCCATCCGGCTCGCGGGCAGGGCCATCCCGACCAGCGCCGCGAGGACGAGCGCGATGACCACCCACGGGGCCCGCTGGACCACCGCCGCCAGGCGGGAGAAGACCCCCTCGTCGCCGCCGTGCTCGGTGCCCCTGGCGAGCAGCCGACGCGCCATGAGGGCGCACAGGGCCGGCACGAGGGTCGTGGCCACCGCCAGGCAGAGGACGACGACCGAGACCCCGGCCGCGCCGGAGGCCCGGACGAAGACGGCGGGGAAGAAGAGCAGGCCGATGAGCGCGATCGCCACCGTCACCGCCGAGAAGATCACCGTGCGTCCGGCCCGGTCCATGGTGCGCCCGCTGGCCTCGACGACGACGTCGCGGCGAGCGACGTCGCGGGCCCCTTCACGCAGGGCGGTCATCTCCTCGCGGAACCGGGAGACCACGAGCAGTCCGTAGTCGATGCACAGGCCGAGGCCGAGCACGGTGACGATGTTGACGACCGTCGCGTCGAGCTCGATGACGTGGGCGAAGCCCCACAGCGTGGCGAGCGCCCCGCCGATGGCGGCGATCGAGCCGACGAGCGGGATCCCCGCGGCGAGGAACCCGCCGAAGACGACGATCATGACGAGGAAGGTGATCGGCAGCGCGAGACCCTCACCGAGCTTGAGGTCGGTGCTCACCTGGTCGACGACCTCCCCGACGAGCATCTCCACGCTGCCCCGGCTGCTCTCCTGCGCCCACGAGCCGCTGACGATCTGGTCCAGCTGGACGTCGACGCGTCGCTGGACCTCCTCGAGCTCCTCGTCGGAGAGGTCCTCCTCGTACTCCACGACGGTGACGAAGCCGTAGCGGCCGCCCCCTTCGTCGTCCACGAGGGCGGCCGCGCGCTCGTCCTCGACCCCCTGCGGCAGGACGAGCGGGTTGACGACACGGGCCACCCCGTCGAGGTCGTGGATCCGCTTGACCGCGAGGGCCACGTTGCGGCGCACGAAGGGGTTCTTCGCGGCCGCGCCCTCGACGACGAGGGTCTCCGAGGCGAAGTCGCCCCCTCCGGCGTCGATGATGAGGTCCTGGGCCTCCTGGGCCTGACCGGGAGCGGTGATGTCGCCGCTGTGCAGGTCGTCGAAGAGCCCTCGACTGGTGACCCCACCGAGGGCCAGGGCGAAGGCCAGGCCGGTGAGCAGCGCCCAGACGAGGACCACCGTCCGTGGCCGCCGCCCCATGAGCGCCCCCCAGCGGTGCAGGAACGTCGGTGTGGTCCGCGCGCTCACCGGCTCTGGCCCACGATGTCGAGCAGGCGGTCGAGGAAGACGGTCTGCGCGGCGACGAGGACCTCCCGGGCGTCCTCGACCTCGTGCCACTCGGCGCGGTCGACCTCCGGGACGCGCCGGCGCCGACCGGAGCGGGGTGGCCACTCGACCTCGACGGTGGTGGAGGAGACGAAGGCCAGGTCGGCCGGTGCCCGCACGGCGACGACCCGGACGAGCTTGCCCCCGGACTGGCGGACCTCGCCGAGGTCGTGGCGCTCGCCGGTGGGTGGCGGTGCCCCGACCTCCTCCGTGAACTCGCGCTCGGCCGCCGCGACCGGCTCCTCACCCGCGGGGTCGTACTCACCCTTGACGATGCTCCACGCCCGGGGTCGACGCACCCAGAAGGGGCCGCCCATGTGGGCGATGAAGACCCGCACGTGCCCCTCCGGGGAGACGAGGAAGGGCAGCAGCCCGGCACTGGTGCGTGACACTGCACCGAGCGTAGTCGGGGCGTCCGGCTAGCGTGAGGGGCGTGGACTCCTTCGATCTCTTCGCCTCGAGCGGATCCCCCGCGGACGGGCCCGTGGCGGACCTCCAGGCGCCGCTGGCCGTGCGCATGCGGCCGCGCGACCTCGAGGAGATCCGCGGCCAGCGCGAGGTGCTGCGCACCGGCTCCCCGCTGCGACGTCTCGTCGAGGGCTCGTCGAGCTCGGTCACCGGACCGATGTCGGCGATCCTCTGGGGTCCTCCCGGCACCGGGAAGACCACCCTGGCCCACCTCGTGGCGACCGCCGCGGACCGTGAGTTCGTCCAGCTCTCCGCGGTCACCGCAGGGGTCAAGGACGTGCGCTCGGTCATGGAGCAGGCCGCCCGCAACCGCTCGATGTACGGGCGGCAGACGGTGCTCTTCCTCGACGAGATCCACCGCTTCTCCAAGGCCCAGCAGGACGCGCTGCTCCCCGGGGTGGAGAACCGCGAGGTGGTGCTCGTCGCCGCGACGACGGAGAACCCCTCCTTCTCGGTCATCGCCCCGCTCCTGTCGCGCTCGGTGCTGGTCACCCTGGAGTCGCTCACCCCCGAGGAGATCGGGGAGGTGATCGACGCCGCGGTCTCCGACGAGCGCGGGCTCGCCGGAGGCTACGAGCTCGCCGACGAGGCCCGGGAGCACCTCGTGGCGATCGCCGGCGGCGACGCGCGTCGGGCGCTGACCTCGCTCGAGGCGGCCGCGGGCGTGGCCGACGAGGAGGTCCCCTTCGGCGCGGACACCTCGGCCGCGGTGCCGCTGACCCTCCCGCACGTCGAGCAAGCCGTCGCCCGCGCGGCCGTGCGCTACGACCGCACCGGTGACCAGCACTACGACGTCGCCTCGGCCTTCATCAAGGCGATGCGCGGCTCCGACGTCGACGCCGCGCTGCACTACCTGGCCCGCCAGCTCGAGGCGGGGGAGGACCCGCGCTTCATCGCCCGCCGGGTCGTCATCGCCGCCTCCGAGGACGTGGGGATGGGTGACCCGACCGCCCTGCAGACGGCGGTCGCCGCGATGCACGCCGTCGCCCAGATCGGCATGCCCGAGGCGCGGATCATCCTCGCCCAGGCCGTGGTGCACAACGCCCTGGCGCCGAAGTCCAACGCCGCCTACACCGGCATCAACGAGGCGATCGCGGACGTGCGCTCCGGCAAGGTCCAGGCGGTCCCCCCGCACCTGCGCGGGAGTGGCTACACCCAGGCCTCGGACCGGGCCGCCGGCGCCGTCGGCGGAGCGAAGGTGGCCGGGTACGTCTACGCCCACGACGAGCCGGACGGGGTGGCCGAGCAGCAGTACCTGCCGGACGACCTGCACGCCGAGCTGGCCGAGCGCTCCTACTACCGGCCCACCGACCGCGGCTTCGAGGCCCGGCTCCAGGACCGCTGGGCCTGGCTGCGTGCCCGGCTGCGCGGCTCGGGCTGAGTCCTCGCCCGGCCCGGCCGCTGTGCCCCGGCGACCATCGCACCGGCGCCGGGGGGACCGGTGGGTAAGGTGGGGTCCATGACCGTGCCTCTCGGACGGCCGCGCAGGACCATCGCGCGGCGAGCTATCTCGGGGTCGGCCCGCGCCTGACGCGCCGGTCGCCCCCTTCGCTCTGCTCCCCGAGACCCCTGCACCACGGATAGGACACGAGACACCCATGGAAACTGCCGAGATCCGGCGCCGCTGGCTGAGCTTCTTCGAGGGCAAGGGACACACGGTCGTCCCCTCCGCCCCCCTCATCCACGAGGACCCCACCCTCCTCTTCGTCAACGCCGGCATGGTCCCCTTCAAGCCGTACTTCCTCGGTCAGGAGACGGCCCCGTGGGACCGGGCGACGAGCGTGCAGAAGTGTGTGCGCACCGGTGACATCGACGAGGTCGGCAAGACCTCGCGGCACGGCACGTTCTTCCAGATGAACGGCAACTTCTCCTTCGGCGACTACTTCAAGCGCGAGGCCATCGCCTTCGCGTGGCAGCTGCTGACCACCGGTCAGGACGAGGGGGGCTACGGACTCGACCCGAACCGCCTGTGGGCGACGGTGTACGAGGACGACGACGAGGCCGAGCGGCTCTGGCTCGAGGAGACCTCGGTCCCCGCGGAGCGGATCGTGCGCCGCGGCAAGCTCGACAACTACTGGCACATGGGTGTGCCCGGCCCGGGCGGCCCGTGCAGCGAGATCTTCTACGACCGCGGGCCGGAGTACGGACGCGAGGGCGGCCCCGAGGTCGACGAGGACCGCTACATGGAGATCTGGAACCTCGTCTTCATGCAGTACGAGCTCTCCGACGTGCGCGCCAAGGACGACTTCGACGTCGCCGGCCCGCTCCCCGCGGAGAACGTCGACACCGGCATGGGCCTGGAGCGGATCGCGAGCATCCTCCAGGGCGTGGACAACATGTACGAGATCGACGAGGTCTACCCCGTCCTCGAGAAGGCGGCGGAGATGACCGGGCGCAGCTACGGCGCCACCTCCGGGCACACCGCCGGCCAGTCCCACCCCGACGACGTGCACCTGCGCGTCGTCGCCGACCACGTGCGCTCCTCGCTCATGCTCATCGGGGACGGCGTGACCCCGGGCAACGAGGGTCGCGGCTACGTCCTGCGCCGGATGCTGCGTCGGGCGGTGCGCGCGATGCGTCTGCTCGGCTACGAGGAGCCCGCGCTGCCGCACCTGCTGCCGGTCTCGATGGAGCGGATGAGCGCCTCCTACCCGGAGCTGCGCACCGGCTTCGAGCGGATCTCGCAGATCGCCTACGCCGAGGAGCAGGCCTTCCGCCGCACCCTCGCGCAGGGCACGACGATCCTCGACACCGCGGTCGCGCGGACGAAGGAGTCCGGCGGGGACACCCTCGCGGGCGACCAGGCCTTCGCGCTGCACGACACCTACGGCTTCCCGATCGACCTGACCCTCGAGATGGCCGCCGAGCAGGGGCTCAAGGTCGACCGCGACGGCTTCGTCCGCCTCATGGACGAGCAGCGTCAGCGGGCCAAGGCCGACGCGAAGGCGAAGAAGGGTGGCCACGCGAACACCGAGGTGTGGAAGGAGCTGCGCGCCCTCGGCGCGACCGACTGGCGCGCCTACGAGGAGCTGACGACGGACGGGTCGGTCGTCGGGCTGGTCCGCGACGGTGCCCGGGTCGAGGAGCTCGAGCCCGGTCAGCGCGGCCAGGTCGTCCTCGACCGCACGAGCTTCTACGCCGAGTCCGGTGGTCAGGTCGCGGACTCGGGGACGATCGTCGTCGACGGCGCCACGCTGCACGTGCGCGACGTGCAGCGCCCGGTCAAGGGTCTCGTCGTGCACACCGTCGAGGTCGCCGACGGGCCGGTCCGCGTCGGGGCGGAGTCATCGGCGCGCGTGGACCCGAACTGGCGCATCGACGCCTGCCAGGCGCACTCGGGCACGCACGTCGTGCACGCGGCGCTGCGCCAGGTGCTCGGCCCCTCGGCCCTCCAGTCCGGCTCCTACAACAAGCCGGGGTACCTGCGCCTCGACTTCGCCTGGAACCAGTCGCTGAGCAGCGACGCCAAGGCCGAGATCGAGCACGCGGCGAACCTCGCGGTGCGTGAGGACCTGCCGGTCAGCGCGTCCTGGATGTCGCTGCCCGAGGCGCGCCAGCAGGGGGCCCTCGCGCTCTTCGGGGAGACCTACGACGAGCAGGTGCGGGTCGTGGAGATCGGCGGGCCCTGGTCACGTGAGCTGTGCGGCGGGACCCACGTGCGCCACTCGAGCCAGGTCGGCGCGCTCACCCTCACCGGAGAGTCCTCGGTCGGGTCCGGGGTCCGAAGGCTCGAGGCCTTCGTCGGCATGAACGCGCTCTCGCACCTCGCGACCGAGCGCGCCCTCGTCGCGCAGCTCGCCGACATCGTCAAGGCGCCGGCCGGCGAGCTGCCCGAGCGGGTCTCGGACATGGTCGCGCGGCTGCGCGAGGTCGAGAAGGAGCTGGAGAAGGTCCGCCGTGAGCAGGTGGCGGCCTCCGCGGGCTCGCTGACCGACCAGGCTCGCGACGTCGCCGGGGTCACCTTCATCGGCCGCCACGTGGCCGGGGGTGCCTCGGACGACCTGCGGCAGATGGTCACCGACACCCGCGGCCGCCTCGGCGAGGAGCGTCCCGCGGTCGTCGCGCTGACCGGCGACGCCTCGGGCAAGCCCGTCGTCGTCGTCGCCACCAACGAGGCGGCCCGGACGAAGGGGGTGCGCGCGGGTGCGCTCGTGCGCGTCGGCGCCCAGGCCCTCGGCGGCGGGGGAGGCGGCAAGGACGACCTCGCCCAGGGCGGCGGCCAGGACGCCTCCAAGGTCGAGGAGGCCCTCACGGCCATCGAGCGGGAGCTCGGTGCCTGAGGCGGGCATGCGACGGGGTGTGCGCCTGGGCGTCGACGTCGGCGCGGTGCGCGTCGGTGTGGCCTCCTGCGACCCCGACGGGGTACTGGCCACCCCGGTGGAGACGATCCCGCGGGACGAGACCCACGAGAGCGACCTGAGCCGTGTCGTCGAGCTCGCCGCCGAGACGGCGGCCATCGAGATCGTCGTCGGGCTGCCCCGCTCCCTCGACGGGACCGAGGGGCCGGCCGCCGCCGGGGTGCGCCGGTGGGTGAAAGATCTTGCGCTGGCGCTGAAAGAGGCGCCGGTTGCGAACACGCCGATCCGCCTGGTGGACGAACGCCTCACGACGGTGGATGCTCATCGAGGGCTGCGGGAGAGCGGCATGGAAGGCCGTGCCCACCGGCAGGTGGTCGACCAGGCCGCCGCCGTGCTCATCCTGCAGACCGCACTGGACACGGAGCGCGCAACCGGTGGACCCCCCGGGGAACGGGTCGGTCGGCCGCGCCGACGCAAACCGCGGAAGGGCAAGCAGACATGAGCCAGCTCGAGGACACGATCTTCGACGACGACGGTGCCCCGGACGATGACGGGCACGTTCGTCGGCGGCGCCGACGGCGTCGGATGCGCCGCGGGGGCATGTCCTGCCTCGCCGTGCTCCTCGCGGCGCTGCTCATCGGGGGTGGGGCCGTCTTCGCCTTCGACAGCCTGCGCTCGCTCCTGCCCGGAGGGGGCGGCTCCGACGACTACGCCGGACCCGGGCACGGCAAGGTCGAGGTCGAGATCAAGGAGGGCTCCTCCGGCGCGATGATCGGGGAGACCCTGCAGGAGGAGGGCGTCGTCAAGACGACGAGCGCCTTCACGGCCGTGGCCAGCGCCCAGCCCGAGGAGGCCGCCCAGATCCAGCCGGGTACCTACGCGATGAAGCTCGAGATGCCCGCGGCGGACGCCTTCGAGCGCCTCCTCGACCCGAAGGCGCGCGTGGCGGCCGGGACCACCCTGAGCGAGGGACTGTGGCGCTCGGAGATCTACTCCCGCCTCTCCGAGGCGACCGGGGTGCCGGTCTCCGAGTACAAGGCGGCCGAGGACTCGCCGCGGCTCAAGCTGCCGCCGGAGGCGGAGGGCAAGGTCGAGGGCTGGCTCTTCCCGTCGACCTACGACTTCGCCGACGGGACGCCCGCGGTCGAGCAGATGAACCGGATGATCACGCAGACGGTCAAGCACCTCAAGGAGGCGAAGGTCCCGCGGGCGAAGTGGGAGCGCACCCTCACGGTCGCCTCGATCCTCGAGGGTGAGGCCGGGGCCGCCGACCGAGGGAAGGTCGCCCGGGTCGTCGAGAACCGTCTGGCCAACCCGGACGGACCGACCAGGGGCCTGCTCCAGATGGACAGCACCATCCACTACATCCTCCAGAAGCGCGGCACCGTGACCACCTCCGACAAGGAGCGCGAGTCCGACAGCCCGTACAACACCTACACCAATCCCGGGCTCCCGCCGGGACCGATCAACAACCCGGGCGCCGCGGCCATCGAGGCAGCGGCCCACCCGACCCCGGGGGACTGGTTCTTCTTCGTCACCGTCGACCCGGAGACGGGCGAGACGAAGTTCAGCGACACCCAGAAGGAGCACCAGGAGAACGTGCAGGAGTTCTGCAAGAACACCGGAAGCTGCAACTGATCGTGGCCTCCGAGCACCGGTGCGCGGTGCTGGGCTCACCGGTCGCGCACTCCCTCTCCCCGCTCCTGCACACCGCCGGGTACGCCGCGGCGGGACTCTCCGGCTGGGACTACGGCCGCCACGAGGTGGACGAAGGGGGCCTGGCCCCCTTCGTCGCCGGGCTGGACGGCACCTGGCGCGGCCTGAGCCTGACGATGCCGCTCAAGGTGGCCGCCTTCGACGTGGCCGAGACGGTGAGCGACCTCGCCCGCGAGGCCGGGGCGGTCAACACCCTCGTGCGCACGCCGAGCGGCTGGTCCGGTGACAACACCGACGTGCACGGGATCGTCGCGGCCCTGCACGACGCGGGGGCGCGGCGTCCCCATCGGGCCACCGTCCTGGGTGCGGGTGCCACGGCCCGCTCGGCCCTGCTGGCCCTGCGGGTGCTCGGGGTGAGCCAGGTCGTGGTCGCCGCCCGCAACGAGTCCCGGGGGCGGGCCCTGGCGGAGTGGGCCGGCGCGGACGCCACCTTCCTCGACCTCGCCGAGTGGCCGGAGGCGCCGGCGGACGTGGTCGTGAGCACGCTGCCCGGCGGGGCAGCCGGGGCGGCGGCCGCCGACGCCCTCGACGGCCGCGTCGACGCGCTGGTCGGCGCGGTGCTCCTCGACGTCGTCTACGCCGGCTGGCCGACGGCGCTGGGTCGGGCCGCGAGCGAGCAGGGCGCGCAGGTCGTCTCCGGCCTGGAGATGCTCGTGCACCAGGCCGCGGAGCAGTTCCGGCTCTTCACCGGCAGCGAGGCGCCGGTGGCCGCCATGCAGACGGCCGGCCGGGCCGCGTTGGGCCGCACCACGGACGCCTGAGCGACCCGCGCGGCCGGGATGGAAGGATGCATCGCATGTTGCGTTGGTTGACCGCCGGTGAGTCCCACGGCCAGGCCCTCGTCGCGACCCTCGAGGGTCTGCCCGCCGGGGTGGAGGTGACGACCTCGGACGTGGCCGCCGCCCTGGCCCGCCGCCGTCTCGGCTACGGCCGGGGGGCCCGGATGAAGTTCGAGCAGGACGAGGTGACCTTCCTCGGTGGTGTCCGCCACGGACGGACCCTCGGGTCGCCGCTGGCGGTGATGATCGGCAACACCGAGTGGCCCAAGTGGGAGACGGTGATGAGCGCCGACCCCGTGAGCCGGGACGCCCTCGCCGGCGCGAACGACGTGGGGGCCGAGAAGGAGCTGGCCCGCAACCGTCCGCTGACGCGCCCGCGGCCCGGGCACGCCGATCTCGTCGGGATGCAGAAGTACGGCTTCGACGAGGCACGCCCCGTGCTCGAGCGGGCCTCGGCCCGCGAGACCGCGGCCCGGGTCGCGCTGGGCGAGGTGGCCCGGCGCTTCCTCGAGCAGGCCTACGGCATCCGGGTCGTGGCCCACACGGTCGCCATCGGCACGGCCCGTGCGCCCGAGGACGGGCCCCTGCCCGGACCGGACGACGAGGCGCGGCTCGATACCGACCCGGTCCGGGCGATGACCGCGGAGGCGAGCGATGCGATGGTCGCCGAGATCGATGCCGCGAAGAAGGACGGGGACACCCTCGGTGGGGTCGTCGAGGTGCTCGCCCACGACCTGCCCCCGGGGCTGGGCTCGCACGTGCACTGGGACCGGCGGCTCGACGCCCGCCTCGCGGGAGCGCTCATGGGGATCCAGGCGATCAAGGGGGTCGAGGTCGGTGACGGCTTCACGACCGCCGCACGCCGCGGCTCGGTCGCGCACGACGAGATGGAGCGGGACGGCAGCGGCGTGATCCACCGCCGCACCGGCCGTGCCGGCGGGACCGAAGGGGGGATGAGCACCGGGGAGGTGCTGCGTGTCCGGGCCGCGATGAAGCCCATCAGCACGGTCCCGAGGGCACTGGACACCGTCGACGTCACCGGCCCGGAGTCGGCCACCGCGATCCACCAGCGCTCGGACGTGTGTGCCGTGCCGGCGGCGGGCGTCGTCGCGCAGGCGATGGTCGCCCTCGTCCTCGCGGAGGCCTGCGTGGAGAAGTTCGGTGGGGACTCGGTGCCCGAGACCGCCCGGAACCACCGTGCGTACCTCGCGTCCGTCCCCGAGCTGATGCGGACGTGGCAGGAGTGAGCGGGGCCCCCTTCGTCGTCGTCATCGGTCCGCCCGGCGTCGGGAAGTCGACCGTCGCGCGGGCGGTGGCCGAGCGGCTCGGTCGCCCCGTCGTCGACACCGACGCGGTCGTCGAGGAACGGCTCGGCAAGTCGATCCCGGACGTCTTCGTCGAGGAGGGCGAAGCGGCCTTCCGCGAGGTCGAGGCACGTGCGGTGCTGGACACCCTCGAGATGGAGGACGTCGTGCTCGCCCTCGGCGGCGGGGCACCGATGACCCCGGTCGTCGCCGAGGCGCTCGAGGGCCACCGCGTCCTCTTCCTCGACGTCGGCATCGCCGACGCCGCCCGACGCATGGGTCTGAACGTCTCCCGGCCGCTGCTCGGGGTCAACCCGCGGCAGAGCTGGATCAAGATGATGCGCGAGCGTCGGGCGACGTACGAGCGACTCGCGACGTGGCAGGTCGAGACGAGCGACCGTGGGGTCGAGGAGGTCGTCGAGCACGTGCTCGACGCGCTGGGGGAGCGGACATGAGCCGGGTCACCACCATCCCGGTGGGGACGGACTACGACGTGCTCGTCGGGCACGGGGCCACGGAGCGAGTGGCCGGGCTGCTGCCCGAGGGGAGCTCCCGTGTGCTCGTCGTGCACGGCGCTCCGCTGGCGGCGCCGGCCGCCCCGGTCGTCGATGCCCTGGAGGAGGCCGGTCTCGAGGTGCACGTCGCCGAGGTGCCCGACGCGGAGGCGGCCAAGACCGTGGAGGTCGCGGCCGGGTTGTGGGGTCTGATGGGTCGGGCCGGGTTCACCCGCAGCGACGCCGTCGTCACCGTCGGGGGCGGGTCGGTCACCGACCTCGGTGGCTGGGCGGCCGCGGCCTGGCTGCGGGGCGTGGCCGTCGTGCACGTCCCGACCACCGTGCTGGCCATGGTGGACGCCGCGGTGGGCGGCAAGACGGGGGTCAACACCGCCGAGGGCAAGAACCTCGTCGGCGCCTTCCACCCGCCCGCGGGCGTGGTCTGCGACCTGGACCACCTGGCGACGCTGCCCCCGGCGGACCTCTCGGCGGGGCTCGCGGAGGTCGCCAAGGGTGGTTTCATCGCCGACCCGCGGATCCTCGAGATCATCGAGGAGGACGCCGGCGGCGTCCAGGACCCCGGCTCGGACGCCCTGCGGGAGGTCATCGAGCGCAAGATCGGCGTCAAGGCGAAGGTGGTCGCCGCCGACCTGCGCGAGGCCGGTCTCCGGGAGGTCCTCAACTACGGGCACACCCTCGGGCACGCCATCGAGCACCACGCGGGCTACCGGATGCGTCACGGGGAGGCGGTCTCCGTCGGCATGGTCTACGCCGCCGAGCTCGCGCACCGCACCGGGCGGATCGACAGCCGGCTCCTGGAGAGGCACCGGTACGTGCTCGGCCTGCTCGGTCTCCCGACGACCTACTCCGACGCGGGCTTCGAGGAGCTGCTCGCCGCCCTTCGTCGGGACAAGAAGACGCGCGGGTCGACCCTGCGCTTCGTCGTCCTCGACGGCATCGCCGAGCCAGGGCGACTGGAGGGACCGGACGAGGACCTGCTCCGCGCGGCCTACGCGGCCCTGGCCTGAGTGACGGCGGCTCGTCGGCGGGTCTAGTGTCGGGAGGGACCACGGCACCTGCGGACGCGGAGGCGACATTGAGCACGACGAACTGGGACTACGTCATCATCGGGGCCGGGGTCGCCGGGGCGAGCGCCGTGACGGGCATCCGCGAGAGCGATCCCGACGGCAGCATCCTCCTCCTCGGAGCCGAGCCCGACCCGCCCGTCTACCGGCCGGACCTGTCCAAGACGCTGTGGCTCGAGGACAAGGAGCTGTCCGGGTCGGAGCTGCTCGGCGACGACGTGCGGGTCGACCTGCGCACCCGCACCGAGGTGGACGCGATCGACCCGGGCGAGCACACGGTCTCCCTCGCCGACGGCAGCACCCTCGGCTACGGGAAGCTGCTGCTCGCGACCGGCTCTCGCCCCCGGACCCTCCCGCTCGAGGGGGAGCGGGTGGTCTACTACCGCACCGCTGCGGACTACCGGCGGGTCCGGGAGCTGGCGACGAGCGGCGCCCACGTGATCGTCGTCGGCGGCGGGTACATCGGCTCGGAGATGGCCGCCGCCCTGGCGCAGCAGGACGACGTCAGGGTCACCCTCGTCACGGAGGACGAGCTCGTCCTGTCCCACATGCTTCCCGAGGGGCTCGCCCGCCGGGTCGGCCATGCCTTCGAGGACCACGACGTCGAGCTGCGCACGGGGCTCGTGAGGTCGGGCGAGGCCCGGGCCGACGGGGTGACCCTCACCCTGGACGACGGGAGCACCCTCTCGGCGGACGCCGCGGTCATCGGCATCGGCGTGCTGCCGCGGAGCGACCTCGCGCAGGCGGCGGGGATCCAGGTGGACGACGGCGTCGTCGTCGACGCCACCGGGGCCACGAGCGCCCCGGACGTCTTCGCCGCGGGCGACGTCGCGAGCTACCCGGATGCGCTGCTCGGCCGGCGCCGGGTGGAGCACGTCGACAACGCCGAGAGCATGGGCCGGCTCGTCGGCCGGGTCATGGCCGGTGCCGACGAGAGCTACACGCACACGCCCTTCTTCTGGTCGGACATCTTCGACGACGGCTACGAGGCCATCGGCGAGCTGAGCACCCGGCTGGAGGTCGTCGAGGACTTCCCCGACGGCGACCGCGGTGCCGGGGTCGTCTACTACCTCGATGGCGGACGCGTCCGTGGGGTGCTGCTGTGGAACACCTGGGACAGCGTGCCCAAGGCCCAGGACCTCATCGAGCGCACCGCCCAGGAGCCGGTCACCGACCCGGCATCGCTCAAGGGCTCCATCTGAGGCCGATGGGCCACGTCCCCCGAGGAGCAGTCGAAGGGGGGTCAGGCGTCCAGGTCGGCCTCGTGGACGGTGATGGCCACCTGCACGCGGTTCTCCGCCGAGAGCTTGTCGAGGATGCGCCCGACATGGGCCTTGACGGTCGCGACGCTCATGTAGAGCTCCGCACTGATCTGGGCGTTGGAGCGGCCGTTGCCGACCGCCCGGGCGACCTCCAGCTCGCGCTCGGTCAGCTCGGCCAGGCGCCGGCGGGCGTCCTGCTTGGCCGACCCCGCCGCGGGGGACCCCGACGCGCGGACGGAGTCGAGGACCTGGCTGGTGATGCTCGGGGAGAGGATCGATGACCCGGAGGCCACGAGGCGGACCGCCTCGACGATGCGATCCGGTGCGGTGTCCTTGAGCAGGAAGCCGTCGGCCCCGTGCTGCAGGGCCCGCATGACGTCGTCGTCGGCGTCGAAGGTCGTCAGCACGATGACCTTCGTCGGCGACCCGGAGCGGGCGAGCTCCTCGGTCGCGGTGAGGCCGTCGAGGCGGGGCATGCGGATGTCCATGAGCACGACATCGGGCTCGTGCTCCTGGATGATCGCGAGGCCCTCCCGCCCGTCCTCGGCCTGGGCGACGACCGTGATGTCCGGATCCCCTCCGAGCATCATCGACAGCGCCGTGCGCACCATCGGGTCGTCGTCGACGAGGACCACGCGGATCTGGCTCATGCCGGCCACGGTAGCGAGACCGCCAGCCGATGCCGGCCATCGGGGGTCCACCCGTGCTCGAGCCGCCCGCCGACGAGCTCCACGCGTTCGGTGAGGCCGAGCAGCCCCAGGCCCGAGCCCGGGACGCTCGGGGCGGAGCGGCGGACGGCGCGCGGGTTGGTGACCTCGACCTCCAGGCCCCGGCCCGCTCCGCCGCCGAGGGCGATCACCACCTGCGCCCCCGGAGCGTGCTTGCGGGCATTGGTCAGTCCCTCCTGCACCACGCGGTACGCGGTCCGGGAGACCGACGGGGTGAGTCCCTCCCGCTCGCCCGCGTCGTCGCGCACCTCGACGGGCGTACCGGCCGACCTGGCCTGCTGCACCAGGTCCTCGAGGAGGTCCAGGCCGGCATGGGGTTGGAGCGGTCCCTCGACGGCGGACGGGTCGCGCAGCACGCCGAGGACCTCACGCAGCTCGGTGAGGGCGGCGCGCGCGTTCTCGTCGATCGCCGACACGGCTGCCCGGCGCTCCTCCTCGGGCAGGTCCTGGCGGTAGCTGAGCAGCCCGGAGTGCATCGTCACCAGGGAGATGCGGTGCGCGAGCACGTCGTGCATCTCCCGAGCGATCTCGGTGCGCTCGCCGGCGCGTGCCTGGGCGACGCGCGCACGCTGCTCGGCCTCGGCCGTGCGGGCCCGGTCGACCCAGGCGCGCACGAGCGCACGACGCGACCCGACGGCATAGCCGACGGCCACGATCATCGCCGTGATGAGAGCCCCGACGAGGGCCTCGGCCCACAGGGCGAGGGGATCACCGATCGGGAAGAGTCGGGAGTTGACGAGCCCGGCGGCGACCGTGAGCGCCGCCAGCGGCGCGGTCTCCTGCCACCTCTGCCGGGTCGCCACCGAGCACAGCACGATGGTCTGCGCACCGACCGCGACCGTCGAGACGGCGCTCAGGAGGGTCGTGACGATGCCGACGCCCAACGGCCACCGACGACGCACGAGGAGCAGGCTGAGGGCGAGGATGCCGAGGAAGGGCTCGACGATCATCCGCCAGACGGCCACGAAGGGGGAGATGTCCGGGTTCTCGACGATGGACGCCAGCCACAGCCCGACACCGACGACGAGGGCGAGGACCACCCTCCAGGCCTGGGCCCACCAGGTCGTGCGATCGGGCAGCTGCGGCTGGCCGGCGGCGTCTCGTGCCGCCTCGGTCTCCCTGCTCCTCGCCACGCGCAGTGCCCGCTCCCGCTCCACCCTCGCGTGGGCGGACCCACGGCGGGCGCCGACGACCCACCCGACGGCCACGACCACGACGGTCACGCCGATGGCACCGAGCGCCTCCACCCAGAGCGGGCGAGGCTGCCAGACGGGGTAGATGCTGTAGCTGACGAGGACGGCCGCGCCGGTCAGGACCCCCAGCGGGAGGACCTCCCGTGGTCGTCGTCGGGTGGCGACCGAGGCGAGGACGACGGCCTGGGCCCCCGCAGCCGACGTGGACCCCGCGCGCAGGAGCGTGACGAGCACGGCCACCAGCATCGGGCGGTGCCGACGAAGGGGGACCAGCGCGCAGCTGATGAAGCCGAGGAACGGGTCCACCGCGACGATGTACGTGGTCATCGCGGTCGTGAAGGGGCCCGGACCGAGGACGGCGTACCACCACGAGACGGCGCCGAGGAGCAGGGCCAGGACGACCCGCCACGTCGGGTCCCACCAGCGCACCCGCCCGAGGCCGCTCTCCTGCGACGGCTGCGCGGATTCGATGGTCACGGGCCACACGGTACGTGGGAGGTGGTCACGGCACATCGTCCGTCGGCTCCTCGCCGGCGCCCGGGCCTACGACCAAAGTCGTAGACCCGTCCCCGACCAGAGGGGGATGTGGCGGGCCCCGCGTGCGGGCATCCTGGACGTCATGATCCACGTCGAGCACCTGACCAAACGCTACGGCGGCTTCACCGCCGTGGACGACATCTCCTTCGAGGTGCATCCAGGCAGCGTCACCGGCTTCCTCGGTCCCAACGGTGCGGGCAAGTCCACCGCCATGCGGATGATGACCGGTCTGACCCCACCGACCTCCGGCTCGGCCACGGTGCTCGGCCGGGCCTACCGCGACCTGCCCACCCCCGGCCGACACGTCGGGGTCATGCTCGACGCATCGGCCCAGCACCCCGGACGGACCGGACGGGAGGTGCTCCGCCTGGCCGCGATGCACCTGGGTCTCGGTGACCGGGACGCCCGCGACGCCCTGGCCCGCGTGGGCCTGACGCAGAAGGAGGCCGCTCGCCGGGTGCGCAACTACTCGCTCGGCATGCGCCAGCGCCTCGGTCTCGCGGCAGCGCTCCTCGGGCGTCCGCAGGTCCTCATCCTCGACGAGCCGGCCAACGGGCTGGACCCGCAGGGCATCCACTGGATGCGAGAGCTGCTGCGGGACTTCGCCGAGGCGGGCGGCACGGTGCTGCTCTCCTCGCACCTGCTCAGCGAGGTCCAGGTCATCGCCGACGAGATCGTCATGATCGGCAACGGGCGCATCGTCACCCGGGGCCGCACCGCCGACCTGCTCGATGCTCGCGGGACCCGGGTGCGCTCGCTCGACGACGACCGGCTCACCCAGGCCCTCGAGCAGGCCGGGCAGTCCGTCGTCCGGGACCGGGCCGGGCTGGTCGTCTCCGCGCCCCCGGAGCAGGTCGGACGGGTGGCCCTCCAGGCGGGCGTCGTGCTCCTCGAGCTGCGCTCGGGTGGCGCCGGCGGCCTGGAGGAGATGTTCCTCGAGATCACCGCAGCCAGCGCTCGCGAAGGAGTCGCAGCATGAGCACTACGACCGCCCCCGAGAGGCAGACTCCGGCGCCGCAGCCCCAGCTGGAGGACGTCGGCGGGGTCCCCTTCCACCGGCTCGTGCGCATCGAGCTGCGCAAGGCCGTCGACACCCGCGCGGGCATGTGGATGCTCATCGTCATGGCGGGCATCTCGCTGGTCGTCGTCGGGGCCTTCGCGATCTGGGGACCGGACGGCGAGAAGTCCTTCGACGTCCTCCTCGGCCTGACGACCCTGCCGCTGATGATCCTGCTGCCGATCGTCGGGATCATGCTGGCCACGCAGGAGTGGAGCACCCGCATGGGTCTCGTGACCTTCACCCTCGAGCCGCGCCGCGGACGCGTCGTCGCGGCGAAGCTCGTCGCGTCCGTCCTGCTGGCCCTCGTCGTCCTCGCCGCCGCCTTCGCCGCGTCGGGGCTGGTGACGCTGCTGACGGGCGGTGAGTTCACCGCCGAGGGGATCTCGATCCTCGGCGTCGTGCTCACCTTCGTCGTCTACGTGCTCCAAGGGGCCGGCTTCGGCCTGGCCTTCCTCAACACCCCCTTCGCCATCGTCGCCTCCCTCGTGCTGCCGACCGCGTGGCAGATCGCCACGAGCCTCATCTCGAAGCTCGCGGACATCGCTCCGTGGCTGGACCTCGAGCGGACCACCGGCCCGCTCACCGAGGGCACGATGAACGGCGACGACTGGGCCAAGCTCGCCACCTCCGTGGCGGTCTGGGTCGGGCTGCCAATCATCGTGGGGACCTGGCGAGTGCTCCGCCGCGAGGTGAAGTAGCAGCCCATACCCTCGGCCCGGTCGTCATCAGGGGGACGACCGGGCCGAGTCATGTCGGGACGGGCGGGAGCGGGGCGGTCGACCGGCTCCCGTCAGGCGGAGACGCGGCGGCGGGTCTCCCCGTGAGGGGCCGTCGCCGCCATGATCTCGACGATCGCGGCAGCGTTCTCCTCGCTGAGGACACCCCAGCCGGGCTTGTACTGGTACACCTCGCCGAGCGGGACGGCGTCCCGGTGACCGGTGAGGATGTCCACGTCGTTCACGGTGAGCAGCCCCGGGTGCCAGACCCCGCAGGCCTCGGAGACCTTGAGCAGGTCCCGACGGAGGGTGCGGATGTAGTTGTTGAGCCGGTTGGCCTTGAGCGTGGGGTCCAGGCCGCGGGTGAGCCAGGGGTTCTGCGTCGCGACGCCCGTCGGGCAGTGGTCGGTGTGGCACCGCTGGGCCTGGATGCAGCCGATCGCGAGCATCGCCTCACGGGCGACGTGGATCATGTCCACCCCCATGGCGAAGGCGACGAGCGCGTTCTCCGGGAGCCCGAGCTTGCCGCTGCCCACCCAGGTGACCTGGTCGGCGACGCCCGCCTCGGCGAAGATCCCGTAGACCCGGGAGAAGCCGAGCCGGAAGGGGAGGGCGACCGCGTCGCTGAAGACGAGCGGCGCCGCCCCGGTGCCGCCTTCGCCGCCGTCGATGACGATGAAGTCGACGCCGCGCTCGCCGCTGCGCATCTTCTCGGCCAGCTCCTCCCACATCCCCATGGAGCCGATCGCGGACTTGATCCCGACCGGGAGCCCGGTCTCGTCCGCGATCCACTCGACGAAGTCGAGCATCGAGTCCACGTCGTTGAACTCGCTGTGCCGGGGCGGGCTGATGCAGTCCCGGTCCTTGGGGATGCCCCGGCTCGTGGCGATCTCGTCGGTGATCTTCTCCGCGGGGAGGTGACCTCCGAGGCCGGGCTTGGCGCCCTGGCTCAGCTTGATCTCGATGGCCCGCACCGGGGCGGAGGCACAGAGCTCCTTGAGCTTGCCCATGTCGAAGCAGCCGTTCTCGTCGCGGCAGCCGAAGTAGGCCGTCCCGATCTGGAAGATCAGGTCACCGCCCTGCCGGTGGTACTTCGAGAGCGAGCCCTCGCCGGTGCAGTGCATGATGCCGGCCTGCTTGGCGCCGCTGTTGAGCGCCATGATCGCGTTGCCCGACAGCGAGCCGTAGCTCATCCCGGAGATGTTGACCACGGACTGCGGGCGGAAGGCGTGCCGCCGCCCGCGGGGGCCGCCGAGGACCTTGGCCGACGGGAGGATGACGTGCTCGGCATCGGCCATGGAGGAGGTGGCCGCCACGTCCGAGAAGGTGCGGTGCTTGAAGATCGGGTAGCCGTCCACCTGCTCCATGTCGTTGTCCGTGCCGAAGCCGAAGTAGTTGTTCTCCCGCTTGGAGGAGGCGTAGACCCAGGTGCGCTGGTCCCGGCTGAAGGGACGCTCCTCGTCGTTGCTCGCGACGATGTACTGGCGCAGCTCGGGGCCGACCATCTCTAGCAGGTAGCGCAGGTTGGCGACCACCGGGAAGTTGCGCTTGAGCGTATGACGGCGTTGGATCATGTCGCGGGCGGCCAGCCCGATCGTGCCTGCTGTGAGTGTTGCGAGTGCGGCCTTGGTCTTCATGCCCGCCATACTGCCCCTTCCCGAGCGGTACGTGGCGGATCCGGGCCGGTTAGGATACTGGCGGCCCGCGTACGCCGCCCGGTGGACGCGGGGGACGACAGACCCCGACGCGAAGGTGAGCACCCACACGTGGCAACGACGAACGACCTCAAGAACGGCATGGTCCTCAAGCTGGACGGCCAGCTGTGGACCGTCGTGGAGTTCCAGCACGTCAAGCCCGGCAAGGGGCCTGCCTTCGTGCGCACGAAGCTGAAGTCGGTCACGAGCGGCAAGAGCATCGACAAGACCTTCAACGCGGGCACCAAGGTCGAGACCTCCAACGTCGACAAGCAGACGATGCAGTACCTGTACAACGACGGCACGGACTTCGTCTTCATGGACCCCCAGACCTACGACCAGGTCCCGGTCACCCCGGAGGTCGTCGGCGAGGCCAGCCGCTTCCTCCTCGAGAACAACGAGGCCACCGTCGCCCGGCACGAGGGCGATGTCCTCTACATCGAGCTGCCGCCGTCGGTCGAGCTGGAGATCACCTACACCGAGCCGGGCCTCCAGGGGGACCGCTCCACCGGTGGCAGCAAGCCGGCGACCCTCGAGACGGGCGCGGAGATCCAGGTCCCGCTCTTCCTCGAGCAGGGCACCCGGGTCAAGGTCGACACCCGTGACGGCTCCTACCTCGGCCGCGTGAACTGAGTGGGCGCACGCACCAAGGCCCGCAAGCGGGCCGTCGACCTCCTCTTCGAGGCCGAGTCGCGCGGCGTCAACGCCGGTGAGCTCGCCGGGGAGCGGGCCGAGCGTCCGGTGACGCCGCACCCGCTCAACCCGTACACGATCACCGCCGTCAAGGGCGTCGTCGAGCACTGGAACGCGATCAACGAGGCCCTGACGACCTACAGCCAGGGCTGGAGCCTGGATCGGATGCCGGACGTGGACCGGGCCATCCTGCGGCTGGGCACCTGGGAGATCCTCTTCACCGAGGACGTGCCGGACCTCGTCGCGGTGAGCGAGGCGGTCGCCCTCGCGACCGAGCTGAGCACCGACGAGTCGCCGAAGTTCGTCAACGGGCTCCTCGCCCGTATCGTCGAGGTCAAGCCGACCCTCGTCTGAAGGGACCACGTACGTGAACCGCACCCCCGAGTCGCACGCGCCGACCCGGCCCGACCGTGGGGTCGTGATCGGCGAGGGCATCAGCTGGCTCTCGCACTGGATCCTGCGCCTGCTCGTCGTCCTCCTCGGCGCCGCCGTGCTCTTCTGGTTGCTCGGCAAGCTGTGGGTCGGGGTCTTCCCCGTCCTGCTGGCGATGATCGTCACCACCCTCCTGTGGCCGCCGGCCGCCTGGCTGCGCCGCCGCGGGGTCGGTCCCGCCTTCGCGGCGGCCCTCGTCATCATCGGTGGCCTCGTCGTCTTCTTCGGCGTGCTCGCGGCGATCACCCCGTCCATGGTCAGCCAGTCCGGCGAGCTCGCCGACCAGGCGACCAAGGGCATCACCCGGCTGCAGCAGCGCCTGGCCCAGCCCCCCTTCAACATCGGCTCCGGGGCGATCGACCAGGCGGTCGCCAAGGCGACCGACTGGGTGCAGGCCCAGGGCGGGCAGATCGCCTCCGGGGTCTTCGCCGGCGCCTCCGCGGTGGGCTCGGCCGTGGTCACCCTCGTCCTCGTGCTCGTCCTCGTCTTCTTCTTCCTCAAGGACGGGCCGAACTTCCTCCCCTTCGTCCGCCGCGTCGCCGGTGCCCGGGCCGGTGGCCACCTCGCGGAGGTCGCGACCCGGTCCTGGACGACGCTCGGGGGCTTCATCCGCACCCAGGCCCTCGTCTCGGGGGTGGACGCCGTGCTCATCGGGATCGGGCTGGTCGTCCTCGGGATCCCACTGGCCTTCCCGCTCGCGGTGCTGACCTTCTTCGGCGGCTTCATCCCGATCGTCGGCGCCTTCGCCGTCGGCGCCCTCGCGGTGCTCGTGGCGCTCGTCTCGAAGGGGGCGACGAGCGCGCTGCTCGTGCTCGGGCTCATCGTGCTCGTGCAGCAGCTCGAGGGCAACGTGCTCTCGCCCTTCCTCCAGGGCAAGTCGATGCAGCTGCACGCCGGCATCATCCTGCTCGCCGTGACCGTCGGCGGCACCCTCTGGGGCATCGTCGGTGCCTTCCTCGCCGTCCCGGTGACCGCGGTGCTCGCGGTCGTGCTGCGCTACCTCAGCGAGCAGATCGACGAGCGCGCCCACGAACCCGGGCCGGCGCCCGCGAGCCTCGCGCCCGAGGACGAGGAGGACGACGACGCGGAGGCGACGGGAGAGGACCCGTCCGTCGCCGACACGGCCGACGGCAGGACCGGGTCCTCCTGACCCGACCGGGTGGTCCACGATGGGATCATGACGACCCCCATCCGTCTCGTGCGGCAGGGCGATCCCGCCCTCGAGTCGCTGGCCGACATCGAGGACGCCGGTGAGCGTCTCTTCGCGGGGTACCTCGACACGAGCGGCTGGGAGCGGGCACTCTCGGGGCACGAACGGGTGGCCCGCAGGGGTTTCCTGCTCGTCGCCGGCGACCCGCCCGTCGGTTTCGCCCACGTCCTCGACCTCGAGGGGCACGCCCACCTCGAGCAGCTCAGCGTCCACCCCGATCACGGGCGGCGCGGGGTGGGTCAGGCCCTCATGCGGCAGGTGGCCCTCGAGGCCGGACGCCGCGGGCACGACCAGCTCACCCTGTGCACCTTCGCGGACATCCCGTGGAACGGTCCCTTCTACCGCCGGATGGGTTTCGTCGAGGTCGAGGAGAGCGCGCTCCCGGAGCCGGTGCGCGCGCTGCGCCGCGCGGAGCGTGCGCACGGCCTCGACGAGGGCGGGCGCCGGGTCGTCATGCGCTCCCTCGTGGCGACGAGCGTCGTGGCGCCTCGACCCGCGGTGAGCGTCATCCCCGTCCGTGACGGGCAGGCGGGCCTCGAGGTCTTCGTCCAGCACCGGCGCAGGTCCATGGACTTCGCCCCCGGCGCCGTCGTCTTCCCCGGTGGGCGCTGCGACCCCGCCGACGAGGCGGAGGGGGCGGCCCTGTCCCTGCCCGAGGACCTCGTCGCCGAGCACGTGCACCGTTGGCGCCGGCTCGAGCGAGGCGGCACCGACCCGCGCGTGCGGGCGCGCACCCTCCTGGCGACCGGGCTGCGCGAGCTCGCCGAGGAGACCGGGCTGGCGGCGGACGCGGCGCAGCTGCTGCCCTGGGACTGCTGGGTGACCCCGGAGATCTCGCCCAAGCGCTTCGACGTCGCCTTCTTCGTCCTGCCGGTGCCGCCGGGCGCCGCCCAGCCCCGCCACGCCACGAGCGAGGCGAGCGACTCGGTGTGGGCCCCGACGGCGCAGCTGCTCACGGAGCTCGGAGCGGGCCGGCTCACCATGCTCACCCCGACGCGGACGCTGCTGATCGAGCTGCACGAGCTCGGCGACGTCGCGGGCGTGCTCGCCCTGCGCCCGGTGATCCGGGGCGAGGTCGACGACGCGCCCGGCGCCCGGCCCCGACCGGGAGATCGCAGCCGCGCGCCGGCGCGGTAGGCGGCAGGAGTCGGGCAGCACCTCGCCCGTGGCCAGGTGTGCTCGAGGTGGGCGCGGACCTCGGGTGGCAGGGATCGTGCTCGCGCCGGTGGGGCGCGGGCTACGCGGGCCGCAGGAAGCGATCGATCATCTCGCGCAGGTCGGCGGCCAGCGCCTCCTCCTCGGCGAGGTCGGTGAAGGTGTCGGCCGAGAGGACGAAGCCGTGGCAGGCCAGGGCGATGCTCGCCGCGATGCGGCCCGGGTCGCCGGCCCGGACGGTGCCGCCCGCCTGCGCACCGGCGATCACCGGGCGCAGCGCCGCGATCATCAGCTCCTGGGTGCGCCCCCGCCGCTCGACGACGTAGGGCAGGAGCATCTCCGGGTCGACCTGGACGATGCGGGTGAGCAGGTCGCTGCGGCGCATGGCCGTCGCGACCTCCATGACCGAGGTGACGATGTCCTCCCGTGTCGCGGTGTCGGCCCCCTCCGGGTGGACCGTCTCGGCCACCGCGAGGCCCATCCCGGCCCACTCCCGGGTCATGACGTCCGCGAGCAGGCTGCGCACGTCCGGCCAGCGCCGGTAGATCGTCATCCGGGAGACCCCCGCCCGGCGGGCGACGTCGGTGAGCGTGACCCGCTTCCACCCGACGTCGAGCAGGCGACGGCGGGCGGCCTCGAGGATGACGTCGTCGCTCGGGGCGCTCGCGCGGTCGCGATCGGGGTCGGTGCGGGGTGACGACATGATCCCCAAGACTATGCGGGGGGCCGCGACGACCTCGCGGCACGGGGTCCCGGGGGGCGCGGTATCGTGTGCGACGACCGACATCCTTTAACGACCTGTCCCGTGAGGCAGGGAAGGAGGTCCGAACGCGCATGCGTCCCGACTTC
>CAYSGN010000024.1:0-31935 GCA_964430615.1 uncultured Janibacter sp. | reverse complement strand
TGTCCGGGATCGGCACGACCATCACCTGCGCGCCGGCGCGGACGAAGGGGGTGACGACGTCGACGAGGACGCGCCGCAGCTCGTCGGGGTCGAACTTCGGTCGGAGCAGGTCGTTCATGCCAGCGGTGAAGGTCATCAGGTCCGGTTGCAGCGCGAGCGCGGCCTCGACCTGCTCATCGCGGATCTCGCGGGAGCGCTTGCCGCGCACGGCGAGGTTGGCGTAGTCGACCTCGCCGCGGTCGGCGGCGAGGAGCTCGGCGAGGCGGTCGGTCCACCCGCGCGGGGTGCCGTCCGGCCACGGGTCGTCGCCCACGCCCTCGGAGAGGCTGTCGCCGATGGCGACATAGCGCAGCGGTCGGCTCGCGTCGTGGTCTGGCCTGCTCACCACGCCACTCTGGCACGGCTGCCGCGGCAGGTCAGCCCTCCTTATGCTCAGGTCAGCAGCAGCGGGCTGCACTGACGAAGGGGGAGTAGATCAATGTCGATCGATCACACGCTGGTGGGCCAGGGCCCGACGAAGGTCATCGCCGTGCACGGCTGGTTCGGCGGGCGGGACGGCTGGGGTCTGCTTCCGGAGCTGGTGGACACCGACGCGTACACCGTCGCCTTCTTCGACCTGCGCGGTTACGGCTCGCGGGCGGACGTCGCCGGCGACTACACCCTCGACGAGGTGGCCGACGACGTCTTCGCGCTCGCCGACGAGCTGGGCTGGCAGCAGTTCACGCTCGTCGGTCACTCGATGGGTGGGGCGATGGTGCTGCGTGCCTTCGCCCGTCACCCGGAGCGGGTCACCGGGCTCGTGGGGATCAGCCCGGTGCCGGCCCCCGGGGTGCCGCTGGACGAGGAGTCGCAGGCCCTGTTCGGCGGCGCCGCCCAGGATCACGGCAACCGCTACGCGATCATCGACTTCACCACCGGCAACCGGCAGCCGAAGAGCTGGCTCGACGGCATGGTCGCGTTCTCGGCGCGGAACTCCCGACCGGAGGCGGTCGCCGGCTACCTCACGGCGTGGGCCGGCGCTGACTTCGTCGCCGACCTGCCTGAGGTGACCGTGCCGGTGCACGCCATCGTCGGTGAGCACGACCCCGCCCTCGGCGAGGCGACGATGCGCGCGACATGGATGGAGCAGCTGACGGGGTGCGAGCTGACCGTGCTCGGCAACGCGGGTCACTACTCGATGTTCGAGACGCCCGTGGGACTCATCGGGGCGATGGAGAGGACGCTGACGCCGAAGGGGTGAGCCCCTCCGGCTGGCGCAGCCTCGCGGCTACATCCGGCCGACCCGGCCGTCGCCGCCAGCGGCCCAGCACTCCCCCGTCGGCAGGCAGTCGAGGGTGTGGAAGGCCTCGTCGCTGATTCGCGAGCATGTCGCCGATGGCCGCGGCCAGTCCATCGAGCGAGCGTTCAAGTTGGGCGGGACTCCCACCGAGGTCGATCGGGTGCGTGTGCAGACGCTGTCCCCCACCGACGACGTCGATCGAGCGCTCCGGGGAGCCGTCCGCTCGACAGTAGATGAGCATTCCGCTATCCAGCCCGAGAGCGGTGGCGTACGCGAGCAGTTGGTAGTAGTCAGCAGTACGGGCGAGGCCACTGCCGGTGAGTTTGTACTTGACGTCTGCGACGCCCACGACTCTCCCTCGACGCAGGAAGGTCAGGTCCGGCCACATCGTCACCGCTCGAGTCCTGCTCAACGGTGTGGCACGCTGCTCGTCGACTTTGACCCCGGGCCAGAGGCGCGCCGTGAGCTCATGGCCGATCCACGCTTCGAAGAGGGCGTTCATGTCGACGAGGAAGGTGTGAGCCACAACGCCGCCGCTCCCCTCCACGAGGCCGGCCCCCTCGAGGACGAGGCGCGACAAGCTCAAGGCTGCCCGGTAGTGCTCGTTGACGGGTGACAGTCGGATGCCCTCGGCAGCAACCAGTGGTGCTGTCTCGTCGCTGACGTCAGCCAGACGCGCCACGAGGTCTGACGTCTGACGCCGCACCTGCGGTGGGAGGGGCCATCTGCGGACCTCGCGCACTGCCGCCAGGAGCACTCGGTTTTCAGCGATGTCCGCCGTGAATTCGTCGTAGCGGCAGGGCGCGGGCCAGATGTCCCACGGCCGGGTGGCGAGCTGTTGGACATCGAGCCGGCCTCGGATCGTCGTCAGGCGTTGCTCGGTGTGTTGGTACCCATGGACCAGTCCCCGTCGGGTGGCGGAGTGGATCTCCCGCAGGAGCAGCTCCGCCACACCGTCAACGAGATCGGTGGACTCGTACCCGACGTGGTCGGAGCCCCAGTCGACGAGCCCGGAGCCGGCCGCGAACATGGTCAGCACCGTGCGCAGGTCGTTGACCTTGGGCACGATGCGGATCGTCAGTCCAGGGAGCCTCGCGACGCCCACCCACGACGTCGCTCGGATCGTGTACATGCCCGGCCGACCGGTGGGGCGAAGGTCGACGCGGTCCGAAGGGACCTTGGCCAACATCGCGACATCCCCATCATCCAGCGGCACCGGTTCGGAGCTCTCGTACTCCCGGACCGTGATGGTCCGGACCCCGACGTTTTCAGGCCCGTGGATCAACGGGTTCACCGGATACGTCACCCATCACGTCCTCGCTCGCAACGAGCGCCACTTCGGACCCGGGTCCGAAGGCCTTGTGCACGTTGGGCCACGTGAACTGTTCTAACTGGTCCGGGCGCCCGTAGAGCTGGTCCTCGATGAAGGGGTAGATGTCGTACTCCCAGATGCGTGCCAGCCGCTCATTGGTCAGGGAGATGTCCTCGGTCTGCTGTCGCTGCACCATGAAGTGGCTGTGGCCTACCTGCAGGTGTGGCCCGCGCAGGAGCGTGCGCAGCTGTTCGTTGACCTGGTCGACGAGCGCTGCGACCCAGGTGGGTTCACCGTGTGCGACGAGCCAATCGAACAGGACCGACTCGAGCGGCCCCTCGTGCGGCATGAAGGGGATGAAGTGGAAGCGTCGTCGCAGAGCGGCGTCGACCACGGCGATCGACCGGTCGGCGGTATTCATCGTGCCGATGAAGTAGAGGTTCTTCGGCAGCTCGAAGGGTTCATCGGGCCGGTAGGCGGTCCTCACGGACTTGTTGCGGTACTCGAGGAGGAAGAGCAACTCCCCGAAGACCCGCGGCAGGTTCGCGCGGTTGATCTCGTCGATGATGAGGATGTGCGGCACGCCGGGAGCCTTCTCGGCTTTGTCAGCCATCAGGGCCAGAGGTCCAGGACGGAGCTCATAGCGCAGGTGACCATCGGGGTCCGTCTGCGGTCGGTAGCCCTCGAAGAAGTCCTCGTACGACATCGACGGGTGGAACTGGACGAGCATCCGCCGCTCGGGGTCCGGCTGGATGGCTGCGGCGAAGGCGTCGGCGATGTAGGTCTTGCCGGTGCCAGGCGGTCCGTAGAAGATCATCTGCCCCTTCTCCTGGAGCAGCTCACCGAGGCTGCCCAGGAAGTCCTCCGGCAGGAAGAGGCGTTCCGTGGTCTCGGCCAGATAGTCCACCTCCTCCGCCGGGTCGTCCTCGTCGTGATCGAGCAGCCAGTAACCGAACTGTGCCTGACCCCACGGGTCACCTGGGAGGAGGGGCTCGAATGCGGCACGCAGCGCGTCATTCGCCGCCAGATGCTGGTGCCCGCGGCTGAGCGAGCCGTCCGGCTGCTCGAGCCCGAGGCGACGGAGCATGGCGATCTTGCCCTTGGGCCCGGTGAGTGGGAAGACGGGAAGGAACCGGTCCGGCTGGCAGATGGCGAACAGTTTCAGCAGGACGCTCTCGCCGAGCCCCTTGGTCCCGAGATCGTCCCAGTCAAGGGCGCGATCGATGCGCTCGCCCACCTCGTCGTGGCCCCAGAGGATCGTGCGCAGGTGGTTGGCGAAAGTGTCGAGACCCAGCGAGTCCATGTCCCGCAGGCTCGCGTTGAGGACCGACTGCGGGCCCGTCAAGCCATAGCGGTTTCCGTTGACGATCTGGCGGAAGAGGTCGAGATCGAATATCGGGAGGTTCTCCGCGGACAGGGCCTCGGCCAACGCGACACGTTGTTCCTTGTGCCACTCGTCCTTGTCGTTGGGGTAGGGCCGCTCCTGTCTGAACTTCGTCAGCGCCTGAGTGAGGTCCGAGCCAGTGACATGCTCGGTCGCGGTCGGAACTGCGCTGACAACAGGATTGGGTGCGACCTGACGTGCCGCACGCAGGACGGGGAGCAGCCTCTCGGCGTGGGCGATGACCTCGCGCCTCAGGTCCAGTCCCTGCGGCAACTCCTCCCATGTCCACCAGTGCCCGACGAAAGGATCACCTCCGTCGTAGGCGGCGCCGGGGGCAAGACGGTCCCCGCCTTTGTGTGGTCTGATCGCGAAGAAACCGTAGCCGCCGGGCACCGCATCCACCATGCGCTGGGCAATCCCCTGATCGTCGGCACTCCAGCCCCCGTGAACCCCCATGGCGACTCCGGACCGGGTCGCCCACAGTCGATAGCTCGGCGCGTACATACCGCCGAGTGACCAAGATGCGTACGCATCTGCGCGGTAGGCGGCGTCCTTGCTGAACGAGATCTTGGTCGCGAGCTTCACCGGCTCGAGGTCGAGCCCGCTCACGGACCGGAGCTCGTCCAGCAGCCCCTTCGAGGCCAGGGCGAGCTCACCTTTGATCTGGATTGCGAGCGAGTTCGCGCGAGAGGCGGTGGCGGCATCCTGGTACCTCCCCACACGTGCGTGTTCGGCGATCAGGTCACCGGCCTCGCTGCACGTGTGACCGAGCGTGGGGTTGAGACCCACAAAGGCATCTCGATGAGCGAGGAACCACATCAGGCGTTCGATGCGGTGAATATCTTCGGGGTTGAACTCACGCGTCGCTTCGAGCAGCACCGCGTAGTTGTCTGTAGGAGACGGCTGTTTCAGCCACCCAAGTTCCTGCATCCCCTCCGTGATGCTGCTCCACAGGATCGGCCACCCGGGAGTGGCTGGGTCAGTCGACCAAAAGACTGAGAGCACGAAGGGAATCATCCCGACGGCGGGACGCCCCTTGCCCGCGCGGTCACGGATCACCTCGGCTACCTCGGCGAAACGTTCTTGGGCTTCCTCGGGAGATCCCGGGATTGTGAAGGCTCGCAGGAGCGCGTCGACGCTGGCTGGGTCTTCAGGAAGGTTGTTGACCACCTGGTTGAGCCACATCTGGCCGAATCCGCGAAAGGCGTAGTACGGCCCCTCCTGTCGGCACCATTCATCCGAACCTGCCCGGAAGGCCTCGAAGTCCTTCGTCGCGATGAGGTTCTCGACGAGGGCTCGGCCCTCAGCGGCTCGTTGGGGACGGAGTTGCTCGATCTGCTCCCACCGGATGCGTGATTTCTCATCCTGACTGAAGGCGACTTCGATCTGGTCGAGTTTGGCCCTCCACCGCTCGCGGTCTTCGGGGGTGATCACGCTTGCTCCTCCTGTCCAAGGATCTGTTCGCCGGAGGGCGTACGCCCGACGCGTGTCAGCATCTCGGTCGAGCGTAACGAAGGGAAGCTCGTCGATGTACGTGTTCGCCGATGGGTTGGTGTCTTCAGGCCGGTTCAGTGCCTGGCCACTCGACCGCCACCACCAGCGGCCCAGCACTCCCCCGACGGCACGCACTCGAGCGTGTGGAACGCCTCGTCGCTGATCCGCAGCCAGGTCTGCCCACCGTCACGGGTGATGCTCGTGCCGCCGACGCCGCCCCCTTCGCCGACGGCCAGAGCGGTGGCCCGGCCCCGGTTGAGCCAGGCGACGTCCTCGCCGAGGTGCGTCAGGTCGCCGGTGCTCTGCCACGTGCGTCCGTCGCGGCTACGCGAGCTCGTGCCGGCGGTCGGGTCGGCGAAGTCCCCACCGAGGGCCAGGCCCTGCCTCGGGTTGCTGAAGTCCAGCGCGAAGACCCCGGCCGCCTCGCCGCTGGGCAGCGCGGCGTCCTGCGCGGTCCACGTCATGCCCTGGTCGGTGGAGTGGTAGACCTGCGCGTCGTCCCCGCCGCTGCCGAACCACGCGTCCCGGCCGGTCATCGTCAGGCAGTCACCGCTGGCGGAGAAGTTGTACTCGCCGCTCGAGTCCGGCATCCCCGCATCCGGCAGCACCTCCCAGCTCTCGCCCCCGTCGGTGGTTCGGATGATCCGGAACTTCCCGTCCACCGGGTCGCTGACCCCGAGCCCGACCCGACCACCGGGCGCGAAGTCGATGCAGTTGTAGAAGGCTGCTTCGTCCTGGTTGCGGAAGGTCTCGGTCCACGTCTGTCCGCCATCGATGGTCTTGTACACCCGCGAGGCCTCCCCCGGCCCGATCGCCAAGACCACCGCATTGTCGGCGTCGGTTGCCTCGACGTCGCGGAACATCAGCCCGTCACTCCCGAGCGGCCGCAGGTCCTGCCACGTCTCACCACCGTCGGTGGTCCGGTAGACCGACCCGGCGCCACCGCTGAGACTCCCACCGGTGACCCACGCGGTGTCGCGGTCGACGGCGTCGAGACCGCGGAAGCTCTGGTAGGCGTCGACGATCGTCACCTCCCAATCCCCGGGCGAAGGGGGCGAAGCCGCCGCCGCGGTCGCGGCCAGTGGCAGGGTCAGCAGGGTGGCGGCCAGTGCGATGTGTGTGCGCATGACGGAACACTGCTCCCCTGGGGTGAACCTGTCCACCGGAGAAGAACAACCAGCTCCTCTCAGGAGGTCACTCGACCGGGCCCGGATCCACCGGCGCATGGTCGTAGTTGCCGGGAGCGTGCTCCCTTCGGTACTTCGGGAAGGAGTGAGTGGCCGCCGCGACCGAGACGGTGTACGACTCCCAGATCGCCCAGTTCCGGTTCCAGGCCACGTCTCGCGCGTCGTCCTCACTTTGCTCGTAACCGCGTCCTTCCTCAGGCAGGCCGTCTTCGAGGACGAGCCAGAGGCGACCGGTCGGCTCCGGTCCGGAAGCGTCGACGTAGTCGTTGTCGGGGTTCAGCGAGTTCACGTAGGGGACCATGGAGATGTCCCACGAGAGGTTCTGGATCTGCTGGTACAGGTCCCACGTGACATCCAGATCCACGCGGTCGTCGAGTGCCTCGAACTCCTGTTGCGCTTGCCGCATCAACGTCTGGACGCGTGCCTTCGCAGCAGAAGCGGAAGTGAAGTACTCACGCGGGACGACACCGCCGGAAACAGGGCCGCTGACTACCCAGATGTTCTGCACAGGCTCTCCTGAGGACGGGCGTGAGACTGTCTCCTCACGCGCTATGAGGCACATTAGGACCGAGGTCTGACAACGCCCGCCGCTACCCCGTGACCCTCACGTGACTCATGATGGAACTGATCCTCGGCTGCCCTGAGGCGAGCACTCGGTCTGCGTCATGTCGCGAGAACGTGCTCCACCAGCAACCAGACTCGGGCAGAAGGCAGTTGACGTTCGTGACCAGTGGATGCACCGTCACGATCCAGGGTCACTGAATCTCGACGCCCGTACTCGAGCGCCGCAACAAGCACGATGCGGTCACAAGAACGAATCAGAATTCCCCCGACCTCACTACTGTCGGCACCCTCTGGCATCCTCCCGAGCATGGCCTTGCCCGCACCACGGATCCTTGCGACCACTCACGGCTACTACCCGGACGTCCGCGTCGTAGGTGACCTGTTGAAGAGCGGCATGTTCGACGACTTCCTCGTCCTCGGAGTCCCAGTCCCTGACGCCAACGGCGATGCCGCTGTGCGGGTCATCGCGGAGCCAGAAGTAGAGTTGCCGCAAGGGGTCTATTGGTTTTCGGTCGACCCTCCGGTCGCGATGGTCGTGCACCTTGGGTCTGAGCCGGCCGAACCACTCCATCAGCCAGCAGACGCTGTGGAACCCGGATCTGTGCTCGACGCCGCCCTTGGCTGGGTCGACGCGTTGTGGGACAAGGCCAACCCGGTCCCAGACCCCCTCTTCCCTGTCGGGGACGCGGTCCTGGTGCGGAGCACTGGCCAAGATGCCCTCATCCGAGCGAGGCGATTCACCAATGGGCGATGGTCCTACGACATCCGCACCGGTGACGCAGACTCCACTCGGCTCGAAGCGGACCTCGACAACTTGCCTTCCGGATCTTCCCCGCACGAATGGCTGTCGCGAGTGGATCGCCCCGGGAGTGGTGGAGGGTGTGATCTCCCCAGGAGGATGGAGTCATGCCTGCACCGAGGAAGTATCCCGATGAGCTGCGCCAGCGAGCTGTGAGGCTGGTGCGTGACCGTGTTGCTGATGAGCCCGCGCTACCGGTCTCTCGTGCCTGCCGGCTCGTGGGTGAACAGCTAGGGATCAACGGCGACACGCTGCGTAACTGGGTCCGCTCCGAGCGCGTCGATGCCGGCGAGCTGCCGGGCACCACCAGCGCCGACGCGATGCGGATTGCCGAGTTGGAAAAGGAGGTTCGTGAGCTGCGCCGTGCGAACACGATCCTTCGCTAGGCGAGTGCCTATTTTGCGCAGGCGGAGCTCGACCGCCGCTGAAGGACGTTGATGCGTTCATCGACGATCACCGCGATGAGCATGGGGTCGAGCCGATCTGCACCACCTTGCCCGAGGCCGGGGTCCAGATCGCCCCGAGTTCGTACTACGCCCGCAAGGCCCGGCCGCCCTCGGCGCGGGCTCGTCGCGACGCGGTGCTGGACGAGCGGTTGGCGATGGTGCACGAGGACAACATGGGCGTGTACGGAGTGCGCAAGATGTGGAAGACGATCAACCGGCTCTACCCGGGCGAGCAGGTGGCCCGGTGCACCGTGGAGCGCCGGATGCGCGCGCTGGGATTGGCGGGGGTCACCAACGCCAGGTCGACCCGCACGACCCGCCCAGCTCCGGCGGCGGACGCGCGCCCGCAGGACAGGGTCAACCGCGACTTCACCGCCGCGGCGCCCGACCAACGATGGGTCGCAGACATCACCTACGTCCCGACGTGGGCAGGGTTCGTCTACGTCGCGTTCGTCATGGACCTCTTCTCCCGGCGGATCGTGGGCTGGCGGGTGTCGACGTCGCTGCGCACCGACCTCGCGCTGGACGCCCTCGAGCACGCCATCTGGACCCGGCAACGTGACCAGCGTGACCTGTCTGCGCTGATCCACCACAGCGATCACGGCTGTCAATACCTGTCGATTCGCTACACCGAGCGCCTCGCCGAGGCCGGCATCGAGGCCTCCGTGGGATCCGTGGGCGATTCCTACGACAACGCCGCTGCCGAGGCATTGAACAAGCTCTACAAGAAGGAACTCATCTGGCGCCGGGGACCCTGGAGCGGCCTCGACGCCGTCGAGATCGCCACCCTCGAATGGGTCGACTGGTACAACAATTCACGACGTCACGGCCACTGCGGAGACATCCCGCCCGCCGAGCTCGAAGCCACCTACTACGCTGACACGACCACCGACCCGGCAACCGCCGAGACGGCACAACCCGCCCTCCACTAAACCCGGGGCGATCCACATCACGCACTTAGTTGTTCAACCCTTCGCCCTGCCAATCAAGAACCACCCGATCGATGTGATCGGGAAGGTCGGCAAGCTTGTCCGCGTCTACCCATGTGTCGATGAAGTTCGGGTCGTCGCTCTTTGGTGGAGCGTCGACATCACGGACGCGGACAGTGACCGGCACGCCCGTGCTGACGCCGGTCACAAGAGCGTGCTGCTGCGCAAGGCTCGGCAACTGGTCGAGCAGGGCACGCGAGCTCAGCGCAGTCGCATGACGGAGCAGGTTCTGGTCGGCCTCATGTGTGAGGCGATGCGCGATGACGGTGCCGCATTGCGCCACCACCGTCTCGCTGAGCTCACTTGGACGCTGGCTCGCGAGCAGCAGCGAGAGCCCGAACTTGCGCCCCTCCTTTGCAATGCGCTCGAAGACAGCCGCCGAACGACTCACACCGCCAACAGGGTCCTGACGCGTTGGGATGAAGCGGTGCGCCTCCTCCAAGACCAGCAGAACAGGGTGCCCGGCACGGGGCCGACTCCGAACGGCGAAGTCGAAGACGAGGCGACCGAGCAATGCTGTGACGTTCTCCAGGACATCGTTGGCTACGAGGCTGAGATCAAAGATCGTCACCGAGGGGCCGCACCCGTGCGACACACTCTGTTCCCGATAGCGGGTTGCCGCCGGCCAATCTGACGCCGGGTCGCCACCCGTCGGGTCAACCCCCATCAGTGATTTCAGGTAGCTGCCCAGCGGGTCAGCGTGCTTCTCGATCCTCGTGATGAAATCATAGCGGCCGTCCGCGAGAAGCCGACTGAGGCGCATCTGGAGCGTCGCGACGTAGCCAGCGATCTTGCTGTCATTCGCCTGCTCCAACTGAATGCGATTGGGCAGGAAGAAGTCACACAGCTCCTGAAGCGAGTAGAAGACTGGCGCGTCAAAGTCGGGTGCAGCTTGAGCACTACCCATGCCCAGCTCTCCAAATGCGGCCGATACCTCTCGACGGATCGCCACGAACATTCGGGCAAGCACGTCGCGTTGAGGGGCTGTCAGTGGTGTCCACGCCACGTTGGCAACACTGGCTTGCTGAATCCCTGCATCGAGAATCGTCTTGATCTGCGTCCACTGAGCGGTACAGGTGCTCGTCTGACTGGCCTGCCCGTCAACCAGCGTCTTCATACCCTGCAGTTGGGCGAATGCGTTGTCCGACCCACTCCTAGTGTTTGTGAACGCCCCCTCAATGATTCCCATTGAGCTGAGCAGGTTCTGGAGCCGAAGTAACTCGATGTTCGTGAATGCACCGGCCACCCGCGCGTCAGCGATGGAGCGCTGAAGGACGGGAGCTTGGACACCCTCACTGGCTCTGAGGAGGTTCATGTGCTCCTCGTTGTTCATGAACCAGTGTGGCAAGAAAAGCCCCGAGTCCAAGCCAGGCTTCGGACCGAGGGTGAGCGGGCGAGTCTTTTTGCCACGCGTCGTCGAAGGTGCAAACGACTGGGCGTACTCGCCGTTGATGTCGAAGATGACGATGTGCCCGTTGGGGATCTCGTGATCAAGTAGCCCATCGATGACGGCCGTGACCGTGCATGACTTGCCCGAGCCAGTGGAGCCGACAACGGCACAATGATGGCCGAGCAACAGATTGGCGTCCAGATGGACGGCCTGCTCAGCGGTTACAGCCGACGTTCCGATCCGAAGGGATGGGCCACCCCTGGGCAGGAAGATGTTCCTCACTTCGCCAGGCGTGGCCGCCTGCACTGGGGCGTGGAGTGGTGGGTATCCGGTCAGCCCTGACTTGAAGGTGTCGCCCTCGAACCGACCAACCACAGTGGCTTCGAGTTCGTAACTTGCCGTGTCGTCCTGGCTGAGGAGAGGACCGCGCGTCGTCTGCTCTTGCCGACCGCTGATGTAGACAGCGCTGACGATGCCGACGACGCGGTGGGCGCCAGCGGGCACCGTGATGTAGGAGTTGACGACACCCACGGTCTGAAGACCGTCCGGTCCTACCTTGGTGAACCCCTTTGACCCAACGTCGAGCGCGACCCTGATTGTCGTGCTGCGGACATCGATCACACGGCCGATGACACTACCCGCGTTCATAGGACTTCGGTCGCCGAGATGGGCGGAACACTTCCACGTGCGGCCTGCTCAAGCGCGTCAATCAGACTCGCGACAGCTGTGGGGGCCTCCCCTTGGGGGGACGAACGCGGAATGAGGCGTGCGAGCTCTGTGAACTTGCCGTGCTCGCCAGTGAGTACCGCGATTCGAGAATCGTTGGCGGAGGCGAGCGCCGTGATTGCCGTCTTCTTCGGCGTGACACCGAGGTCAGTGAGCCGACGGTGCTGAGCCTCCGAGGTCAGCCTCGCCAGGTCTTCGTCTTCAAGGACGGCGAAGGGATCCGCGATCAACATGTTGAGAGCAGAGTTTGTGGCGAGGCTGCGAAGCAAGAGCCGGTTGATGTGCGGGTCCGCGAATCCGTAACCGGCGACGAGCACCGCCGTGTCCTCCTGCTGTACTGCGTCGCCCAGCAGTCGTAGAAGATCCGAGTACGGATAGGCGAGGGTGTCACCCTCCTTCGTCGACGTCGGGTAGATCAGCACCAACTCGTCATTCTCGGCGGTGGCGTCGCATTGCTTTACCTCCAGGGACTCGAGTCCAGTCAACCGATCGGCGTAGGTTGACGCCCTCCAGTTGAGACTGCCATGAACCTTGTGCAGGTAGATCGCACCCTCGGCACGAGCGAGGACCGACTGTGTCGTCGTCTCGACTCGGTGAAAGTCGAGACCATAGAACGCGAGGTTGAGGCGGCGATCCACCGTGCCACTGAAGCCGTCGATGTACGGATAGCCCAACTCGTCGAGGGAACTCTCGATAACGAGGTCGTAGTTGGTGGTGAAGACCCGTGGGCGCGGCAGGTTGGAGCGACGGCTACGAAGGATCCTTGAGAAGAACGTTCGGTGTGCGTGGAGCGGGTCAGTGTCGAACGGCGGGTCCAGATGCGTGCCGTTCTTCGGTAGACGACATGCCTCGGCGAGCGCCCGGTTTACCCGCTGCCGAAGGCCGTCGACCTGCTCCTTCGGGCAGGACGCCGCGGCAGATCCTGATCCGAGCATCACCGCATCCTGTCCTGCTTGAGTCGCAAGCGATGCAGCCAGCTGGAGCCCGTTGAGCAACTGCTCCAGGTCTCCGCTGTCGGTGGGGTTGATGGTGGCGAGAATTGTCGCGTCGGCGGCGGTGGGCTCACCGCCGGCGTCCTTGATGAGGTCGAGAACCTGCGCGTTGGTGAGATTCCGCGTCTGTGGCGACCCCAGGTGGAAGGAAGCGCCAGAACCGAGAAGAACAACCAGATTTTTCACCTGCAGAAGAGAACTCAGATGATCTCGAACGCCAGGCGGTTCGGCAGTGGTGAGGACCTCCTTGATGGTGCCGCCGACAAAGAAGACACCCTTCGGGCCTTCGTCCTCCGAGTCGATCGGCTGCGCGCCCGTGGTCATCAGGCGCTCTCTTCCTCACGGATGTATGTCACGCCGAAGGCCTTGACCTGGCGGTACTGCTGGAGCTTCACCGCGAGGTCGAATGCGTCGCTCGGGACGTACTGGAAGATGTCGAGCCCCCGTCCGAGATTGATGCGCCAGCCGGAGTTCGCGACGATCGAGCGGTCGTGGATCGTGCCATCGAACTTCACGTCGAGCGTGATCCCGGCGACTGCAGCCGCCTGCTTCACCCGAAGCAGGAACTCCATCTGCTTCTGTAGCTTCTCCGGACCGTCGGTGTTCTCGCTCGTGACGAGAAAGACCTTCAGCTCATCTGCCGGGTCCTTCACGAGGGCCAGCGCCTCGATCAGCTCCATGAGGTTGCGAGCTTGGTGGAACTGCCGGATGTACGGGTCGACGATCGCAATCTCGGACGCCCCGGCGAGGTACGGCAGCAGGAGGGTTTCGTAGGAGACGCCGCGCTGGTTCTCCTGGAACTCGCGATGGCCCTCGAAGAGTGGCTCGGGGCTGGCGGCGTCCTCGCCGGGGGCCGAAACCTCTGCCTCTCCCCCGCCAGGTGCGCTGGCGTCCGTCGCGTCGCTCCCGCCATGGTCGCGACGGCTCTGGTGGTAGTACGCGGGGTACTCGTCTTCCTCCAAGGTCGTGACTGCGTGCCACTTGCCGGCCTTGTCGAGGAAGCCGAACTTCACGTCGGCCATCGTGGTGTCGATGCGCAGGATCTGGTCCTTGACCCGCTTGCGCCCCTCGACGGCAAACCGAAGGATCTCCTCGATCTCGTCCTTCGTGGCCTCCCCGTGCGGGTAGATGATCTTCATCAGGCCCGAGAACGTCTTGTGGATGCCGTCGCGGTCACGCGTGGAGATGTCGGAGCCGAGCGTGAAGTGCTCCTGGTAGCGGTCGGAGTAGTCGGCGTTCCGCATCGACTTGAGCACTTCGGCGATGTAGTCGACCACGAACCCATACCCGTCCGAGAACATCTCGCCGCGGATCGTGTCGACTTCCCAGCCCGGAATGTAGAAGTGCAGGCGGTCGAGGTACGCCGAGTCGTGGTAGCTCTCGGGCAGCTCAACGAACAGGTCGGAGTGCTTGAGCATGTGTGGCACGTTGTGGGAGGTGTTGCCCACGAAGACCATCGATGCCTCGGCGCCCAAGGTCTCCACACCGCGCGAGAACGACTTGTTCGCCATGTAGTTCTTCATGATGTCAACGAGCGCCTTGTCCGTGCGCTTCTTCTTGCCCGCGAATTCGTCGAATGCCACGACATCCCAGTAGCCGACCAGGCCAATGCGGCCGTTGGAGTTATTGACGAAGAGCTTGGGGACGGTCACCTCTCCGCCGGAGATCAGCATGCCGTGCGGGGAGAACTCAGAGAAGATGTGCGACTTACCCGTTCCCTTGGGGCCGAGCTCGACCAGGTTGTAGTTCCGCTCGACGAACGGGATCAGCCGCACGAGCTGGATAAGCTTGGCGCGCCGGCCGAATAGCTCGGGGTTGAGGCCGATGGACTGGATCAGCAGATCGATCCACTCATCGGTGGTGAACTCGCGCCTCGCAGAGGTGTAGCTGTCGAAGTCGAAGTTGGACAGTTGGATCGGCTTGAGTGAGCCGAGTTGCCACGGAACGACACGGGCGTCGTCGAAGTGGAAGTAGTCGATGTCGCAGATGCACCAGACGCCGCCGACGAGGAGCTTGGGGTGGGCATTGACAGTGGCCGCCTCGACGATGACGCCCTTGATTCCGAGGTTGGAGAACTCGGCCTCGTATCGGTCTTCCTTGTCGTTGAGGGTGACCGTGACCTTGTCGATGATCTTGTACCGGCCGCGCTCGCGGATGGTCGACTTCACGAGCTCCGACTGGTTCCGGTGGACGTAGTGATCGGCCAGGATCTGCCGCACCGAGCCGATGCCGGCCTGGATGGTGGCCTCGTCGTCGGAGGCGGCGTACTGGCCGAGCAGGTACTCCAAGACGTACGACGGAACGATCGCGTTGCCCTTGACTGCCTTGACTAGGTCTTTACGAACGACCACGCCAGCGAAGTGCCGATTGATCTTCTTGTCGAGGGCTGTCTGCTCTGGGGTCTGGTCCGCCGCTTCCTCGGTCGCGAGGCCACCACCGCGGCCTTCGAGGTCTTGATTCTCGCTCATTCGGTTGCCTCCAGGCCGGGGATCTTCTTGAGGGCGGGCCCGAACTTCGGATAGTTCGTTTTCACGCCGTCATCGAGGTCGATCGCGATGTTCTGCGAAGCCAGCGGGTAGAGCACGTCGTGCTCGTACTCATTGAGTTCCAGCAAGATCGCGCGAAGGCGGTCGGCTTCCTTCGCGCTGCTGGAGCGCTCGGCGTGCTCAACGCTGGCCTTGAGCTTGGCCTGAAACTCACGCAGGTACTCGTTGAGCACGGTGGACACGGTGGAGGGCGTGTAGCGGTGCATGTAGATGAGCGCGTTGAAGGATCCCTTGGGGCTAGAGAACAGCCAGTAGATCGGCCGCTTCTTGTAGCGCTGGACGTGGTCCTTATAGAACGACTTCACGAAGTAGTCGCGGAGGTTCTTCACACCCAGCGACTCGGTGACGAAGCGCAGGTTCTCCTCGAAGTGCTGCTCCCCGAACGCCGTGCGAAGGAACTGGCGGAAGCGCTCGACGATGTCGTCCTCGAACCAGTCCCCATCGACGATCGGGATGACGTTGTCCGCATCCGGCATGAACGTCGGCGCTGGGACCGTCGCCAGATAGTCCCGCAACGTCGCACCCTGATCCGCGAGGATCAGCCCCGGCTCATCGAGGCTGTAACGCCCAAACATGCAACCAACCGCATACGAGACGAGATCGACGACAAGGTCCTCGGGATCGGGATTGATCGCCGCGACCGCGTCACCATCCGAGTGGCCCACCCCGAGGCGATCGGACCATGCAGCATCGTTTTCGCGCTCAAGCTTCGCGATCAACGCCTCGGCGGCGCTGGTGGCCGCGATGTTGGCATCGACAGCATTGGCAACTCGCGGCAGACCGGTCTGGACAACAGGGTTGCTACTGAACTCCCACGACGATTCCCTGACGCGCCACGTCGAAGCCCGCATCGAGATCAGCTCACGGACAATCTCCGCGACGCGATCAGGGCCTTCGCCCACGTAGGGCAGCTTCGCGATGTCCCCGATCTGGTAGTTGACGGTGGGCGCAAGCGTCTGGAGCAGTCGGCCGGCAATCGTCGAGTTGAGATACCCGAGCAGATGTAGCCGCTCTGTGTCGCCATTCGGGAACGCCGACATGCCGGCGACGTCGAATACAAAGCCTTCGGGGTAATAGCGGAACTTCGGGCCCGACGTTCCGATGTTCGACCACGACACGGATGGCCGGAAGAAGAATCGATTTTCAAGGACCGACCGTGGACGGACCGTGGCCAATGCACTTGCACGGTCCTTCCACAGGACTACGAACTCCTGGTTCCCGTACCAACTGACGGGCGTTCCACCCTTGTTGTACGGGACCCAGGAGCCCCCTCGTTCGTGGACTGCGGATGTGTCCGAGGCACCACGACAGATCGCTCCGTTGGACACCTCGTGCCACAAACGCACGAAACGTGCGTTGTTCGTTGTGGCCATCCCCTGCTTCAGGTCAACCCGCTCGCCGAGAGAACGGTTGTGCCTGTACAGGCGTCGAACATCCTCAGAGAAGTCGTAGGCGATCGGGGAATCCGGAATCAGAGCAAAGTCCGTGGACAGGGCGACGTACCGTCGGTTTGTCTCGTGTCCCTTCGCGGCGTTCAACAGGGCCTGGTCCTTGTCACGCGACCCCAGTTCCGTGAGTCGGAAGTACTCGCCTGGCACCGCTGACGGCGCGTTCCTGATCACGAAAGCGGTCGTCGCGACGACCTCGCCTGAAATCGTTTCGAACGCGCGGGATCCGAGGTGCGCCATCGAAACAATCGAGGCCGAGTTCACGAGCTGTCGACGAAGCGTCGAGTGAGACGCCAAGTACATCCAGTTCTGCATGGTGACCATCGCCACGTACCCAGCAGGCGCTGCCTGCGCAACGGCCTTCTCCATGAACATCGAATACAGGTCTGCCTTGCTCGCGGGGAAGGCAGCCTCAGCAAGATCCCGCATCTCTGGGCTCATGTTCCGCGAGCCCATATAAGGCGGATTGGCGACCGTGATCGCAAAGCTCGCCGAAAGATACCTAGCCTGATGGACCACTTCGCGCGCCCAGTCGAGTGTGTCGGTTCGGAGTAGGTCCCCGTGGTCGTCGAGTGTTTCGAGGTGGCGCGCGAGCCGGGCGGTCAACTCTGGGTCGGGTTGGATGAGCGCTCCGAGGGTGTCTGCTTCAGCGAACTGGTTCCAGAACGCCTCCTCCGCGTGACGGTCGCCATCCTTCGTGACGAGAAAGGCCAACTCGTCGGGACTGAAGGTGATCGGTTCGATGACGCAGACGTTCGGTTCGACTCGCTTGCTGAAGAAGGTGCGCTGCTTGCCGCGGGCCTTCATCGTCAGCGCGAACGCGGCGAGCGCGCCGGCGCGCGGGTCGATCTCGGTGCCGTAGAGGTTGTGAGTCAGGATCAGGCCGGGGATCTCGGCGGGACCGTAGCCCTCCTCCTCGTAGATCGCGTAGAGCAGATCGAAGGCGTAGGTGAGCATGTGACCCGAGCCGCAGGCCGGGTCGATGACCTTCAGTTCTTCGGGCTTGCTGATCTTGAGGAAGTCGGTCTCATCGTCGACCGGGGCGATGTAATAGTCCATCCGGGTGATCAAGCCCGAGTTCGGGCGGTTGAGCATCCAGAGTCGGCCGAGAGAGTTCTCGACGAGGTAGCGGACGATCCAGTGCGGGGTGAAGAGCTGGGTGGCGGCCGGGATCTCGTCGGCGCCGGCCTTCTTGTTCTTCTTGAACCCGGCGAAGACCTCGTCCTTCCGCTCGGAGATGTAGAACTGGTAGAGCCAGCCGATGACCTCGACGTCCTCGCAGACGTCCTCGGTCAGTACCTTGACCGAGCGGTTCAGCACTGAGTCGTCGGCGAGCAGGTTCGCCGGGACAAGCATCTCCGTGAAGTCACCCTCGCGCTCGAACATGAACGGCATGGCCTTGTGCCAGTGGTTGCAGTACGCCTCCAACAGCAGCGCGTACGCCTCGCCTTGCGGATCGCCACTCGCGCGAGTTCCGTCGAGCAGGGCGGCCACGGTCTTGAGAATCGCGTCGCTAACGATCTCGGCGTCGATCACTCCGCGCTTGGCCTCGGCGAGGATCTCGGGCTGGCCCACCTCGACACCTGCCTGAGGCGAGACAACGCCGATCCCGGTGTAACCGTTGGCGTCCATGAAGCGGAGAGCGATGATCCGGTTGAACCAGGTGTAGGCGATCTTGTCGGCGACCGCAGCGCGGCCCTTGTCTCCGCCACCGGCAGCCGTGACTGCCTTCTCCAAGGAGGCAACCGCCTTCGCCTGCTCCACTCGCTCTGAAGATCCAGGCGCCAGCACCGCGGCGATGCGCGCGGTGACCTCGCGGATGAGCTCCTTACGAGCCCACGTCGCGAAGGTCTTCAATGGTGCAGTTTCCATGTCGGTCCTAGAAGTCGAAGTCCGAGGTGAACGAGCGCTTGAGGGTGTAGATCGCCTTCTCGTAGACGCGCCACTGGTTCGTGTTTGGGATGCGCTCTTCGAGCCGGAACTCGACGGCGCGGTTGTTGTAGTCGTTGGCATCCTTGTTCAGCAGGAGTTGGATGCTCTGGTAGCGGTCACGCTGCTCGCCCGAAGCGGAGTCAAAGGTCAGCTCCGGCTGAGGATCGTTGGAGATCAGGGTCTCCCCAACGTAAAGACCTGCGCGCAGCACGCGCGCCTGAACCTTGTCGCTGACCGCTTCGGACTGGAACAACTTCACGACAAGCTGTCCCGTGGTGATCTTGTCGGTGTCGGGCAGCACCTTGACGTTGACCAAACGGGTGTCGCTCTTGCGCTTCTTGTTGACCGCGAGCACCGGAACGACGACCTCCTGCAAGGTCGCTCCCCCGTGCACGAAGCGTGTACCGCCGCCGGGCAGGCGGAGCCGGTGGATCGACTTGGGGATCTGCACTTCGATGTCGCTGTCGAGTTCGAGCTGGACTCCACTGAACGTGGTGAACGCGAAGTCGACCTTGAGTCCGTGACCAAGGACGTAGCGCTTGTTTTTGACCAGGATCTTGTCGCCGTGTGGAGCCTCAGAGAGGAAGAACTGCTGGGGCAACTCTTCGTCTTGGAACAGGAATCCGTGGTCGGCGGTGACGAAGATGTTGGTGGCGTTGGCGTTCGCCGCCTTCTTCACCAGGTCGACCAGCTCGCCGAGCGCCTGCTCAGCCGCCTCAAACACTCGACGCTCGGTGCCCTGCTTGTCACCGGTGGCGTCGATGACGTCGTGGTAGACGTACAAGACGCGGTTGTTCCTGAAGAGCTCACGCCGTTCCTCCGGGCTCAGCGCCTTGAAGTCCTCGGCCTGGATCGCCGTTCCGCCGACCGCCTCCAGGATCTTCTTGCGGGATGCGGTCCCGTTGGTCGACTGGTCGTCGGCAAGGACCGTCTTGCCGTCCAGCGAGTGCCTGAGCGTTCGATGCGGCAAGAGGGCCGCCATCCCCAACTGTGTGTAGCTGGGCAGGACCCCCAGAACCGCCTCGAGTTCCGCGACGAATCGGTCCTCCTTTCGGATGCGCGAGCCCAACTCCTCGGCGACCTCGTAACGGAGCGCGTCGGAGATGATGACGACCGCCTTCTTGTCCTCGCGGACCAGCTGCTCGACATAGTCGCCATAGAACGACCTCTGCGACCTGACTGTGGCGGAGCGCCAGGACTCGGCTTCGTCGACCTGCTTCTGCCAGGCGGTGCCCAGCTCGTAGACGAACTTGTTGGTGTAGCGCTTCTCAACCTGCTCGCGCAGCGGGTCGAGTGGGTGCGGTCCCTCGAAAGTTCGGCGGGCGTAGGTGAACTGGCGGTAAAGCTGGTCGATGCGGAACCACTCGGTGCGGTAGCGCTCCAACGCCTCGTCGAACGTCGAGAACGTGAAGTCGAGCGTGTTCAATTCCGACAATAGGTCTGCTGCAGCTGCGATCGCCGTGTAGAGCTGGCGATAGCCGTCGATCCACACGCTGCTCTGGCGTGCACGGACCACTTCGGCTACCTCACGGGCGGTGACCGTCTGTTCCGTTACAGCTCGCGCGAGGTCCGCGATGATCTTGCGATCGGTCTCCTCGAACAGGTCGACGGCTACGAGCTCGCGGAATCCGGCTTCCTCAATACTTGCCTTGTAGTCGAGGTCGGCGGACGCGCGCCTCGCCAGGGTCGCGAGTGCCTGTTGGCTGCGCCGGTCGTTGCGGAAGCTCGCAAAGTCCAGCTGAATATTCTGGAGTCCGCCGGGGCGGTCGGACCTAAAGCCATCGATGGCCTTGCGGAAGGTCCAGAGAGTGAAGTCGTCAACGCTCGACAAGGTCGCCTCGTAGCCATAGATCGACGCGACGCCTCGCCAGTAGAAATCGTCCAGGCCATAGTCGACGAGCGCGTCGTACTTGGTGCGCCCGCCCTTGGCGTTCTCGATGAGCAGCGTCCGGGTGATCTCAAGAAGATTGTGCTCCTTCTGACCGAGCACGACCGCGGACATCTTGGCTCGAAGCCGGGCGGCGTCATCGTCAGGTGTCAGCAGTGCCTTGAGGTTCTGGACGCGCTTGCTCGCGTTGAAGAACTTCTCATGAGCCTGCACAACTTCCTCGATGCCATCTGCACTCAGCCCGAGGTCCTGCGCCACAAGCGAGCTTCGGTCGGCGGTAAATACGCCGTAGGCCAGCTCGAGATCGAGGAGCCAGTTGCTTGTGCCCGCGGGCGGCTGACCGGTGCGATAGACGAGGAACTTGCCGTCAGGCTGCTGGTGGAGCAACCGATGCTTGATGCCGTACTCGTCATTGGCGACACGCAGAACGGTGACTCCCGGCAAGTCGAGCACGTCGAGGTCGGACGCGTACTGGCCTTGAGGGTCGTGCCAGAACACGACCCGTTGCTCTGCGAATCGGCGCTCCAGGTGCGGACGGACAGCGGTGACTTCGCTCATACAGTCGCCTCCAAGCCCACGATCTTCTTCAGGGCACTGCCGAACTTCGGGTAGTTGATCTTCACCCCGTCATCGAGGTCGATGGCGATGTTCTGCGATGCCAGGGGGTAGAGCACGTCGTGCTCGTACTCGTCGAGCTCCAGAAGGACCTTGCGGAGCCGATCGGCTTCCTTCGCATTGTTCGAACGTTCGGCATGGTCAAGACTCGCCTTGATCTTGGCCTGGAACTCTCGCAGGTACTCGTTCAGCACCGTTGAGACGGTCGACGGGGTGTAGCGGTGCATGTAGATCAGCGCGTTGAACGACCCCTTGGGGCTAGAGAAGAGCCAGTAGATCGGGCGCTTCTTGTATCGCTGCACATGGTCCTTGTAGAAGGACTTCACGAAGTAGTCGCGAATGTTCCTCACGCCGAGCGACTCGGTGACGAACCGCAAGTTTTCCTCGAAGTGCTGCTCACCGAATGCGGCGCGCAGGAACCGGCGGAACCGCTCGACGATGTCGTCCTCGAACCAGTCGCCGTCCACAATCGGGATGACGTTGTCGGCATCCGGCGTGAAGGTGGGTGACGGGACCCTCGCGAGGTAGTCATTCAACGTCGCGCCCTGGTCGGCGAGGATCAGCCCTGGTTCGTCGAGGCTGTAGCGACCGAACATGCAGCCAACGGCGTAGGAGACGAGGTCCTCGATAATGGCGGAGCACATCGCGGACTCGCGTGCCGTTGCCTCCGCCAGCGCACCAAAGCGGAAGTCCCGATTACCAACAAGAGTCACCTCGTCGGGCGCAACACTGATGGCCAAGTCCCCGTCGACCCCGTAGGTGCTGGCGAAGTAGCTGTTGTTCTTCTCCTCCAGACTGCGAAGCTCATCGACCATCGCCATCTGACGAGACCGAAGAACGCCAAGCGCGTGCAGCAAGTCTCCGCCACCAGTCCTCCAAGCTTCGACCAGTGGAGACATCGCGAAGTCCCACGACTCCTCCTGCGAATCCCAATCCTCCCGCGCAATCTCGATGCACCTGCGGGCGCGGACAACCACGTCAGGGTTCGGCATGGGGTCAAAGGGCAATCGCCCGACCGGCCCCTCGTGGAAGTCCAACGTCGGCGAACTGATGCCGAGGAAATAGTCAGCGGTGGTGCTGTTTGCGTACGCGATCACGGCTTGGAGAACGTCGGGGTCGTCTGCGAAACAGATGGCCCCCTTCGTTTCAGAAATGAACCCGGGCGGGCTGTACCGCATCGCGAAAGAGTTGGCTGAAATCGTCGACCAGGTTCCGCCTTCCCGGAAGTAGAACTGCATGTTCTTGATGGTCCGGGTCGGCGACCGGTAGAGCTTCGTCGCGAGTTCGAGCATGGCTGCACCATCATTGTGCCAGTCCACGACGATCGAGTGGTTCCCGTACCACTTTCTGTAGGAGCCGCCCTTCTGGCATGGGAACCAGCGCTTCCGCGACTCAAGAGCTGCCGCTCGGTCGCTCAGGCCAAGGCCAACGCTGCCGAAGCCGGGCTCCCACCACTGCTTGAGGAAACGATTGTTGTCGGATGTGGCGAGACCCTGCCGAGGCTTCGCAATCTCCGAGAGCTGAGGGAACTCTCGGATCGTGTTCAATGCGGCATCAGACACCCAGTATGCGAATGGGCGGCCAGGGATGGCACTGAGCGCTGCGAGTGAGACAGCGAAGAACGAGCCTCGACCTGCGCCCTGGGCGCAAGCGCGCAGCAGGCTTTCCTTCTCAGCTTCGTTCCGGCCCTCGGTCAGCCGGACGAAGGCCGTGTCCAACTTTTGGTCCCCGCCATCTTCCAAGACGAACGCCGCAGTCGAGACGACTGCTCCGCCGATGCTGTCAAACGCGCTGGTCCCCAAGTGCGCAAAGGTCTCAAGGGAGGCTCTGGACAAGACCGCCCCCCGAAGCTTCTCGTACGAGGACAGGAACGCCCAACCTTGCATGGTGATCATGGCGACCATGCCTCGCGCACGAACAAGCTGCAGAGCCCGCTCGATAAACATTGCAAACAAGTCCGCCTTGCTGGCCGGATAGAACTCCTTCGCGAACGCCGACAGCAGAGACCCCATGTTCCCACCGCCCATGTACGGCGGGTTCGCAATCACCACGGCGTATCGCGGCGTCAGAACCTCGGCTTGCCTAGCGACGCGCTCAGCCTTAGGGATCGTTTGCTCTGAACGGAGCAGATCCCCTCCGTGTTCCAGCGTGTCCAAGTGGCGGCAAGCTCGCGCGGTCAGGTCGGCATCAGGCTGAACGAGCGATCCGATGGTGTCGGCTTCGGCGAACTGGTTCCAGAACTCGGCCTCGGCGTACTTGTCCCCGCCCTTGGTCATCAGGAAATCGAGTTCGTCTGCGCTGAATGAAACCGGCTCGATCACGCAGATGTTCGGCTCGACTTGCTTGTTGAAGAACGTGCGTTGCTTGGCTCGTGCCTTCATCGAGAGTGCAAACCCGGCCAGGGCGCCGGCACGTGGGTCGATCTCGGTGCCGTAGAGGTTGTTCGCGAGGATGAGGCCCGGAATGTCGGCGGGGCCGAAACCCTCCTCCTCGTAGATCGCGTAGAGCAGATCAAAAGCGTAGGTCAGCATGTGACCCGACCCGCAGGCCGGGTCGATGACCTTCAGCTCTTCGGGCCTGGTGATCTTGAGGAAATCGGTCTCTTCGTCGACCGGGGCGATGTAGTAGTCCATCTGAGTGATTAGGCCCGAGTTCGGCCGGTTGAGCATCCAGAGGCGGCCGAGGGAGTTCTCGACGAGGTATCGAACAATCCAGTGCGGGGTAAAGAGCTGCGTGGCGGCCGGGATCTCGTCCGCGCCGGCCTTCTTGTTCTTCTTGAACCCGGCGAAGACCTCGCCCTTCCGCTCGGAGATGTAGAACTGGTAAAGCCACCCGATGACCTCGACGTCCTGGCAGACGTCCTCGGTCAGCACCTTGACCGAGCGGTTGAGCACTGAGTCGTCGGCGAGCAGGTTCGCCGGGACAAGCATCTCCGTGAAGTCACCCTCGCGCTCGAACATGAACGGCATGGCCTTGTGCCAGTAGTTGCAGTACGCCTCCAACAGCAGCGCGTACGCCTCGCCTTGCGGATCACCACTCGCGCGAGTTCCGTCGAGCAAGGCGGCCACGGTCTTGAGAATCCCGTCGCCAACAACCTCTGAGTCGATCACTCCGCGCTTGGCTTCGGCGAGGACCTCGGGCTGACCCACCTCGACACCTGCCTGAGGCGAGACAACGCCGATCCCGGTGTAGCCATTGGCGTCCATGAAGCGGAGGGCAATGATCCGGTTGAACCAGGTGTAGGCGACCTTGTCGGCCACCGCAGCGCGGCCCTTGTCTCCACCACCGGCAGCCGTGACTGCCTTCTCCAAGGAGGCAACCGCCTTCGCCTGCTCCACTCGCTCCGACGATCCGGGCGCCAGCACCGCGGCGATGCGCGCGGTGACCTCGCGGATGAGCTCTTTGCGAGCCCAAGTAGCGAAGTTTTTCAGCGGTGCGGTTTCCATCAGAGGGTGATTCGCTTTCCGTCGTTGAGGGTCTGGATGAGCGCGCTTCGCAGCGCGGCGATGTACTTGTCGACGTCCTCCTCAGACTCGAGAACGCCTGAAGCGCCCGGAACCGCGATCGTCTTCACGGACACTGTCTGCTTCTTGGGCGCCGGCTCCGGGTCGGGCTGCACGGGGGAAGCAGCGAGCAGGTCGAGCAACGACGGGTATTCACTCGCCTCGAAGTTCGAACCGATCTGAAGGATGAGCGCTACCTGGCTCTCGGTGGCGACACGGTGGAGCGTCTGATCGATGCGCTGCGTCACCCGCCGTTGCGCCTCTTCCGTTGCGTAGGCGTAGTAGCTACTGCCGAGCAGCTCGGTCTTGCGGCCCTCGATGGCCGCCGTCACCGTCGCTCGGTTCGTAGCAACGATGCCGTCGATCTGGCTGCGAAGGTGGTCGGTTCCCTGCTTGAGCATGGCCATCTTGTTGCCGCGGAAAGCGTTGGGGTCGGCGAGAGCGGTCTTGATGGGCTCGTCGCTGCCCTGCGGCAGGTAGCTGAGGTTGCTGCTGTGCGTCGAAAGGAGCATTGCCGCGTCGTCGTAGATCGACCTCTGCGCTCCGTGCAGGAACGACTGGATGGGGTCGATCAGGTTCTCCTTGGCTTCGAGCAGGTCGTCACCGAGGGTGAAGCCGCTCAGGTACCAGTCGTCGGGCTTGCCCACGACCTGTTCGAGGAGGCTGATGGGGCCGCTGAGCTGCTCGACGAACGGGTACTTCGAACCACTGATCGTTGTCTTCAGCTCATCGAGCTTGCCCTTCAGCTTGTCCGCACCGTGGCGAGCAAGCTCCAGCGGATCCTTCGGGGCGTTGCCCTCGTCGAAGAAGTCGGTGCAGAACTTGCGGAAGCTGGCGACCTTGCGCTCGTCGAAGCTCTTCTGCGGCGCAAGGATCTCGTGACCGTGCTTCTGCGTGTTGCGCAGCGCGTTGGCGACCTCGCTGCGCTTCAGGACGTTGCCATCGACTGTCACGGTGATCTTCGATGCACCGATCAGCGAAGCCACGATGACCTCGATCGACCCGAGATCCCAGCCGTAGGGCTTCGCCTGGAAGGTGTCGACGATGGTTTTCATCGTCACCTGCTCGCCCTGAGCGTCCTTGCGAAGGATCGTTGACAGGACCTCCTCGGCGGGCTGGTTGATCTTGAGCAGCGCGTCGGCGTCGAACAGGCCGCTGTCCGGATTGGCAGCACCCGCGACCTGCTGCTCGCCGTAGGTGACGCCACCGAGGAGCTTGAGCTGGGTGTAGGTGCGACTGATGAGTTCCTGGAACCCCTCGGTCACGCGGCCGACCGCATCCTGCGAGGACGCGGGAACATCGGCGGCGTTGATGACGACGGAGGCCTTGCCCACCGCGCTCCGGATCCGCTGTACCAGTTCCTTCTCGCGCTCGCGGTTCAGCGTGGCCTTCGACTGGAGGATCTGCTCCTCGATCGCCGAAAGCGAAGTGGTCCGCTTCCGCTTGGTGTACTTGTCGGTCTTCAGCAGCAGACGAAGGTCCGAAAGCAGGCGGTCGTCCGGGTCGAGGATGACCCGGAGTTCGTCCTTGCCCGCGCTATGCATCCGGATCTGCTCCGGCTCGTACGGGTACTCCGGGGTGATGAAGTGCACCGAGAGCTCCTTCTGCGGACCGTGGACCTGGTCATCGAGCTTGAAGCCGAACGGGAAGTCCTGGCCGTTCTTGGCGTACCGGATCCTGTTCGTCTTGATCACGTCGCCGGACAGGATCTTGAAGAGCTGGGCGCTGACCTCGGAGGCGTCGATGTCGACGTTCTTGATCTCCTCCTCGATCACTTGCTCTTCGTTGGTCAGGTATTCGTAGACGTTCCCGTTGCGCTGGATGTACGTCTGCCGCTCCAGCTCGGCAAGAGCCTCCTTGACGTCCTCGGCGAGTGCGGGCAAATCGAGGCCGAACCGGTCGTAGACGAGCACGGTCAGGTTGCGCGGGGTGGCCTGGAAGCTGTCGACGTACTTCACGAGGAACAGTGCCTTGAGGAGCCGGATGGCGAGCTGGTTGTCCAGGTTGCGCTCGGCGACGTCGATGGAACGCTGCGCGGCGGACTTCAGGGAGGCTCGGATGCCGGCGAACATGTGGTCGAAGGTGGCCAACGTGCCCACCTCGACGTCGCCGATGTCCTTGGCAACCTGCTGGACGACGCCGAGCATCGACCGCTCGCCGACCGAGCTGTTGCGTCCCTCGAAGACGTTGTGGTCAGAGATGCCCTCGATCGCCGCCTGAAACAGCGGGAACTGGTAGCTGACGAACGGGTAGGTGCCGACGAAGTGTGCCTCGTCGGTGTAGTTGCGATAGGTCTTCGCGCCGTCGACGAAGTCGAAGAGCGTCTTGAAGTTGGCCGACTCGACGGCGTAGATCGCCTGGAGTGCAGTCTCTCCGGTGCCGTTCTTCTCCAGCAGGCGCTTGCGGATGACTTCCTCGACATCCGCGCTGGTGAGCTTCACGCGGGTCTTGAAGCGCGCCTGGATCTTGGAGAAGTCGTTGCCTTGCTGCCGGGTGCGGTCGCCGACGACCTTGTCCATGTCCTCCTGAGAGGTGACCATCACCCAGGCGCGCCCGCCGCACTTGGTGTTGAGGCTCTCGGCAATGGTCTGGAGGTTGAGCATCAGGTGGGTGTTGGAGCCGATGAACTGGCCAACCTCGTCGACGTAGAAGTTGAGGCGGTAGCCGTCGGGCTGCTTGTCGAGCCATGCCTTGACCTCGTCCGCGAAGTCTTCGATCGAGACGGCGTACGCCGCCTGATACTGCTTGATGATGCCGGTGGTCGCCTCACCGTTGATCTCAGCGAATGCGGCGTCGATGTTCGCGCCCTCGAGGGCACTCTGCTCCCGACCCTGCGACCACGGGATGCCCGCGATGCGCTCGAACGCCTCCTTGAACCCTTCGTATTGGCCCCTCGTATCGAGGTCCCGCTCAAAGCGCGCGACATGGCCCTGGTTGCCGTAGTAGCCCCGGCTCTCGTCGAAGACCTTCACGAAGACCTTGAGCAAGGCGTTGGTCTGGTCCTTGGTGATGAGCGTTGCCTTCTGGTCGATGTTGAACAGCAGGCTCTTGGCTGGGATGCGCTCAGCCTTGGTCAGCAGGGCGGGGAGAAATGCACCCGTCGCCTTGGACCGGAAGCTCTCGGAGACCTGTGCACGGTCGAACTCCTGACCCTCGACGTCCCCGAGGAGATGCGCGAGCATCTTGAGCAGGTGCGACTTACCGGAGCCGAAGAAGCCCGAGATCCAGACACCGTTGGCGTTGGTGTAGTTCGTATAGGCCTCGAGAAGAAGCTCGAGGCCCTTGGCGGCCTCGTTGGTGAGGACGTACTCCTCAACCTCGGTGCCCAGGTGTGCGACGTCGTCCGCCTTGATGACGCCCTCGATTGGGCGCTGGACGTCCTTGGCGAAGATCTCGTTCAGCTGCATCGGGTCACGCTTCCTGTTCCAAGATGTTCTTGGCTCGGTAGTACTGGTCGTCCTTCAAGCGCCCGAAGAGGACAAGTGACGACCCGAGGGTGTCGGACTGCTCGTAGCGGCCGGGGAAGAACATGAGCATGGGCTTGCCGGTCACGACGCTCTGAAGGTTGTTGAGCACGTTGTGGGACCGGATGTACGGGAAGACCTCACCGATACCGGTGAGGAAGAAGATGTCGAACTCGCCGTCCTCGATCTTGGCGCGGATCGCCGGCGCGATGTGGAGCTGCGGGTCCAGCATTCCTTGGAGCATCTCGCGGAAGTCGTCCTTGTCCTGGTCTGGTTCGGCCTGGAGGACCCGCTCCCAGACGCCACGCTCCTTGAGGATCTCGACGGCCAGGTCGTAGAGGTTGACCTCGCGTACGGTGATGCCGTGCTTCGTCGCGAGCTTGCTCTTGATGCGCTTCTTCGCCTGCGCCACCGCGAGGGACGCCTCGGGTGGATAGGGGTAAATGAAGAACGGGACCTCGTTGCTCAGGCCCTCCATCTGAAGGAAGCGCTTCCCGCTGAGGACAGCGAACAGGTGCTCCTCCTGCTTGTGGAGATCGGCGGCATTCGTCATGCGGCACCGCCCGTCGGAAAGAAGCGGAGGTCGTCGGACAGGGCGTCCGTGAGCCGTGCGGACAGGACCGCCTGATTGATGCGGCCGTCGTCGGAGATCAGGCCCGCCTCGACGAGCATGCGGAAGACGGTGGAGCGGAGCTTGCGCAAGGTGGTGTCCTTGAGGTTGGCCACTTCTTCATGCCAGAGCGCCTTGCCCCGGATGAAACTGTCGAAGTCGTCATGGCCGAGCGTTTGGGCCAGAACGAGGTACCGCTCGCGGACAACCTCCTCAGCGAATTCGCCGATCAGGTCGTAACGGCGGCAGGCAGCGGCCCACATCAGGTAGCCACGCTCGGTCGGCGTGGCGTCGATGAGCAGCTCGAGCTCGGCATCAGTGAGCACCGAGAGTCGCTGAGCGACCTCACGGGCGAGCCGGAACCCCGACGAGCGCGTGCGGGCCTGGAGGAGATTGTCCTCCTCGATCAGTTCACGGACCTTCGCCCAATCCTGCACTCGCAGGTAGAGCGGCGCGGCCACCAAGGCTTCACGTACGAGAAGGGCACCGCTCGTGAACGACAGCGCATAGCGAGCAGCTGCGTTCATGATGTGTGCCTCCTCTCTGCCTTGAACAAAGTCGATCAGGATATCGGGACCGTCCGACAGAACCGCCGGACGGAGTTCCTCAGCCAGGAGGGGGTGCGTCATCGACGACCGCGGCGCCCCCGCCCCGGACCCAGGCATCGACCTCGCTCGTCTGGAACTTCCAGAGGCGGCCGACCTTGTGGGCGGGCATCGCCTTGTCGGAGATCCACGAGTAGACCGTGTCCTTCGTGACGCCGAGGTGGGCGGCGATGTCGTCGGCGGACAGCCAGGGCTCGGACATAATGGCAGGCCTTCCCGTGAGCGAACCGGTTTTCGCTGGGTATGGCCGACTATAGAGGAGTTCTCTCCAGTTCTCTGAGGTGCTCCTTCATCCTAGGAACTGGTGCACGGGGATCCAGTCACCCGCGAACTCACCCCGCGGGTAGGGCCACGACGGTCCTTGTCGCGTCGGCGATGACGAACTCGAGGTTGAGGTTCTCCTCCGGCTCGGGCCGGTCGATAAGCCGGAAGGGGATGTGCTCGACCCCCTCCGGCACTTGGCCGGACCCGACGAGACACAGACTCACCACCGCAGTCACACCGTCCGGCAGGGAGCCGAGCGCACCGACGCCGCCGAGCCACACCCCTTCGTCGTGGGGATGCCGGACCAGCGTGTCCCGACCGGCCCAGTCCGTGTAGTCGATCCTCACGGCCAGCGGCCACCCGTTGGGACCGGACCGACCACCCGTCACAGTCAGCTGGGCAAGCTCGACGAGCCGCTCCCCCTTCGCACATGGCCAGCCGTGCAGGATCCGACACCACCCCGCGGGCACCGCGGAGGCTCCCCACCGGGCGCCCAACAGGCCGCCGGCGATCGCGGCCACGGTGTCGGTGTCGTCGCCGATCCGGATCGCGGTGGCCAGTGCGCGCTGCAGGTGCCGGCACGGCAGGTCCTCAGGCACCGGCGTGTAGCAGATCGCCGACCAGGCCGCCTGGAGGGCGGTCACGACATAGCCGTTCGGGGTGAAGGCTGCCGGGTCGCGCGACTCGGCTTCGTCGAGGCGCTCGGTCCAGAAGGACTGCGCCTCCACCGGCAGGTACTCGAGACCCGAGCGCAGATCGAGCTCGCCCTCGAGGACGGCGTGGTTGATCGCGAGCGACCACAGCGCGCAGGCCTCCCCAGCCTGTGGGTCGGTGTGGGTGAGCGCCGAGACCGCCTTCGCTGCCTCGACGATCGCGTCAGGGTCGCCCAGGTGCGCCAGCGCGACCGGGGCGGTGCGCATGAGCGAACCGTTGCCACCCGTGCGGCCGGTCTGGGCGTGGAGCCGAGCGGCAACGCGTGTCATCGTCTCGGCAGGGTGTGCCGCCTCAGCCAGCGTGCGGTCACCGAGGACGCGGCGGGTCTGGATGCCGACGTCCGGTGGGTGCGAGTCGTACCAGCGCATGAAGCCGCGCGCGATGTCGTCGAGAGCTTCCGCCGCGCGGAGATCCACCCCCTTCGCCGCGACCTCCGCGATCGCCCACGTCATGGAGGTGTCATCGGTCCACTCCCCCGGCGCGAAGTTGCCGAGCCCGCCGCCGATCATCGCCGGCCCCTCGGGACCGATTGCGGCAGAGCCGAATTCGTAACCGGCGCCGAGGGCGTCGCCCGCCGCGGAGGCGAGCAGGGCGCCGCACGCGCGGTCGTTCTGTGCGGTGGTGAGCTTCATCAGGCCACCTGCCCGCCGACGCGCAGCGCCAGGTCGTCGCGGGTGGCGGTCATCGCCTTGAGGAAGACGGCCAACGTCGTCATCAGGTGGTGCGGCGCGAAGGGCATCGACTCCACCGTCGCCGTCTGGAAGACGTCGCGGCCGACCACCTGCCACCAGACCCACGGGTTGGAGCGGTTGAGGATCCCCACCTCGACGGCCGCCTGCCGCTGCGAGTGGGCAGCGTGCGTGACCCGGGTGAAGATCTCGATCGCCGGGGCATCGGGCAGCACGCGAACCCAGACCTTCTGGCCGAGGTGCTCGATGAAGAGGTCGTCCACGTCGTCGCGACCGACCTCATGGACCTCCATGAGCTGCTCCTCGACGATGTCGATCAGCCGCCCACGGTCGGACTCGATGTAGAAATCCGGAGTCGGCCGGGGACCGCCTGTCCACGCCAGACCCAGCACCGGCGACATCTGGGCGATCGGGCCGGTGGCCCGGTGGGTCAAGAGGTGCGGGTGCGGCACGCCGGCGATATTGCGCAGCAGCATGATCGCCCGGTGGACGAGGGGCTCTCGACCGAGCGCGTGGTTCTCCGTGTACTCGTCCTCCCCCACCTTCGCCAGGAGGTTGCCGCGGTAGATGCGGAACTCCACGGTCGGCACCTCAGGGCTGTCGCCGAGCTCGAGGACCAGTCGGTCCTGCGGGTGGCGCATCGCCTCGACGAGCGTCAGCAGCCGGCGCTCGAAGTCCTTCCACGCCAGGTGGATCTCCTCGGCCCCCGCCGCCAGCTCTTCGTGGTTGATGTCCGTCATCGTGACCACTCCCCTCTTCTTTAACTCGTGATCCTAGCTAAAGATTAGCATGTGATCCGCGCTAAAGTGCAGACATGGCTCGACAACGCCCCCTCGACACCTATCCACGGCCCGGCGTGACGGTCGATCTGGCGATCCTGACGGTCACCGACGTCGAGGATGAACCCGTGCTGCGCGTGCTCGTCCAGGACCGCACCGACCCCGACGGCCGGGCCCTGCCCGGACGCTTCCTGCGCGAACGGCACACCGTCGTCGACACCGTGCACGAGGTCTTCGAGCACAAGGTCGGAGTCACCCCGAGCGAGGTCTCTCCCCCGCGGCTGCTGCAGCTCTTTGACGCCCCGGACCGTGATGA
>CAYSGN010000023.1:0-31996 GCA_964430615.1 uncultured Janibacter sp. | reverse complement strand
ACTACACGACGGAGCCGGAGAACGGCGGCCTCGGCGTCTTCACCCACGAGTTCGGCCACGACCTCGGCCTGCCCGACCTGTACGACACCGCGGGCGGTGACAACGGCACCGGCTTCTGGACCCTCATGTCGGCCGGCAGCTGGCTGGGCGACGGCACGGAGGACATCGGCTCCAGCCCCGGGTACATGGGCGCCTGGGAGAAGCTCCAGCTCGGATGGCTCGACTACGAGACGGTCGAGCCCGGAGAGAAGACGACGACCGGTCTCGGGCCGGCCGACAAGGACCATGCCCGTCTCCCGCAGGCGCTCGCGGTGCTCCTGCCCGAGCAGGAGGTCGTCACCGACTACAACACCCCGCACTCGGGCAGCCAGGAGTGGTGGTCCGGCGCCGGGGACAACCTCAACAACTCGCTGAGCCGGGAGATCGACCTCACCGACGCCGACGCGGCCACCCTGTCGGCGTGGTTGAGCTCGGACATCGAGGAGGGCTATGACTTCCTCTACGCGGAGGTCTCGACCGACGGCGGCTCGACCTGGACCGAGATCGACTCCCACGGCGGGGGCGACCTCTCCTGGGGCCAGGTCGAGTACGACCTGAGCGACTACGCGGGGCAGAAGATCGACTTCCGGTGGCGCTACCAGACCGACGGCGGGCTCACCCGCCCGGGCGCCTTCCTCGACGACATCACGATCACCGTGGACGGCTCCGAGATCCTCTCCGACGACGTCGAGTCCGGTGACAACGGCTGGACGGCGGACGGGTTCACCCGCATGGAGGGCTCGACCTCGAAGACGGTGCAGAGCTACTACCTGGCCGAGAACCGCCAGTACTCGGGGTACGACAGGTACCTCAAGACCGGGCCGTACAACTTCGGCTGGGCCGACACCCGGGCGAACTGGGTCGAGCGCTTCCCCTACCAGGACGGTCTGCTCGTCTGGTACATCAACAACGAGTACGGGGACAACAACACGAGCCAGCACCCCGGCTACGGCCAGGTCCTGCCCGTGGACGCCCGGCCGACGCCGGTGACCTTCCCGGACGGCGCCATGCTGGGCAACCGTCGCCAGCCCTTCGACGCCACCTTCGGCAAGCAGTCCACCGACGAGGTGACCTTCCACCACAACGGGACCCCCTCGACCGTGGAGTCGCAGAAGGCCATCCCGGTCTTCGACGACTCGGACCCGAACCGGTACTGGTCCTCGGCGAACCCGATGGGCTCGACCAAGGTCGCCGGCTCCGGGACGACGATCAGGGTCCTGGCCGCCAACTCGGACCGGATGAACGTCCAGGTGCGCGCGGGCACGAAGTGACCTGACACCAGATCGGCACGACCCGTCCGGGCCCACCCTCCCTTCGCCGGAGGGTGGGCCCGGCCGCGCCCGGCCGGGTCGGTCGCTGGTGCAGGATGGGCACATGGATCGTCAGCAGGAGTTCGTCCTCCGCACCATCGAGGAGAGGGACATCCGGTTCGTCCGGCTCTGGTTCACCGACGTGCTCGGCACGCTGAAGTCGGTGGCCATCGCCCCCGCGGAGCTCGAGGGCGCGTTCGCCGAGGGCATCGGCTTCGACGGGTCCTCGATCGAGGGCTTCACCCGGGTCTACGAGGCGGACATGCTCGCCCAGCCGGACCCGGCGACCTTCCAGGTCCTCCCGTGGCGAGGGGAGGCGCCGGGCACGGCGAGGATGTTCTGCGACATCCAGCTCCCCGACGGGAGCGCGGCGCTCTCGGACCCGCGCTACGTCCTGCGCCGGACCCTCGACAAGGCCGGCGACATGGGCTTCACCTTCTACATCCACCCCGAGATCGAGTTCTTCCTCCTCGCCGGGGACAGCGTGCGCACGGGCCACCCCGTGCCCATCGACGACGGGGGCTACTTCGACCACGTGCCGAAGGGGGACGCCCACGACTTCCGACGCCTGGCCATCACGATGCTCGAGTCGGTCGGCATCTCCGTCGAGTTCAGCCACCACGAGGGGGCGCCGGGGCAGAACGAGATCGACCTGCGCTACGCGGACGCCCTCTCCACCGCGGACAACGTCATGACCTTCCGCACGGTGATCAAGGAGGTCGCCCTCGAGCAGGGGGTCTACGCGACCTTCATGCCGAAGGTCTTCGCCCAGCACCCGGGCAGCGGGATGCACACGCACATGTCGCTCTTCGAGGGGGACACCAACGCCTTCCACGAGCCGGGCGCCCCGTACCAGCTGAGCAAGGTCGGGCGGCAGTTCATCGCCGGGCTGCTGCGGCACGGCCGCGAGTTCACCGCCGTGACGAACCAGTGGGTCAACAGCTACAAGCGCATCTGGGGTGGTGGTGAGGCCCCGGCCCACCTGACCTGGGGGCACAACAACCGCTCCGCGATGGTCCGGGTCCCGATGTACAAGCCGAACAAGGGCAACTCCAGTCGGGTCGAGCTGCGCAGCCTGGACGCGGCGTGCAACCCCTACCTCGCCTTCGCGGTCATGCTCGCGGCCGGGCTCAAGGGCATCGAGGAGGGCTACGAGCTCCCGGTCGAGACCGAGGACGACGTGTGGGGGCTCACCGACCGCGAGCGGCGGGCCATGGGCATCCGCCCGCTGCCGGCGAGCCTCTCCGAGGCGATCGAGGCCATGGAGGACAGCGAGCTGGTCGCCGAGACCCTCGGTGAGCACGTCTTCGACTTCTTCCTGCGCAACAAGCGTCAGGAGTGGGCGGACTACCGCCACCAGGTCACCCCCTTCGAGCTCGAGCACCTGCTGCCGCGGCTGTGATCCGCCCATGAGCTCGACACCACCGCAGCGTCCCGGGTTCACCCTCGCCAAGCGAGGCTTCACGGACACCCGGCGCTCCGAGCGGCTGCTCGACGACCCCGTCCTCGACCTCGCGGAGGGCGCCGAGCGGGACCGGCTCATCCGGGCGCTGACCCGGGCCGCCGACCCGGACGCGGCGCTGCTCGGGCTGGTCCGGCTGCTCGAGGCCGCGGGGGAGGGGGCCGGTGAGCTGCGCGAGGCGCTACGGGAGGACGAGCAGGTCCGTGCCCGCGTCATCGGTGTCCTCGGCATCTCCACCGCGCTCGTCGACCACCTCGTGGCCCACCCGCGGCAGTGGCACGATGCCGTCACGGCCGGTCCGATGAGCCCTGAGGAGCGCACCGAGGCGATGCTGGCCGAGGTGGCCGACCCGGGCGACCTCGAGCCGCAGGACGCGATGCGGGTGGCCTACCGACGCCAGCTGCTGGGGATCGCCGCGCTCGACGTCACGAGCGAGGACCCCGTGGCGGGCCTGCCCGAGACCGCGGCGGCCCTCGCCGACCTCGCCGGCTCGGCCCTCGAGGCGGCGGTGCGGATCGCCACCGACGAGCAGGGCGAGGAGGGCCGGCTGTGCCGCATCGCCGTCATCGGCATGGGCAAGGCGGGCGCCCGGGAGCTGAACTACATCTCCGACGTCGACGTGATCTTCGTCGCCGAGCCGGCCGACGGGGCCGACGAGGACCGTGCGCTCGAGGTGGCCGCCCGGATCGCCACCCGGATGATGCACGCCTGCTCCGTGCCCACGGCCCACGGCAGCCTCTGGCAGGTCGACGCCGCCCTGCGCCCCGAGGGCAAGCAGGGGCCGCTCGTGCGCACGGTCGCCAGCCACCGGGCCTACTACGACCGCTGGGCCAAGACCTGGGAGTTCCAGGCGCTGCTCAAGGCCCGCCACCTCGCCGGGGACGCGACGCTCGGCGCCGAGTACCTGGCCACCGTGGGGCCCATGGTCTGGGGGGCCGCCTCGCGCGAGGACTTCGTCGACGACGTCCAGGCCATGCGGCGCCGGGTCGAGGAGCACATCCCCTCCGCCGAGGCCAAGCGCCAGCTCAAGCTGGGGCCGGGCGGCTTGCGCGACGTCGAGTTCTCCGTCCAGCTGCTCCAGCTCGTCCACGGCCGCACCGACGAGACGCTGCGTTCGCGCACCACGCTGGACGCGCTCGAGCGGCTCTCCGCGGGCGGGTACGTCGGGCGCGACGACGCCGTCGTCCTCGACGAGGCCTACCGGGTGCTGCGCACCATCGAGCACCGCGTGCAGCTGCACCACCTGCGGCGCACCCACCTCATGCCGACCTCCGAGGCCGACCTGCGCCGGCTCGGGCGCTCCCTCTTCCTCTGGGACGAGCCCGAGACGAAGGTCGTGCGGCTGCGCACCCAGCAGTCCCGGGAGGTGCGCCGCCTCCACCAGCGGCTCTTCTACCGTCCGCTGCTCTCCGCGGTCGCCCGGCTCAGCCCGGCCGAGGCCCGGCTGAGCCCCGACGCGGCCCGGGAGCGCCTCAGCGCGCTCGGCTACCGCGACCCCGCCGGGGCACTGCGCCACATCGAGGTGCTCACCGACGGCATGAGCCGACGGGCAGCCATCCAGCGTCAGCTGCTCCCGGTGATGCTCGAGTGGTTCGCCGAGATGGCCGACCCGGACACGGGTCTGCTCGCCTTCCGCAAGGTCAGCGAGGAGCTGGGCGCCACGCACTGGTACCTGCGCCTGCTCCGGGACGAAGGGGAGGCCGCCCAGGTCCTCGCCCACACCCTCGGCGCCAGTCGTTTCGCCGGCGAGCTGCTGCTCGCCAGCCCGGAGGCGGTGCAGATGCTCGGCGAGGCGGACGGGCTGCGCCCACGCACCCGCGAGGACCTGCTGCGACGGATGCGCTCGGCAGCCGGACGGCGCGAGGCGGCGGAGGACGCCGTGGCCGCGATCCGGGCGATCCGGCGGGCGGAGGTCTTCCGCGTCGCCGTGGCCGACCTCCAGGACCGGCTCGACCTGGACGCGGTCGGGGAGGCGCTCACCGACATCAGCGAGGCGACGATCGAGGCCGCGCTCGAGGTGGTCCTCGCCGAGGTGGGCGCCCAACGCGAGGAGGGTCTCGGCGCCGACCTGCTCATCGTCGGCATGGGGCGCCTCGGCGGCCACGAGCTCGGCTACTCCTCCGACGCGGACGTGCTCTACGTCCACCGCCCGCACGAGGGGGTCGAGGACCAGCCCGCTCAGGACGCCGCCCTGGCGGTCGTCGTGCGGCTGCGCGAGCTCCTCGGCGGCGCCGGCTCCGACCCGCCGCTCGGACTGGACGCCGACCTGCGCCCGGAGGGCAAGAGCGGCCCGATGGTGCGCAGCCTCGCGTCCTACGCCAGCTACTACGAGCGGTGGTCGGAGACCTGGGAGGCGCAGGCGCTGCTGCGTGCCCGGCCCGTGGCCGGCGACGCCGCGCTGGCCGAGGACTTCACGGCGCTCATCGACCCGCTGCGGTGGCCGGAGGGCGGCATCGAGACCCAGCAGCTGCGGCAGGTCCGCCGGCTCAAGGCGCGCATGGAGGGGGAGCGGCTGCCGCGGGGGGCAGACCGACGCACGCACTTCAAGCTCGGTATGGGCGGCATCTCCGACGTCGAGTGGACCATCCAGCTCCTCCAGCTCCAGCACGCCCACGCCCACCCGCAGCTGCGCACCACCCGGACCCTGCCCGCGCTCGCCGCCGCGGTCGAGGTCGGGCTCCTCGACCCCGCGGACGCCGACGTGCTCCGCGAGGCCTGGTCCATGGCCTCCCTCCTGCGCAACGCCGGGATGCTCTTCCGGGGCCGCCCGGTCGAGTCGGTCCCCTCGAACCTGCGCGAGGCCGACGGCGTCGGACGCATCGTCGGCATGGGACCACGGGCCGGGCTCGCCCTCGCGGAGTCCTACCGTCGCACGGCGCGCCACGCCCGCAGCGTCGTCGACCGGATCTTCTACGGGGAGGTCTGAGCGGCGTGTCGCGGGATGTCCACGCGGCCCCTGAGACACCGGATCGGACGCTGCGTGGGCGAATCTAGACTTGGGGCCATGCTCTCGACCATCGACCTGCGCACCACCGCGCTCACCGCCCGCCAGCTGCGCGAGGCCCTGCCCCGGGCCGAGTACGACGTCGCGGCTGCGCAGCATGCGGTCGAGCCGATCTGCACGGCGGTGCGCGAGCGCGGAGCCGAGGCCCTGCTCGAGTACTCCGAGCGTTTCGACGGGGTGCGGCCCCCCTCCCTCCGCGTCCCGACGAGTGCCCTGCAGACCGCCCTCGACGGGCTGGACCCCGACGTGCGGGCCGCCCTGGAGGTCTCCATCGAGCGCGCCCGCGCGGTGCACGCAGACCAGCGGCGGCAGGACACCACGACCCAGGTCGTGCCGGGTGGCACGGTCACCGAGCGCTGGGTGCCCGTCGAGCGGGTCGGTCTCTACGTCCCGGGCGGCCGCGCGGTCTACCCCTCCTCGGTCGTGATGAACGTCGTGCCCGCCCAGCTCGCCGGGGTCGGTTCCCTGGCCGTCGCGAGCCCGCCGCAGCGGGAGAACGTCGGGGAGCTGTCCGGCTACCCCCACCCGACGATCCTCGCCGCGTGCGCCCTGCTCGGCGTCGACGAGGTCTGGGCGATGGGCGGGGCGCAGGCCGTCGCCGGCTTCGCTCACGGCTTCACCGACCTCGACGGGACCGAGTGCGCGCCGGTGAGCGTCGTCACCGGCCCCGGCAACGTCTACGTCGCCGCGGCCAAGCGCCTGCTCAAGGGACTCATCGGCATCGACGCGGAGGCCGGCCCGACCGAGATCGCGGTCCTCGCCGACGCCACGGCCGACCCCGAGCACGTCGCCGCCGACCTCATCAGCCAGGCCGAGCACGACCCCCTGGCCGGGTCCGTGCTCGTCACCGACTCGACCGAGCTCGCCGAGGCCGTGCTCGCGGCCGTGCAGCGGCGCACCCGGGCCACCAAGCACAGCGAGCGGGTCGCCGAGGCCCTCGGGGGGCGGCAGTCGGCGATCGTCCTCGTCGAGGACCTCGAGCAGGGTCTGCGGGTCGTCGACGCCTACGCCGCGGAGCACCTCGAGGTCATCACCGTCGACGCCGCCGAGGTCGCCGCCCGGGTCCGCAACGCCGGAGCCGTCTTCGTCGGCCCCTTCAGCCCGGTGAGCCTCGGTGACTACGCGGCGGGGTCCAACCACGTCCTGCCCACCGGCGGCAGCGCGCGGCACACCGGTGGTCTCACCGTCCAGTCCTTCCTGCGCGGGATGCACGTCGTCGAGTACACCGAGGAGGCCCTCGCCGGGGTCGGGCGGCACGTCGTCGCCCTGGCCCAGGCGGAGGACCTGCCCGCGCACGGCGAGGCGATCACCGCCCGCACCGAGGACGAAGGGGGCGCCCGATGAGCGAGATCGAGGAGCTGCTCCGCCCGGAGCTGCGCGGTCGCACCCCGTACGGCGCCCCGCAGCTCGACGTGGACGTCCAGCTGAACACCAACGAGTCCTCCTACCCGGTCCCTCCGGAGGTGGTCCGGGCGGCCATCGCCGAGCTCGAGGCCTCCCTCGGAGATCTCAACCGCTACCCGGACCGGGAGTTCACCGGGCTGCGCACGGCCCTCGTGGGCTACCTGCACCGGCAGAGCGGCGTCTCCCTCCGCCCCGAGACGATCTGGGCGGGCAACGGGAGCAACGAGGTCCTCCAGCACCTCGTCCAGGCCTTCGGGGGCTCGGGACGCACCGCGCTCGGCTTCACGCCCGCCTACTCGATGCACCCGATCATCACCGAGACCCTCGGCACCCGGTGGGTCGACGGTCAGCGGGACGGCACGACCTTCGACCTCGAGGTGGACTCCGCCGTGGAGCAGGCGCGGGAGGCCGACCCGCACCTGGTCTTCCTGTGCTCGCCGAACAACCCCACCGGCAGCGCCCTCCCCTTCGAGGTCGTCGAGGCGATGCTCGCGGCCGCGCCCCGCGCGCTGGTCGTCGTCGACGAGGCCTACGCGGAGTTCGCCCGCGAGGGGACCCCGAGCGCGCTCGAGCTCGTCGCCGACCACCCGCGTCTGGTCGTCACCCGGACGATGAGCAAGGCCTTCACGCTGGCGGGCGGTCGCCTGGGCTACCTCGTGGCCGCCCCCGAGCTCGTCGACGCCCTGCGTCTGGTCCGGCTGCCGTACCACCTCTCGACCCCCACGCAGACCATCGCCCGGGTCGCCCTCGAGCACGCGGACGCCCTGCTCGCCACCGTCGAGGCCATCAAGGCCCAGCGCGACCGGCTCGTCACCGAGCTGGCCGCCCTGGGCCTGACGCCGGTGCCGAGCGATGCGAACTTCGTCCTCTTCGGCGGCCTCGAGGACGCCGCGGCGACGTGGCAGGCGCTGCTCGACCGCGGGGTGCTCGTGCGCGACGTCGGGATCCCGCACCACCTGCGGGTCACGGCCGGGACGCCCGAGGAGACCACCCGCTTCCTCGAGGCACTGGCCGAGCTCGTGCCCACCCACACCGCCCTGAAGGAGACCTCGTGAGCAGCAACCAGCCCCGTACCGCGACGGTGCGTCGCGCCACCTCGGAGAGCCGGGTGGAGGTGACCGTCGACCTCGACGGCACCGGTGCCGGCACCGTCTCCACGGGCGTGCGCTTCTACGACCACATGCTGCTCTCGCTCGCGAAGCACAGCCTCATCGACCTGACCGTCGAGGCCGACGGCGACGTGGACGTCGACGCCCACCACACGGTCGAGGACGTCGCGATCGTCCTCGGCCAGGCGGTGCGCGAGGCGCTCGGGGACAAGCGCGGCATCTCCCGCTTCGGTGACGCCACCGTGCCCCTCGACGAGGCCCTCGTGCAGGCGGTCGTCGACGTCGCCGGCCGTCCCTACGTCGTGCACACCGGCGAGCCCGCCGGGCAGGAGCACGTCATCATCGGGGGCAACTTCGTCGGGTCGCTCACCCGGCACGTCATGGAGTCCTTCGCCTTCAACGCGGGCATCGCGCTGCACGTGCGGGTCCTCTCCGGCCGCGACCCCCACCACGTCGTCGAGGCGCAGTTCAAGGCCCTCGCCCGCGCGCTGCGTGCGGCGCTCGCCCCCGACCCCCGGGTCAGCGGCGTCCCCAGCGCCAAGGGCGCGCTCTGAACGGCACCACGATGACCCGGCAGGGTGGGGGAGTCGTCCTCCTCGCGGCACCGGCGAACCAGGCGCGGGCCTGGGTCCGGGGCGGTGTCGTGCCCTGCCACGTCACCGAGCACCACGCGTGGTCGATCATCACCCCGGCCGCGGAGCGGACGGCCGCGCGGGCTCCCTACGACGACGCCGTGCAGCTGCTCTCCTCCCGGCACGTCGGCTCCCGCCTCGCCCCTGCCCTCGGCTTCTTCGTCGAGGGCGAGGTCGCCTGGGTGACCGCCCGCGCCCCGGGCCGCGTGGCCACCCGGTGGGCGCTGCGCGGTCCGGACCGCGTCGTCGTCGGTGGCGGCGACCTGCCGGCCCTCACCCCGGAGCACCTGCACCGGGTGCTGGCCTCCGCGGCGGGTGAGCGCACCCGGCCGGTGCCGCTGCGCCTCGTGCGCGAGGTGTGGGGACGGGTCGACCTGCCCCACCTCCCGTGGCTGCTCGAGGTGCTCGACGTCCTCGGGCTGCCCGGCGGTCGCGTGCTCGAGGGAGCCGACCCGGACCTCGGGCCGCGCATCGGGCCGAACCCGCGTACGGTGGCCTCCTTCGAGTCCGTCGTGAAGGATGAGCACCAGTGAGCACACCCCACGTCGTCGTCCTCGATCACGGCTCGGGCAACGTCCACTCGGCCGTCCGCGCCCTCGGCCACGTCGGCGCCCGGGTCGAGCTGACCGCCGACCGCGACGCGGTCCTGGCCGCCGACGGGCTCATGGTCCCCGGCGTCGGGAACTTCCACGCGTGCATGGCCGGACTGCGGGCCGTCGACGGGCCCCACCTCGTCGACTCCCGCCTCGCGGGAGGCCGCCCCGTCCTCGGGATCTGCGTCGGCATGCAGGTGATGTTCGACGGCTCCCGGGAGCCCTCGGCACGCCCCGAGGAGGGCCTGCACGAGTGGCCGGGGACGGTGGCCCGGCTCGACGCGCCCGTCGTGCCGCACATGGGCTGGTCACGGGTCGGCCCCCCGCAGGCGACCCGCCTCTTCGCCGGGATCGAGCAGGAGCGCTTCTACTTCGTCCACTCCTACGCGGTCGGTGCCTGGGACCTGCCGGTCGCCGACGGCGCGATGGCCACCGCCGCGCCGCTCGTCACGTGGAGCGAGCACGGGTCCCCCTTCGTCGCCGCCGTCGAGAACGGCGTCCTGTCCGCCACGCAGTTCCACCCCGAGAAGTCCGGGGACGCTGGGCTGCACCTCCTCGAGAACTGGGTGATGTCACTGTGAGCACGAGTCAGACCCCCCGCCTGGAACTGCTCCCGGCCGTCGACGTACGCGACGGCCGGGCCGTACAGCTCCAGCAGGGCGTCTCCGGGAGCGGCTGGGAGTTCGGGGAGCCCCTCGACGCCGCCCGCCGGTGGCAGGAGACGGGCGCCGAATGGATCCACCTGGTCGACCTGGACGCGGCCTTCGGCGAAGGGAGCAACCGCGAGCTCCTCGGGGAGATCGTCGGTCGCCTGGACATCGACGTCGAGCTCAGCGGCGGCATCCGTGACGACGCGTCGCTGCGCGCCGCCCTGGACACCGGTTGCCGACGGGTCAACGTCGGCACCGCCGCTCTCGAGGATCCCGAGTGGACCGCGCGTGCGATCGACGAGCACGGGGACCGGATCGCCATCGGCCTCGACGTGCGCGGGACGACGCTCGCCGCCCGCGGCTGGACCCGGGAGGGCGGCGACCTCTGGGAGACGCTCGCGCGGCTGGACGCCGCGGGGTGCGCCCGCTACGTCGTCACCGACGTGGCCAAGGACGGCATGCTCGCCGGACCGAACCTCCAGCTGCTGCGCGACGTCGCCGCGGCCACCGAGGCCAAGGTCGTCGCCTCCGGCGGCGTGACCACCGTCGAGGACGTCCGGGCCCTGCGCGAGCTCGTCCCGGAGGGTGTCGAGGGTGCGATCATCGGCTCGGCCCTGTACAAGGGAACCGTGACCCTCGACGACGCACTCGACGCAGCGGGGCGGCCATGAGCACCCCCGGTCCCGAGAACCTGCCCAGCGGGCTGGGCCGCACCACCGGCCCGGCGGACTCCGCCGGTCAGCCCTGGGAGGGGCGCCGCCTGCCCCAGGGCGACTTCGCAGGGGACACCGGCGAGGCGGACCCGGCCCTGGCCCGTGCCCTGCGCGAGGGCGACGACCACGTCGTCGTCGAGCGACTCGTCGGCACGCGGGTGTTCGTGCCGATGACCGCGGTCGAGGCCGAGACCACGACGACGGAGGAGGGCCTCACGGCGGACAAGGAGGCCGACATGGCCGTCGTCCTCCTGGAGAACTCCGACGGTCGCACGGCACTCCCGATCTTCAGCTCGCTGCAGGACCTGACGGCCTTCGACGCGCGGCTGCGTCCCGTCCCCGTGGAGTCGGTGACGGCCGCCCGTGCGGCGATCTCCGAGCAGGCCGACCTCATGGTCCTCGACTGCGCCAGCGAGCAGGCCTTCGAGGTCCGTGGGTCGATGGTGTGGGCGATGGTCCAGGGTCGCCGGTGGCTGCCGGCCCACGAGGACCCGGTCGTGCGCGAGGCCGTGGAGCGGATCTGCGGGCAGTACTCGGAGATCACCGACGTCCAGGTCGGCGAGGGGTCGCCCGACGGGTCCGGTGTCCTCCAGGTCACCCTGGGCCTCGCAGCCGGCTTCGACCAGGTGGGGATCGAGCGGCTCGTCGAGGTGGTCGGGCAGGAGCTCGCGGCGGAGGAGGACGTGCGAGCCCGGATCGACGGGCTCGGTTTCACGATCACCTGACACCCGATTTCGGCTGCCGGTGGGGGCGCTGGTATCGTCGGTTGCGACCGGTCACCGTTCGGCGGTGACGCAAGAGGAGTCTCTCCCACCCGCGACGGCCCCAGGCTGCCGGGTTCCAGGTCTCGGACACGCTCCGACGTCTCGGCCCGCGGGGTCGAGCGCCGTGGTGGCCGCGTTCTGGTGAGGCTCCTCGTGACTGGCGGGGAGCCTTTCTCCGTCTGCGGCACCACCAAGCTAAGGAGCAGCACATCAGCGAGCCTCGCATCAATGACCGTATCCGCGTCCCCGAGGTGCGGTTGGTCGGACCCAACGGGGAGCAGGTCGGCATCGTGCGTGTCGAGGATGCCCTCCGCCTGGCCGCAGAGGCCGACCTCGACCTCGTCGAGGTGGCCCCGATGGCCAAGCCGCCGGTGGCCAAGCTCATGGACTTCGGCAAGTACAAGTACGAAGCGGCCATGAAGGCGCGCGAAGCGCGCAAGAAGCAGGTCAACACGGTCATCAAGGAGATCAAGCTCCGACCGAAGATCGACAGCCACGACTACGGCACGAAGAAGGGCCACGTCGAGCGCTTCCTCTCGGCCGGTGACAAGGTCAAGGTCACGATCATGTTCCGCGGTCGTGAGCAGTCGCGCCCCGAGCTGGGCTTCCGGCTGCTCCAGCGCCTGGCCGAGGACGTCGTCGAGCTCGGCACGATCGAGTCGGCGCCGAAGCAGGACGGGCGCAACATGGTCATGGTGCTCGCACCGACCCGCAAGAAGTCCGAGGCCCGCGCCGAGGCGCGACGCAAGAAGGACCGGGAGAAGGCCGAGCAGGCGGCGGCGAAGGACGACGCCGAGACGCCCGCCGAGTCCTGACCCGTTCCCCACAGACCAGCAAGTACGACGAAGGAGATCGGCGACATGCCGAAGAACAAGACGCACAGTGGTGCCAAGAAGCGCTTCCGGGTCACCGGCTCGGGCAAGGTCATGCGCGAGCGCGCCAACCACGTCCACAAGTTCCACGAGAAGACCCCGCAGCACGCGCGGCGCCTCGCGAACGACGTCGTGGTCTCCAAGGCCGACGAGAAGAAGATCAAGAAGCTGCTCGGTCGCTGATCAGCGCCTCACCGATCGACCACTGACTCAGAAGGAGATACACACGTGGCACGCGTGAAGAGGGCGGTCAACGCCCACAAGAAGCGTCGGGTCGTCCTGGACCGGGCGAGCGGCTACCGGGGCCAGCGCTCCCGCCTCTACCGGAAGGCGAAGGAGCAGGTCACCCACAGCTTCACCTACAGCTACCGGGACCGTCGCGCCAAGAAGGGTGACTTCCGTCGCCTGTGGATCCAGCGGATCAACGCCGGCGCCCGCGCCAACGGCATGACCTACAACCGCTTCATCCAGGGCCTGCGGGCGGCCGAGGTCGAGGTCGACCGCCGCATGCTCGCCGAGCTGGCCGTCAACGACGAGGCCGCCTTCGCCGCGCTCGTGGAGATCGCCAAGGCCAACGTCCCGGCCCCCGCCGAGGCCCAGGCCTGAGCCACCACTCCGGACGCCGGGAGCGTCCGCCCCTGACCAACCCCTCCGCCGAGCGGGTCAAGCAGGTGCGCGGACTCTCCCGGCGTTCCGTGCGTCGGCGCACCGGTCGGGTCCTCGTCGAGGGCCCGCAGGGGGTGCGCGAGGCGGTGCGCTGGACGCCGGGGACGGTGCGCGACCTCTACGTCACGGAGGAGGCGGCGGCCCGCTACTCCGAGTTCGTCGACCCTGCACGCGAGCAGGGGATCTTCGTGCACACCGTGACCGACGAGGTGCTCGCCGCGATGTGCGACGCGGACACCCCGCAGGGCACCGCCGCGGTCGTGGACTGGGCGCCGGCCACCCTCGAGCAGGTGCTGGCGACGTCCCCGCGGCTGCTCGTCCTGCTCACCCACGTGCGCGACCCCGGGAACCTCGGCACGCTCGTCCGCGGCGCGGACGCAGCGGGCGCGGACGCGGTCCTGGTCAGCGCGGCGTCGGTCGACCTCACGTCCCCGAAGGTGGTCCGCTCGACCGCCGGCTCCCTCTTCCACCTCCCTGTCGTCACCGGTCTCGAGATCGAGGCGACCTTGGCCGCGCTCGGCGGGGCCGGCGTGCGCCGCCTCGCCGCCGACGGGGCGGGGGAGCGCACCATCGACGAGACCGACCTCGTCGGGCCGCACGTGTGGGTCATGGGCAACGAGGCCTGGGGCCTCCCCGAGGAGATCTCGGCTGCCTGCGACGAGATCGTCCGGGTCCCCATCCACGGACGGGCGGAGTCGCTGAACCTCGCGATGGCCGGCACGATCTGCCTCTACGCCTCCGCCCGCGTCCAGCGGGCCTGAGCGGGCACGACGACGGGGGCCACGCCGCGCGGCGTGGCCCCCGTCGTCATCCGTGGGTCAGGAACGGGTCTCCGGCAGGAGGTCCCCGGTGTCGGTGGCCGAGGCCTGGGCCGCGAGGCGACCCTCTTCGATCCGCTTGCCGACGTCCGGGTCGATGCTCTTCCAGTAGTCGAAGGCACGTCCGAGCACCGGGTCCTCGACGCCCGCGAGCGCCCCGATGACCGTCTCGACGAGGCGGTCGCGCTGGGCGTCGTCGAAGACCTCGCGCACGAGCGTGCCCGGCTGACCGAAGTCGTCGTCGTCGGCGTGCAGCTGGTAGGCCGAGCGCACGATCGTGCCGTCGGCCTCCCACCCGTCGTCGACGGGGCCGGTCGAGTCGGCGTGCGGACGACCGAAGCTGTTCGGCTGGTACGTCGGTGCCGCCCCGGTGTGCTCGTAGCGCATCGGCCCGTCGAAGGTGTAGTAGTTGCCCGCCTCGACGACCGGCCGGTTCACCGGGAGCTGGTCGAAGTTCGGCCCGATGCGCGCCCGGTGGGCGTCGGCGTACGCGAAGACCCGGCCGAGGAGCATCTTGTCCGGCGAGAAGCCGATGCCCGGCACCGTGTTGCTCGGCGCGAAGGCGGCCTGGTCGATCTGGGCGAAGAAGTTCACCGGGTTCTCGTCCAGGGTCATCGTGCCGACCTCGATGAGCGGGTAGTCCTCGTGCGGCCAGATCTTGGTCAGGTCGAAGGGGTTGAACCGGTAGGTCTTCGCGTCCTCGTAGGGCATGACCTGGACCGAGAGCCTCCACTGCGGGTGGTCGCCGCGCTCGATCGCGTCGAAGAGGTCGCGGCGGTGGAAGTCGGCGTCCTCGCCGGCGATGCGCTCGGCGGCCTCGTTCGTCAGGCCGGAGACGCCCTGCTGGGTGTGGAAGTGGTACTTGACCCAGAACTTCTCGCCGGAGGCGTTGACCCACATGTAGGTGTGGCTGCCGTAGCCGTTCATGTGCCGCCACGAGCTCGGCAGGCCGCGGTCGCCCATGAGGTAGGTGACCTGGTGGGCCGACTCGGGGTTGTTGGTCCAGAAGTCCCACTGCATCGTGTTGTCGCGCAGCCCGGAGTCGGGCAGGCGCTTCTGGCTGCGGATGAAGTGGGGGAACTTCAGCGGGTCACGCAGGAAGAAGATCGGGGTGTTGTTGCCCACGAGGTCGAAGTTGCCCTCGGAGGTGTAGAAGCGAAGGGCGAAGCCGCGCACGTCCCGCCAGGTGTCGGGCGAACCGAGCTCTCCCGCGACGGTGGAGAAGCGGGCGAGCATCCGGGTGGTCGCGCCCGGCTGGAAGACGGCGGCCTTGGTGTACTTCGAGACGTCGCCGGTCACCTCGAAACGGCCGAAGGCGCCGGCGCCCTTCGCGTGCGGCTTGCGCTCGGGGACGTTCTCACGGTTGAAGTGGGCGAGGGTGTCCACGAGGTGGGTGTCGTGGAGCAGGAGCGGACCGTTGCTGCCCAGCGACAGGCTGTTGCGGTCGCTGACCGCGGGTGCGCCGTTGACGTGGGTGGACGGCCCGGAGGCGTCCATGCCTCCGGTGGCATCGGCCCGACTCTGCGGGTGAGAGGGGGTGGTGGTCATCGTGCTGCTCCTCTTTCTCTGTGGGGTGGGGAACTGCAGGTCCGTGGGGCCTCAGCCGGGCAGGCTCTCCCGGGATGCGGCACAGGCGGGGCAGATGCCCCAGTAGATGACCTCCGCCTCGTCGATGGCGAAGCCGTGGTCGTCGGCCGCGTCCAGGCACGGCGCGGCGCCGTGGGCGCACTCGACGTCGACCATCGACCCGCAGCTGCGGCAGACGAGGTGGTGATGGTTGTCGCCGAGCTCGAGCTCGTAGCGGGCGGGGTGGCCGGCCGGCTCGAAGCGACGCACGAGCCCGACCGTGGCCAGGGCCCCGAGGACGTCGTAGACGGCCTGGGTGCTCACCGATCCCAGTCGCTCACGGGTCGCCCTGGTGATGGTGTCGACGTCGGCGTGGGGGTGGTCGGCGAGCTCACGCATCACGGCGATGCGGGGGGCGGTCACGCGCAGGGAGCTGCCCCGCAGCATCGTGGCTGCGGCGTCGGCGTCCAGTGGCGTGGTCATCTCCATAGAGTCTCACCAAGAATGGAACCAGTCAAGAATAGGGGGTCGCGACCGCAGGGCGGCGGGTGCGCCCGGCGGGACCGCTAGGTTCGAGGCGTCATGGCTGCCCACCCCGCCCGCTCCCCGCGCGACCTGCCCGTCCCGATCCCGCACGACGGGTGCGTCTGGGTGCCCCAGGGGCTCGGCCACGACCCGGCGGGCGATGCCTTCGTGCACGCGATGTACGACCACGACGACCAGCAGCGCGGGCTCCTGGCCGTCCAGCCGGTCGACGGCGGCCCGGTGGCCTACGCGCACGTGCGCGGCAATGCCCACTACGGAGGGGTCGCCGTGGCGGGGGACGACGTGTACGTCTCCGGCAACGGCGCGAAGGGGGAGCCCGGCACCTTCGTCCAGCGCTACTCGCTGGCGGCGCTGCGCGCCGCGGGGGAGGAGGTGGTCGAACCGCTCCAGCGGCACGCCACGGCGTCGGGCTCCACCCTCACGGTCAGCGACGGCCACGTGTACACCGGCCGGTACCGGAACGGGGTGGAGGGGTGCATCCACGCCTACGAGCTCGGTCCGGGAGGCGAGCTCCCTTCGCCGGACACCGCGTGGGTGCCGGTGCGGGAGTGGGCCTCCCCACCGAACATGCAGGGGCTCGTGCGCGACGGCGACGCCTTCTGGGTCGTGCGCAGCCGCGGGGTGCGCCGCCGCTCGAGCATCTACCACCTGGACATGCGCTCGGGGCGCTACCGGGAGGCGGGGCGGGCCGGGGTGCTCTCCCAGGGGATCGTGCTCCGGGAGGGGCGGCTCGTGCTCACCTCCGAGTCGGCCGCGCAGCCCTACCGGGGCACGGTGGCGGCAGCGACCCCGCCGTGGCTGGCGGGCCTCGTGCGCCCCCCGCTCCTCCCGCAGTACCTCCTCCAGGAGCTGGTCATCACGCGGGCGCTCCCGTAGCCGCCGCGAAACCCCTGCCGCCAGCCCGCGCCGGTGACCGTAGACTCAGGCAGCGTGTCAGGACCCAACACGAACTATGACCCCGTCGAGGTCGCGGCCCTCGACCCCCAGGCCGTCGAGGACGCGGTCGCGGCCGCCCTCGCGGCGGCCGCCGACGCCGCCTCCCTCGAGGAGCTGAAGTCGATCCGCCACCTCCACCAGGGGGACAAGAGCCCCCTGGCCCTCGCCAACCGGGAGATCGGGGCGCTGCCGCCGAGCGCGAAGGCCGAGGCCGGCAAGCGCGTAGGGCAGGCCCGCGGACGCGTCGCCCAGGCCTTCACGGCCCGGCAGGCCGAGCTCGAGGCCGAGCGCGACGAGCGGATCCTCGTGGAGGAGACCCTCGACCTCACCGTCGGGACCCCGCACCACCGGCTCGGGGCCCGCCACCCGATCAGCCTGGTCACCGAGCGGATCGAGGACATCTTCGTCGGCATGGGCTGGGAGATCGCCGAGGGCCCGGAGATCGAGTCCGAGTGGCTCACCTTCGACGCGCTGAACATCGGCAAGGACCACCCGGCCCGGGGCGAGCAGGACACCTTCTTCGTCCAGCCGAGCGGCGCCGGGGTCATCCTGCGCACGCACACCTCGCCCGTGCAGATCCGCACGATGCTCGAGCGCACCCCGCCGATCTACGTGCTCTGCCCCGGCAAGGTCTTCCGCACCGACGACCTCGACGCGACCCACACGCCGGTCTTCCACCAGTTCGAGGGCCTCGTCGTCGACAAGGGCATCACCATGGCCCACCTGCGCGGCGCGCTGGACACCTTCGTCCAGGGGCTCTTCGGCGAGGGGATCATCACCCGGCTGCGGCCGAACTACTTCCCCTTCACCGAGCCCAGCGCCGAGATCGACTGCCGCTGCTGGGTCTGCCAGGGGGAGGACCCGCGGTGCCGCACCTGCGGCGGCACCGGGTGGATCGAGCTCGGCGGCTCCGGCATGGTCAACCGCCGGGTGCTCGCCTCCGCCGGCGTCGACCCGGACGAGTACACCGGATTCGCCTTCGGCCTCGGCATCGAGCGCTCGCTCATGCTGCGCCACGGCGTCGCCGACATGCACGACATCATCGAGGGAGACGTGCGCTTCTCGAGCGCATTCGGGATGGAGATCTGATGCGGGCCCCGATCGAGTGGCTGCGTGAGCTGACCGACGTCGACCCGGACGCGACGGGGGCGGACGTCGCCGAGACCCTCGTGCGCGTCGGCCTCGAGGAGGAGGAGATCCTCAGCGGCGGGGTCACCGGACCCCTCGTCGTCGGCCGGGTCCTCGAGCGCGTGCCCGAGGAGCAGAAGAACGGCAAGACCATCAACTGGTGCCAGGTCGACGTCGCCGCGGCGAATGGCACCGGCGAGCCGCAGGGCATCGTCTGCGGTGCGCACAACTTCGACGTGGGTGACCTCGTCGCCGTGATCCTGCCGGGCGGCTGCCTGCCCGGCAACGTCGAGATCTCCGCCCGCAAGACCTACGGGCACGTGAGCGCCGGGATGATCTGCTCGGCCCTCGAGCTCGGCCTCGGCGAGGACCACGACGGCATCATCGTGCTCACCGAGTACCTCGCCGACAGCCCCGAGCTGCTCGCCGGACTGGCACCCGGTGACGACCTCATCCCGGTCCTCGGCCTGGACGCCGAGACCGTCGAGGTCAACGTCACCCCGGACCGCGGCTACTGCCTCTCGATGCGCGGGATCGCCCGCGAGTACGCCCTGTCCGCGGGGACCCCCTTCGTCGACCCGGCGGACGTCCCGGTCGCCGAGGCGACCGGGCCCGGTCACGAGGTGCGGATCACCGACGACGCCCCGATCGACGGCGTTCCCGGCTGCGACCGTTTCGTCGCGCGGGTCGTGCGGGGCATCGACGCCTCGGCCCCGTCGCCGCGCTGGATGCGTCGCCGGCTGACCGAGGTCGGCATGCGCCCGATCTCCCTGGCGGTCGACGTGACGAACTACGTCATGCTGCTGCTCGGGCAGCCCCTGCACGCCTACGACCTGGACCGTCTGACCGGGGCGATCGAGGTCCGCCGGGCCCGGCCGGGCGAGACGCTCACGACCCTCGACGAGACCCGCCGCGCCCTCGACCCCGAGGACCTGCTCATCACCGACGACGGCGCGACCCCGCTGGGGATCGCGGGGGTCATGGGCGGCGCCACGAGCGAGGTGTCCGCCACGACGACGGACGTGCTCATCGAGGCGGCCCACTTCGACCCGGTCTCCGTGGCCCGCTCGGCGCGCCGGCACCGTCTGGCGACCGAGGCGTCCAAGCGCTTCGAGCGCGGGGTCGACCCGGCCGTCACGGCCGCCGCCGCGCAGCTGGCGGTGGACCTGCTCGTCGAGCACGGAGGCGGCACGGCCGACCCGACCGGCACCGACGTGGGGGAGCCGGCGCCGCAGCGGCCCATCGAGATGGATCCGGCACTGCCCACGCACTACGTCGGCCTCGAGTACCCGCGCGAGGAGGTCGCCGCGACCCTCCGCGCCATCGGGTGCCGGGTCGAGGACTCCGGCGAGACCCTCACCGTCCTCCCGCCGACCTGGCGGCCCGACCTGGTGGACGGTCCGGATCTCGTCGAGGAGGTCGCCCGGGTGCGCGGCTACGACCAGATCCCCTCGGTCGTGCCACGCCCGACCGCGGGCCGCGGGCTCACCCGGGCCCAGCGGGCCCGGCGCACCGTCGCGCGCACGCTCGCCGCCGGCGGCCTCGTCGAGGTGCTGTCCTACCCCTTCGTCGGGGCGGAGCGGCACGACGAGCTCGGCTACGCCGAGGACGACCCGCGCCGCACCACCGTGCGACTGGCCAACCCGCTCCAGGACGAGGCGCCGCTGATGCGCACCTCCATCCTCGACAGCCTGCTGGACACCCTGCGCCGCAACGTCTCCCGCGGGCACAAGGACGCGGCCCTCTACGAGATCGGACTCGTCACGGCCGGAGCCGTGCAGCCGCTGCCGGTGCCGGAGGGCGGGAGCCTCCCCGACCCCGGGACCCTGCGCCGGATCACCGAGGACGTGCCGCCCCAGCCGCGCCACGTGGCCCTCGCCGCGGCTGGCAACGCCGCACCGAGGGGGCCCTGGGGGCCGGCGCGCCCCGTCGAGGCGGCCGACGCCGTCGCCTGGGCGCGGGTGGTCGGCGAGTGCCTCGGGCTCGACCTCCAGGTGCGCGCGGCGGAGCGGGCACCCTTCCACCCCGGCCGCTGCGTCGCGGTCTCGCTGCCGGACGGCGAGGTCGTCGGGTACGCGGGTGAGCTGCACCCGAAGGTGTGCAGCGCGCTGGAGCTGCCCGCCCGGACCGTCGCGGCCGAGCTCGACCTCGACGCGGTGACCGCCGCGGCGGGGGAGCCGGTGCGTCCGGACCAGCTCTCGACCTACCCCGTCGCCACGACCGACGTCGCGCTCGTCGTCGAGGAGGCCGTGCCGGCCCGCGAGGTCGAGCGCGCCCTGCGGAGCGGGGCCGGGACCGACCTGGAGTCGCTGGACCTCTTCGACATCTACCGCGGGGAGCAGACAGGTGAGGGGCGCAAGTCCCTCGCCTACCGGCTGACCTTCCGGGCCCACGGGCGCACCCTGACCACCGACGAGGTGAGCCGGCTGCGCGACGGCGCGGTCGCCTCGGCGGCCCGGGCGACGGGGGCGCAGCAGCGATGAGCGGCCGCGTCGCGCTCGTCACCGGCGCCTCCCGGGGGATCGGCGCCTTCCTCGCCGATGCCCTGGAAGGGGCGGGGTGGAGCGTCGCCCGCGGCTCGAGCGCCGTCGCCGACGTGACCGACGAGGCGGCGGTGGAGGGCTGGGTCGATCAGGTGCTGGCCGAGCACGGCCGGATCGACCTGCTCGTGAACAACGCCGGGGTCGTCGACTCCGAGGTGCCGCTCGAGGAGTCCGACCCCGAGGACTGGTGGCGCACCATCGAGGTCGACGTGCGCGGCCCCTACCTCGTCACCCGGGCCGTCCTGCCGCACATGCTCGCGGCCGGCTCCGGTCGGGTCGTCAACCTCAACTCCGGCTCCGGGACCCAGCCGGCCGAGGCCGCCACCGCCTACAACGTCGCCAAGACCGCGCTGGGGCGGATCACCGGCTCGACCCACATCTCGGGCCAGGGCCGCGGGGTGCACGCCTTCGACCTGGCTCCCGGCGTCGTGCGCACCGACATGACCCGGGCCATGCCCCGGCACCGGGACCGCACCGAATGGACCGAGCCGGAGCAGGTTGTCGATCTCTTCCTCGCGATCGCCGACGGGCAGCTGGATGCGTGGTCGGGGCGGATGGTCCGTGCCGGTGCGGACACGGTCGAGTCCCTGCTCGCGGCGCAGGAGCACCTCGACGCAGGCTCGCGCACCGTGGGCCTCATCCCGTACGGCCCGCACGACCCCCTCGCCTGAGGCCGCTCCCTTCGCCCCGCCCCTCGGCGTCGACCCCCGCTCGACGTCCGCGAAGGGGGCGCGCGGAGCGGGCTCGCGGACTCCGAGCGGGGTCCAGGGCGGATCCTTTGCATGGAAATTGACGTAGGCGTATAGTCATGCAACGTGATCAGTGCAGCCATCGCCGGAGCCAGCGGGTACGCCGGGGCGGAGATCGCCCGACTCCTGCTCGCCCACCCAGACGTCGAGATCGGGGCGCTCACCGCGTCGGGCAACGCAGGGACCCGGGTCGGTGACCTCACCCCGCACCTCCAGCCCCTCGGTGAGCGCACCTTCGCGCCGACCGACGTGGCGACCCTGTCCGGGCACGACGTCGTCTTCCTCGCCCTGCCGCACGGGCACTCGGCCGCCATCGCCGCCGAGCTCCCCGACGACGTGACGATCATCGACTGCGGCGCGGACTTCCGCCTCGACGACGAGGGCGACTGGACCACGTACTACGACACCCCCTTCGCCGGGACCTGGCCGTACGGCATGCCGGAGCTCGTGCGCGCGGACGGCAGCAAGCACCGCGAGGACCTGCGCGGCGCCCGGCGCATCGCGGTCCCGGGCTGCTACCCGACGGCGGTCAGCCTGGCCCTGGCCCCGGGCCTGGCCGCCGGGGTGGTGGCGGCCGAGGACGTCGTCGTCGTCGCCGCCTCCGGCACCTCCGGCGCCGGTCGCTCGAGCAAGCCGCACCTCATGGGTTCGGAGGCGATGGGCGCGATGTCGCCGTACGGGGTCGGCGGGGTGCACCGGCACACGCCCGAGATCGAGCGCAACCTGTCCGTGGCCGCAGGCCGCGCGGCCTCGGTCTCCTTCACCCCGACGCTGGCGCCGATGCCCCGCGGCATCCTCGCCACCGCCACCGGGCGGGCGACCCAGGACGCCGATGCCGCCTCGGTGCGTGCGGCGTGGGAGCGGGCCTACGCGGACGAGCCCTTCGTCCATCTCCTGCCCGAGGGATCCTGGCCGCACACCGGCAGCGTCCTCGGTGCCAACCTCGTGCACGTCCAGGTCACCCTCGACACCCGCTCCGGACGCGTCGTCGCCGTCGCCGCCGAGGACAACCTGACGAAGGGGACGGCCGGCGCCGCGGTCCAGTCGATGAACCTCTCCCTCGGTCTCGACGAGACCACCGGTCTGCCGACGGCCGGCCTGGCACCCTGACCCCCTCCCACCGAGAAGGACCACCATGAGCACCACGACCCCGGCGGGGTTCCGGGCGGTCGGTGTCACCGCCGGCCTCAAGCCCAGCGGACGCCCCGACCTCGCCCTCGTCGTCAACGACGGCCCCGACCACCACGGCGCCGCCGTCTTCACGACCAACCGGGTCGAGGCCGCGCCGGTCACCTGGTCACGCCAGGTCGTCCGCGACGGGCGGGTCGACGCGGTCGTCCTCAACTCCGGCGGGGCGAACGCCTGCACCGGCGCCCAGGGCTTCGCGGACACCCACACGACCGCCGAGCACACCGCCGAGGCGCTCTCGGTCTCGGCGGGCGACGTCGTCGTCTGCTCCACCGGGCTCATCGGTGAGCTGCTGCCCATGGACCTCGTGACCGCCGGGGTCGCCTCGGCGGCCGAGGGCCTGCACGAGGAGGGCGGACACGCCGCCGCCGAGGCGATCATGACGACCGACACCGTCGCCAAGACCGCCGTGGCCCGGCGCGCCGGGTGGTCCGTCGGGGGCATGGCGAAGGGGGCCGGCATGCTCGCCCCCGCCCTGGCGACGATGCTCGTCGTCGTGACCACCGACGCCGTGACGACCCCGGAGGACCTCGACGCCGCCCTGCGGGAGGCGACGCGCACGACCTTCGACCGGATCGACTCCGACGGGTGCATGTCGACCAACGACACCGTGCTCGCCATGTCCTCCGGCGCGTCCGGGGTGACCGTCGGACGCGACGAGCTCACCGAGGCGCTGCGCGAGGTGTGCGCCGACCTCGCCCGCCAGCTCATCGGCGACGCCGAGGGCGCCGCCCACGACGTGGAGATCGTCGTGCGGCACGCCGCGAGCGAGGACGACGGGCTCGAGGTGGCCCGCAGCATCGCGCGGAACACCCTCTTCAAGTGCGCGATCTTCGGCAAGGACCCCAACTGGGGCCGGGTGCTCTCCGCCGTCGGCACGACCGAGGCGGCCTTCGAGCCGCAGCAGCTGGACGTCGCGATCAACGGCGTCGAGGTCTGCCGGGCCGGGGGGGTGGGGGAGGACCGCTCGCTCGTCGACCTCGAGCGGCGCGAGGTGCGCGTGGAGGTGGACCTGCACGCGGGCAGCGACCAGGTCACCGTGTGGACCAACGACCTCACCCACGACTACGTCCACGAGAACTCCGCCTACTCCACCTGACGAAGGACCCCGCATGTCCAGCGAGACCACCCTGCGCGGCGCCATCGACGCGGCCGCCCTGCGCGTCGCCCGCAGCAAGGCGAGCACGCTCGTCGAGGCGCTGCCCTGGCTCGAGCGCTTCCGCGGCGCCCTCGTCGTCATCAAGTACGGCGGCAACGCCATGACCGACCCGGCTCTCAAGCAGGCCTTCGCCAAGGACGTCGTCTTCCTGCGCTACGCCGGCCTGCGTCCGGTCGTCGTGCACGGGGGAGGCCCGCAGATCCAGGCGATGCTGGACCGTCTGGGTCTGCAGAGCGAGTTCCAGGCCGGGCTGCGGGTGACCACGCCCGAGGTGATGGAGGTCGTGCGCATGGTGCTCACCGGCCAGGTCGGCCGGGAGCTCGTCGGTCTGCTCAACCAGCACGGGCCGGTCGCCGTCGGCCTCTCGGGCGAGGACGCCGGCCTCTTCGGCGGGCGGCGCCGCTCGGCCGTCGTCGACGGCGAGGAGGTCGACCTCGGCCTCGTCGGCGACGTGGAGTCGGTCAGCCCCACCGCGGTCCTCGACATCCTCGACGCCGGCCGCATCCCCGTCGTCTCGACGATCGCGCCCGACCTCGACGTCGACGGGCAGGTGCTCAACGTCAACGCCGACACCGCGGCCTCGGCGCTGGCGGTGGCCCTGGGCGCCCAGAAGCTCGTCGTGCTCACCGACGTCGAGGGCATCTACGCCGACTGGCCGGACCGCGACTCGCTGCTCTCGCACCTGAGCGTCTCCGGCGCCCGGGACCTCCTCGCGAAGGTCGACACCGGCATGATCCCCAAGCTCGAGGCCTGCATCGGCGCCGTGACGAAGGGGGTCCCGCAGGCCCACGTCGTCGACGGGCGCCAGCCGCACTCCATGCTGCTGGAGATCTTCACCTCCGAGGGCTTCGGCACGATGATCGTGCCGGACGACGCCCCGGAGGACCAGGAGTCCGACCTCGAAGGGAGCCCGTCGTGAGCACCACCGTCTCCGCCGACCAGCAGGCGCTGCTGGAGCGCTACCGGGCCAGTCACATCGGCGTCTTCGGCCTGCCGGGGCTCGTCCTCTCCCACGGGGACGGTGCCCACGTCTGGGACGTCGACGGCAACCGCTACCTCGACCTGCTCGGGGGCATCGCCGTCAACGCCCTCGGTCACGCTCACCCGGAGCTCGTCGCCGCGGTCTCGGCGCAGGCAGGCGCAGCGGTGCACGTGAGCAACTTCTTCACCACCCCGGCGCAGATCGAGGCCGCCGAGGCGCTGCTCCGGGTGGCCCGGGCGCCCGAGGGCTCGGGGGTCTTCTTCGCCAACAGCGGGTCCGAGGCGGTGGAGGCCGCGATCAAGCTCTCCCGCCGCACCGGCCGCAGCGGCATCGTCGCCGCCGGTGGCGCCTTCCACGGCCGGACCACCGGTGCGCTCTCGCTGACCCACAAGGAGGCCTACCGGGCCCCCTTCGAACCGCTCCTGCCGGATGTCACCCACGTCCCGGCCGGGGACGTGGACGCCCTGCGGGCCGCCGTCGGCCCGCAGACCGCCATGGTCCTCCTCGAGCCCATCCAGGGTGAGGCCGGCGTCGTCCCGACCCTACCCGGGTACCTCGCCGCCGCGCGGGAGATCACCCGGGAGCACGGGGCGCTCCTCGTCCTGGACGAGATCCAGACCGGCGTCGGGCGGACCGGCGCCTGGTTCGCCCACCAGCTCGAGGGTGTCGTCCCGGACGCGATGACCCTCGCCAAGGGCCTCGGGGGAGGCGTGCCGATCGGTGCACTCGTCACCTTCGGCGCCGAGACGACCGGGCTCCTTACCGCGGGGCAGCACGGGTCGACCTTCGGCGGCAACCCGCTGGCCTGCAGCGCCGCACTCGCCGTGCTCCGGACCATCGAGCGCGACGGCCTGCTCGAGCACGCCGCCGCGGTCGGCGACGAGCTCGCCCGGGCGGTCACCGCGCTGGGCCACCCCCTCGTCCGGGGCGTGCGGGGAGCGGGTCTCCTGCGCGCGGTCGTGCTGGAGCGGCCGCTCGCCGCCGCGGCCACGCTCGCCGCCCGCCGCGCGGGTTTCATCGTCAACCCCGTCGCGCCGGACGCGCTCCGGCTGGCCCCCCCGCTGACCATCACCACCGACCAGCTGGCCACGTTCGTCGACGCCCTCCCCGGCATCCTCGACGCGGCCGCCGAGGAGACCCCGTGACCCGCCACTTCCTCGCCGACGACGACCTCACGGCGGCCGAGCAGGAGACCGTCCTCGACCTCGCCGCCCGCCTGAAGGCCGACCGGCACCTCGTGCAGCCGCTCGCCGGGCCGCGGGCGGTGGCGATCATCTTCGACAAGCCCACGCTGCGCACCCAGCTCTCCTTCACGACCGGTGTCGCCGAGCTCGGCGGCTACCCGATGGTCGTCGACGGCAAGCTCGCACAGATCGGCACGCGCGAGTCGGTCGCCGACGTCGCCCGGGTCGTCGGGCGCCAGGTGAGCGCGATCGTCTGGCGCACCCACGGTCAGGACCGGATCGAGGAGATGGCCGCGCACGTCGACGTCCCCGTCGTCAACGCCCTGACCGACGACTACCACCCGTGCCAGCTGCTCGCGGACCTGCTCACCGTCCGTGAGCACCTCGGCGGCACGCGGGGGCGGACGCTGACCTACGTCGGCGACGGCGCGAACAACATGGCCCACTCCTACCTGCTCGCCTGCGGCCTCGCCGGGATGCACGTGCGCATCGGCACCCCCGCCTCGCACCAGCCCGCTCCGGAGGTGCTCGCCCGCGCCGAGGCCATCGCCGCCGAGCAGGGTGGCTCGGTCCTCGTCACGACGGACCCCGTCGAGGCCGTGGCCGGCGCGCACGCGGTCGCGACCGACACCTGGGTGTCGATGGGGATGGAGGAGGAGAAGGCCGGACGCACCGGGGCCGGGTCCCCCTTCGCTCCCTACGCCGTGACCCGCGAGCTCCTCGGGCACGCGGCACCGGAGGCCATCGCGCTGCACTGCCTGCCCGCCTACCGCGGTGTCGAGATCGAGGCCGAGGTCATCGACGGTCCGCGCTCGGTCGTCTGGGACGAGGCGGAGAACCGGCTGCACGCGCAGAAGGCGGTCCTGACCTTCCTGCTCGGGGGCGTGCCGTGATCGCGACGACCCGATCGGGCCGCCGGGCACGGATCACCGAGCTGCTGCGGGAGCACGCCGTGCGCAGCCAGACCGAGCTGCTCGCCCTGCTCGCCGAGGAGGGCATCGAGGTCACGCAGGCGACGCTCTCGCGCGATCTGCTCGACCTGCGCGCCGAGAAGGTGCGTGCCGGACGGGACCTCGTCTACGCCATCCCGGGCGAAGGGGGCGATCGCACCCCGCGCGCAGCCGTCGGCCGCGCGGAGGTCGACGACCGGCTGCGGCGCCTCTGCGAGGAGCTGCTCGTCACGGCCGAGTCCAGCTCCCAGCTCGTCGTGGTCCGCACTCCTCCCGGAGCCGCCAACTACCTCGCCTCGGCGATCGACCACGCCCGGATGCCCGAGGTCCTCGGGACGATCGCGGGTGACGACACGATCATGATCATCACGAGCGGGACCCGGGCGGGCACCGCGATGGGCGCGCACCTGCTCCAGCTCGCCACCGACACCAGCATCGACAGCCAGGAGACCCGATGAGCCAGAACAGCTCCGCCACGCCCGCGCCCGCCGAGCGACTCAGCCTGTGGGGTGGTCGCTTCGCCGGCGGCCCGAGCGACGCCCTGGCCGCGCTGTCGAAGTCGACCGACTTCGACTGGCGGCTGGCTCCCTACGACATCGCCGGTTCCCGGGCGCACGCCCGGGTCCTGCACTCGGCGGGGCTGCTGGACGAGCCGCACCTTGAGGCGATGCTCGACGCCCTCCACCGCCTCGAGCAGGACGTGGCCTCGGGGGCCTTCTCGCCGGCGGAGGACGACGAGGACGTGCACACCGCGCTGGAGCGCGGCCTCATCGAGCGGGCGGGGACCGACGTCGGCGGGCGGCTGCGCGCCGGACGTTCGCGCAACGACCAGGTGGCGACGCTCTTCCGCATGTACCTGCGCGACCACGCCCGCACGGTCTCCGGGCTGCTCCTGGAGGTCGTCGCGGCCCTCGTCGAGCAGGCCGCGACGCACATCGACGTCGCGATGCCCGGGCGCACGCACCTCCAGCACGCCCAGCCGGTGCTCCTGAGCCACCACCTGCTCGCGCACGCCTGGGCGCTGCTGCGCGACGTGCAGCGCTTCGTCGACTGGGACCGGCGCACCGACCTCAGCCCATACGGCTCCGGTGCGCTCGCCGGCTCGTCCCTCGGTCTCGACCCGGAGGCCGTGGCCAGTGACCTCGGCTTCGCGGCGGCGGTCGAGAACTCCATCGACGGGACCGCCTCACGCGACTTCGTCGCGGAGTTCTGCTTCGTCGCGGCGATGGCCGCTGTGGACGTCTCCCGCCTGGCCGAGGAGGTCATCCTCTGGGCGACCAAGGAGTTCTCCTTCGTCACCCTCGACGACGCCTTCTCGACGGGTTCGAGCATCATGCCGCAGAAGAAGAACCCGGACGTCGCCGAGCTCGCGCGCGGCAAGGCGGGCCGGCTCGTCGGTGACCTCTCGGGGCTGATGACCACGCTCAAGGCCCTGCCCCTGGCCTACAACCGCGACCTGCAGGAGGACAAGGAGCCGGTCTTCGACGCCGTGGACACCCTCGAGGTGCTGCTGCCGGCCTTCGCCGGGATGGTCGCGACGCTCACGTACCACGGCGAGCGGATGGCCTCGCTGGCGCCGCAGGGCTTCTCCCTGGCGACCGACATCGCCGAGTGGCTCGTGCGCGAAGGGGTGCCCTTCCGGGTCGCCCACGAGGTCGCCGGCGCGTGCGTGCGGGTGTGCGAGGAGCGCGGGATCGAGCTGTGGGACCTCACCGACGAGGATCTCGCCGGGATCAGCGAGCACCTGACGCCCGGTGTGCGCGAGGTGCTCTCGGTCGCGGGCTCGCTCGCCTCCCGCGATGCGAAGGGGGGCACCGCACCGGCCCGCGTCCGGGAGCAGCTGGCCCGGGCCGAGGCGCTCGTCGCCGAGCTGCGGGAGTGGGCCGCGGCGCCGATCGAGGTGCGCTGAGGGTGGGCACCGGCGCGCCCCTCGGCGAGCAGGACCTGGCGACCGATCCGCTGACCGCCGCGCGCTCCCTCCTGGGCGTCCACCTCGTGGCGGGCGAGGTGACGTTGCGCCTCACCGAGGTCGAGGCCTACTGGGGCGAGCACGACCCGGGCTCGCACGGGTACCGGGGGAGGACACCGCGGACCGAGGTCATGTTCGGTCCGCCCGGGCACCTGTACGTCTACCGCAGCTACGGCATCCACTGGTGCTGCAACGTCGTCTGCGGCTCGAGCGGGGAGTGCGCGGCGGTGCTGCTGCGGGCGGGAGAGGTGGTCGCCGGCGAGGACATCGCGATGGCACGTCGCCCGCGCAGCCCGGTCCGGGATCTCGCCCGGGGGCCGGGACGGCTCACCCAGGCGCTCGGGATCAGCGGTGACGACGACGGTGCGGCGCTCACGGGGGCGGGGGCGCCCTTCGCCCTCCACCGTCCGGAGGAGGCGGTGCCCGACGACATCGTGGTGACCGGCCCGCGGGTGGGGGTCTCGGGCCCGGGGGGCGACGGTGCGGCCTTCCCCTGGCGCTACCACCTCGCGGGGGAGCCGAGCGTCTCGGCGTACCGGCCCGGCAGGCCGCGCCGGCGCTCGTAGCGCTCCGGCGGGCCCGCCGACGGTGGATCAGGCCGGGTTGACCGACACGTCGATCTGCTGGGCGAGGTAGTTCTCCATGCCGACGCGCGTGCACGCGTCGAGCTGGGCCTCGAACCAGTCGGCGTGCTGCTCCTCGTCGCGGGCCATCTCCTCGAAGATGCTCCCCGTGGCGTGGTCGCCGAGGTCGTGGCACTCCTTGGCGGCGGAGTTGAAGGTGCGGACCGCGTGCAGCTCGCTCTGGAGGGCGAGCTCGAGCATCTCGACGGCGTTCTCACCGACCTGGATGTTGTTCAGCTTCTGGACGTTCGGGTGGCCGTCGAACATGAGGATGCGCTCGATGAGCTCGTCGGCGTCCTTCATCTCACCGATGGACAGGTCGTAGAAGACCTTGCCGAGGCGCGGCAGGCCCCAGTTGTCCAGCATGCGCGCGTTAAGGAAGTAGCCGTTGACGACCGTGAGCTCGATCGTGAGGGCTTCGTTGAGAAGGGTGACGACCCGGGGATCAGCTGGCTGCACGTTCGGCCTCCGCGAGAGTGTGGACAGGGTCCGAGACGGTCTCGGCCCCCACAGTCTCGCAGATGATCCGACGCACGGAGAAGACACAGGAGCCGCAATCGCGACCGGCCCCTGTGCTGGCACACACCTGGGAGAGGGTCCGCGCGCCCGCATCCACCGCCGTCTCGATGTCCGTGTCGCGGACGACGGCGCAGTTGCAGACGATCACGTGCGTCTCTCCTTCGATGACGTTGAGGTGAGGCACACCTTACTCACAACGTCCGGCGGTCGCCAAGAGGGGTCCGCATGGCGAACCGGAGCGCCTCTCCGGCCACGTCGCGGTTCGTGGCAAGGTTGTCCCGGGCGCGCGCCGCCGCCGTGCCCGGCTCTCGACGAAAGGACAGCACGACCGTGAACGACATCCTCGACGAGCTGACGTGGCGCGGGGCCGTGGCGCAGACCACGGACGAGCAGGCCCTTCGCGAGGCTCTTCGGGACGGCCCGATCACGGTCTACTGCGGCTTCGACCCCTCGGCCCCTTCGCTCCACTTCGGCAACTTCGTCCAGCTGGTCTCCCTGCGGCGGCTGCAGCGGGCCGGCCACAAGGTCATCTGCCTCGTCGGTGGGTCCACCGGTCTCATCGGGGACCCCAAGCCGACGAGCGAGCGTCAGCTGCGGACGAAGGAGCAGACGGCGGAGAACGTCGCGCGGATCAAGGAGCTCGTGCGACCGTTCCTCGACTTCGAGGGGACGGAGACCGCGCACCCGGCGATCCTCGTGGACAACCTCGAGTGGACGGCCCCGATGAGCGCGCTGGACTTCCTGCGGGACATCGGGAAGCACTTCCGGGTCAACCAGATGATCCGCAAGGACGCGATCGCCGCCAGGCTGGAGAGCCAGGACGGCATCTCCTACACCGAGTTCAGCTACCAGCTGCTCCAGGCCCTGGACTACCTCGAGCTCTACCGCCAGTACGGCTGCACCCTCCAGCTGGGCGGGTCGGACCAGTGGGGCAACGTGACGGCCGGTGTCGATCTCGTGCACCGCGCCGAGGGGTCGACGGTGCACGCCCTCACCTCCCCGCTGCTCACCGACTCCCACGGGGTCAAGTACGGCAAGTCCGAGGGCAACGCGATCTGGCTGTCCGCGGACATGACGAGCCCGTACGCCTTCTACCAGTACTTCCTCAACGTCGAGGACGCCTCGGTGATCAAGCTCGTCAAGATCTTCACCGACCGCGACGAGGAGGAGATCGCGCAGCTGGCACGGCAGGTGGAGGAGGAGCCCCACCGCAGGGCCGCCCAGCGCGTGCTCGCGTCCGACATGACGAGCCTCGTCCACGGGGAGGAGGCGACCGCTGCCGTCCAGGCGGCCTCGGAGGCGCTCTTCGGCAAGGGGGACCTGGCCGGTCTCGGGGAGGAGACCCTCCTCGACGCGACCGCCGAGCTCCCCGGAGCGGATGTGGCGCCGGGGACCGGCCTCCTCGACGCGCTCGTCGCGACCGGACTCGTGGACTCGAAGAAGGCGGCTCGCCGCGCCATCGGCGACGGGTCCGTCGCCGTGAACGGCGTCAAGATCGGCGACGAGGGGCACGTCATCGGCGAAGGGGAGTACCTCTACGGCCGTGTCGCCGTGCTGCGGCGCGGCCGCAAGAACCTCGCCGCGGCCCGGGCGCGCTGAGCCCGCAGGAGGACGATTTGGCAGCGCACCGATCGGTCGTCTAATGTTCTGCGACGTCAGCCCGAGAGGGAGGAACGGACGAACGGCCGGTCCCGCGGACTGACATCCCACTGCGAGTGAGTCGCCGGCCCAACGGGCCAGGAGACGGGCTTGGAGCCGAGGCAGGAGCACTGCTAAGGTTGGAGTTCGTCGCCGAAGACCAACCGCCTACCGGATCCCACGGGAACGAGGGCGATTGACTTGGGCGATGTCCTTTCAGTAGGATAGAGAAGTTGCCCTTTCTGCGGTCTGCCTTGTGTGGTGGGTTGTGGTTGTGGGT
>CAYSGN010000022.1:0-32210 GCA_964430615.1 uncultured Janibacter sp. | reverse complement strand
CGAGACCTACGGGATCGACGCGGACGTGCTGGCCCCGCCCTTCGCCGTCGACGCGACCGGGGAGCGGGAGCCGGTCGAGGAGGTGGCCGACTGGGAGGCCTTCCACCTCGTCGTCTCGCGGCTGCTGCCGTACAAGAACGTCCACCTGATCATCGAGGCCTTCCGCGACCTGCCCGAGCGTCTCGTCGTCGTCGGGGCCGGCCCGATGCTCGAGGACCTGCGTGCCTCGGCGCCACCGAACGTCGCGGTCGTCACGCGGCTCAGCGACGCGCAGATGCGCTGGACCTACGCCCGGGCCACCGCGCTCGTCGCCGCCAGCCACGAGGACTTCGGCCTGACACCGCTGGAGGCGGGGGCCTTCGGCAAGCCCGCGCTCGCGCTGCGCGCCGGTGGCTTCCTCGACACGATCGCCGAGGGGGTCAACGGGTCCTTCTTCGACGAGCCGGAGGTGGAGGCCATCCGGGCGGCCGTGCGGGCCAACCGCGGCAGGACCTGGGACGAGGCGGCCATCCGCGCCCACGTCGAGGACTTCTCGCCCGAGAACTTCGTCCGGCGGCTACGAGCCGCCGCCACGCGGCTGACAGAATGCCCCCATGACCAGCACTCCCCAGCGGCCCCGGATCCTCTCCGGCATGCAGCCCACCAGTGACTCCCTGCATCTCGGCAACTACCTCGGGGCACTGGTCAACTGGGTGGGGCTCCAGGAGGACTTCGACGCCTACTACTTCGTCGCCGACCTGCACGCGCTGACCGTCCCGACCGACCCGGCCGACATCACCCGGCGCACCCGGATCACCGCGGCGCAGTACATCGCGGGCGGGGTCGACCCGGAGCGCTCGGCGATCTTCTGCCAGAGCCACGTGCGCGAGCACACCGAGCTGATGTGGGTGCTGGCCTGCCAGACCGGCTTCGGCGAGGCCAGCCGGATGACCCAGTTCAAGGACAAGACGGCCAAGGGGCAGAACGCCAACGTCGGCCTCTTCACCTACCCGATCCTCATGGCCGCCGACATCCTGATCTACGACGCGGCCCGCGTCCCCGTCGGCGACGACCAGCGCCAGCACCTGGAGATCACCCGCGACCTCGCGATGCGCTTCAACGCCCGCTTCGGCGAGGCGCTCGTCGTGCCCGAGCCGCACATCCTCAAGGAGTCGGCGCGGATCATGGACCTCCAGGAGCCGACCGGCAAGATGAGCAAGTCCACCTCCTCGGAGAAGGGGCTGATCTCGATGATGGACGAGCCCAAGCGGATCGCGAAGAAGATCCGCTCCGCGGTCACCGACCTCGACGGCGAGATCCGCTTCGACCCCGAGGGCAAGCCGGGCGTCTCCAACCTGCTGTCGATCCACTCGGCCCTCTCCGGGCGCCCGGTCGCCGACATCGAGGCGGAGTTCTCCGGGCGCGGCTACGGCGACCTCAAGAAGGAGGTGGCCGAGGTCGTGGTCACCGCGGTCGAGCCCTACCAGCAGCGGATGACCGAGCTCATGGACGACCCGGCCGAGATCGACCGGATCCTGGCGAAGGGGGCTGCCCGCGCCTCCGAGGTGGCCGCCGCCACCCGCGACCGCGTCTACGAGAGCGTCGGGCTGCTCCCCACCGCCTCCTGACATGGCCCTGTACGGAGTCTCCGTCGCCGTCCCCGAGCCGTGGGGGACGCAGCTGCAGCGGCACCGGGCCGAGGTGGGCGACCCGCTCGCCTACGCCATCCCGGCGCACGTGACGCTCCTTCCGCCGACGGAGGTCGCGGCGAGGGAGCTGGCTCCCTTCGTGCGCCACCTCGAGGAGGTGGCCGCCGGCTACCGGCCCTTCACCATGCGCCTGCGCGGCACCGGGACCTTCATGCCGGTCAGCCGGGTCGTCTTCGTCCAGGTGGCCCAGGGCATCCCGGACTGCGAGCGACTGGAGCACGCGGTGCGCGGGGGCCCGATCGTGCGGCACCTGGACTTCCCCTACCACCCGCACGTGACGATCGCCCACAACATCGACGACGTCGGGCTGAACGAGGCCTTCGAGAAGCTCGCAGGATTCGAGGCGGCCTTCGAGGTGGACCGGTTCCACCTCTACGAGCACGGGTCCGACGAGGTCTGGCGCCCCGTGCGGGAGTTCGAGCTGGCCGGAGCCGTGCTCACGCTGCCCGGGCGGTGAGCGCCTGCTCGTAGCGACCGACGAGCTGCTCGGTCAGGCTGCTCCACGAGCGGCCGGCGACCGACTCCCGGCCCGCCACGCCCATCGCGGCCCGGCGCGCCGGGGCCTCGGTGAGCTCGGCCACGTGCCGGTAGAGGTCTCCCCGGACGTCCGGGTCGAAGAGCAGACCGCTCTCACCGTGCTCGACGAGATCGAGCGGACCACCGACGGCCGGTGCGACGACGGGCAAGCCGCTGGCCGCAGCCTCCTGGAGGGTCTGCCCGAAGGTCTCCTTCGTGCCCGTGTGCACGAAGACGTCGAAGGAGGCGTAGGCCCTCGCCAGCTCCTCACCGGTACGCGGCCCGAGGAAGACCGGGGGCCGGTTGGGTCGTCCGATGCGGCGGGCGACGGCATCGGCCAGGTGCGCGCCGACCTCGTTGCGACTCGGTCCCTCACCGACGATGACCAGCCGGGTGCCGGGCAGGTGGGCCAGCTCCGCGAGCCGGTGCAGCTCCTTCTCCGGGGCCAGCCGCCCGACGTAGCCGAGGATCGTCTCGCCCCCGGGGGCCAGCTCCCGCTTGAGCGCGAGGGTGCGGGGGTCCTCCTGCCGCGCCGGGTGGAAGAGGCGGGTGTCGACGCCGCGGCCCCAGAGCTCGGTGCGCGGGATCCCGTGGGTGCGCAGCTCCGTGAGCGTCGGGCGGCTCGGGGCGAGGGTCAGGTCGACGCGGTTGTGCAGCCGGCGGATCCACTCCCAGGTGAGCGACGAGGCGCCGCGCCCGAGGGCCCCCGGGCCGTGCTGGCGCACGTAGTTCGGCATGTCGGTCTGGAAGATCGCGACGGTCGGCAGCCCGAAGGTCTCCGCGCGGGCGGCGCCGCCCGCGCCGACGAGGAAGGGGGAGGCCAGGTGCAGCACGTCCGGTCGGAAGTCGCGGAGAGCGCGGTGCAGGCCGCGGGTGGGCAGACCGGCGCGGAAGCCGCGGACGGGGAAGCCCGGAAGGGTGCGCACCGGGTGCCCGGCGAAGGTGGCGGGGGCCGGGCCGGGGGCGATGATCATCGCCTCGTGCCCCTGCTCGCGCAGGCACTCGGCCACCCGGCACACGCTCGTCGTCACGCCGTTGAGGCTCGGGAGGAAGGACTCGGTCGCAATGGCAACTCGCACGAGTCCACCGTGACGCGCGCGCTTCCCCCGGCGGTGTCGCCGAAGTGGGTGCCGGGTGAGCAGCAGGTGACGTCTTGGTCCGCGATACCGTGCGGTCCATGACGAGCGCCCCACACACGGACCGGTTCTGGGCGGTCGTCCCTGCCGGTGGTGCCGGGACCCGCCTGTGGCCGGTCTCCCGAGCGAGCTCACCGAAGTTCCTCCACGACCTCACCGGCAGCGGCCGCACCCTCATCCAGTCGACGGTGGACCGCCTGCGCGGGCTCGCGGGCGAGCGTCTCGTCATCGTCACCGGTGAGGCGCACGTGGACGCCGTCTCCGAGCAGCTGCCGGACCTGCCCGCGGACCAGATCGTCGCGGAGCCGTCACCACGGGAGTCGATGGCGGCGATCGGCCTCGCTGCGGCACTCCTCGAGCGCCGCGACCCGGAGGCCGTCATCGGCTCCTTCGCCGCCGACCACGTCATCGGCAACGAGCCCGCCTTCGCCGACGCGGTCCACGAGGCCGTCGAGGTCGCGGCGACCTCGGAGCGGCTCGTGACGATCGGCATCCGCCCGACCTACCCGGCCACCGCCTTCGGCTACATCCAGATGGGCCCCCCGCTGCCCGGCTTCCGGACCGCCACGCGGGTGCGCCAGTTCGTGGAGAAGCCCGACGCGGCCAAGGCCGCGTCGTACCTGGCGACGGGGGAGTTCCGGTGGAACGCCGGGATGTTCGTCGTGCGCGCCCGGGTCCTGCTCGACCTCCTCCACCGCTGGCACCCCGACCTGGCCGACGGGCTGCGCGCGATCGCGGCGGACCGCAGCCTGCTCGCCTCGACCTGGCCCGACCTGGAGAAGATCGCCATCGACCACGCGGTGGCCGAGCCGGCGGCCGACGAGGGGCTCGTCGTCGTCGTGCCCGCGGAGTTCGACTGGGACGACGTCGGCGACTTCCGGTCGCTGTCCACCCTGCTGCCCAGCCGGGACGGACGGATGACCGTCGTCGGCACCGACGAGCACGTCGTCGGCGTGGACGCCGGCGGCCTCGTCGTCTCCGCCTCCGGCCGGCTCGTGGCGGTCGTCGGGCTGGACGACGTCGTCGTCGTGGAGACCGACGACGCCCTGCTCGTGGCCAGCCGGGAGCGCGCCCAGGACGTCAAGCTCGTCGTCGAGGAGCTGAAGAGGTCCGGCCGGGAAGACCTGGTGTGACCATGGGCCCACGGATCCAGCGCTCGCCGCTCGATAGAGTTTCCCCCGACATGACTGCCCCACTCGCCCCGACGCTGCTGCGCGTCATCGACGGGCTGCACGACGAGCTCATCGACTTCCGGCGGGACCTGCACGCCCACCCCGAGCTGGCCTTCGAGGAGCGCCGCACGACGCGGCTGCTGCGCGAGCGCCTCCGGGCCGCGGGCCTGAAGCCCTACTCGGTCTCCGAGACCGGGCTGGTCGTCGACCTCGGCGCGAGCGAGCCGCTGCGTCGGGTCGCCCTGCGCGGGGACATCGACGCGCTGCCGGTACGCGAGCGCACCGGCCTCGACTGGAGCTCGACGGTCGACGGCGTCTGCCACGCGTGCGGCCACGACGTGCACACGACGGCGCTGCTCGGCTCGGCGCTCGCCCTCGCCGAGGTCGCCGACGAGCTCGCCGAGCGGCACGTCGGTGTGCGGCTGATCTTCCAGCCCGCCGAGGAGGTCATGCCCGGCGGCGCCGCCCACCTCGTCTCCGCGGGGGTCATGGAGGGGGTCGACACCGTCTACGCCGTCCACTGCGACCCCTCGCTGGACGTCGGGGAGATCGGGCTGCGCGAGGGCGCGCTCACGGCCGCCGCCGACCAGGTGACCGTCACCCTTCGCGGTCGCGGTGGCCACACCTCTCGTCCCTTCCTCACCGAGGACCTCACCTTCGCCCTGGCGAAGGTCGTCACCGAGGTGCCGGCCGTGCTCAGTCGACGCGTCGACCCCCGCGCCGGGCTCGTCGTCGTGTGGGGCAAGGTCAACGCCGGTGAGGCGATCAACGTCATCCCCTCCGTCGGCGTCGCGCAGGGGACCCTGCGGATGCTCGACGTCGAGGTCTGGGAGCACGTCGGCCCGCTGCTGCACGACGTCGTCGAGGAGGTCGTCGCCCCGTACGGGTTGGACGCCACCGTCGAGCACGTCCGCGGCGTCCCGCCGGTCATCAACGACGCCAAGGCCGTCAACGCGCTCGGGCGGGCGAGCATGACCGCCGGGCTGCGGCCGGTGCCGACCCCGCACAGCCTCGGCGGGGAGGACTTCGCGTGGATGCTGCACGAGGCCGAGGGGGCGATGGCCCGGCTGGGGACGCGCACCCCGGGCGGTCGGACCTTCGACCTGCACCAGGGGGACCTCGTCGTCGACGAGCGCGCGGTGCGGGGCGGGACGGCGCTGCTCACCCTCGCCGCGGCGGGGGAGTGGACCCGGGTGGACTCTCCCTGACGAGCGCCTCGAGGGGCCGGTAGGGGCGAGGGTTAACCCTCGCCCGGACGGCGACGGAGACGGGAGGGTCACGCCAACGTCGCGGTCTGGTAACAGTTGGTCCCACGCGTCACCGCGGGGAGTCACGGGACCTGACCGTTGCGTAACATCCGGCGATGGCTCGGCCTCTGCCCGGGCACACAACCCCTGCATGAACGGAGAGCGCTTTGCGTCACATCGCCAAGGCTGCATCAATCGTGTCCGTGGCCGCGCTGGCCCTGACTGCCTGCGGTGGCGGTGGCGAGGACGGTGGTGACAGCGCCGGCAAGGACGGCTCGGACGTCAAGGCCTGCCTCGCCTACGACGTCGGTGGTCGCGGCGACCAGTCCTTCAACGACTCGGCCGCGAAGGGTCTGGACCGGGCCAAGGACGAGCTCGGTGTCGAGACCGACGAGGTCGAGGCCAGCCAGGGCGAGAACGACGCCGCCCGCGAGGACCGCCTCAACCAGCTCGTCGACGCCGGCTGCACGAACATCATCGGCGTGGGCTTCATCTACGCCAACGCGATCGGGCAGGCCGCCAAGGACAACCCCGACATCGGCTTCGCCATCGTCGACGACGCCTCCGACGCGTCGAAGGGGAAGAACGTCGCCCAGCTGACCTTCAAGGAGCAGGAGGGCTCCTTCCTCGTCGGTGCCGCGGCCGCACTGAAGACCAAGAGCGACAAGATCGGCTTCATCGGCGGCCAGGACGTCCCCCTCATCAACAAGTTCGAGGCGGGCTACATCGCGGGTGCCAAGGAGGTCAACCCGAAGATCGACATCCAGGTCAAGTACCTCTCCAACGACGGCTCCGGCTTCGCCGACCCGGCGAAGGGCAAGACCGCCGCCGACGGCATGTACGACAAGGGTGCCGACATCATCTACCACGCGGCGGGCGGGTCCGGCGCGGGCGTCTTCGAGGCCGCCGCCGCGTCCAAGAAGATGGCCATCGGTGTCGACTCCGACCAGGCCAAGACGGCCGACCCCAAGGTCCGCGACACGATCATCACCTCGATGGTCAAGAACGTCGACGTCGCCGTCTACGAGTACATCCAGGCCGCGACCGAGGGCAAGAACCAGAGCGGGAACATCGAGTTCGGCCTCAAGGAGGGTGGCGTCGGCTACTCGACCACCGGCGGGAAGATCGACGACATCACCGACAAGCTGGACGCGTACAAGAAGGACATCATCGACGGGAAGATCAAGGTCCCCTCGACGACGAAGTGATCCATCGGATCCGGCCGATCCCGGATCCACCCCGGGGCCCGGTCCGCGTTCGGCGCGGACCGGGCTGCCCGTCCCACCCCCTTCGGCCGTGACCCGGCCGGTACCCCGGGAGCCCGCATGAGCACGAACGCCCCACCCTTCGCCGTCGAGGTGGAGGGCATCACCAAACGATTCCCCGGAGTCGTCGCCAACGACCAGGTGACCTTCGCGGTCCGACGGGGCACCGTGCACGCCGTGGTGGGGGAGAACGGCGCCGGCAAGTCGACCCTGATGAAGATGCTCTACGGGGTCCAGCGGCCCGACGAGGGCACCATCCGGATCGACGGGGAGCCGGTCGAGCTGCACACCCCCGCCGACGCGATCAAGCACGGCGTCGGCATGGTCTTCCAGCACTTCATGCTCGCGGACAACCTCACGGTGACCGAGAACGTCGTCCTCGGCGCGGAGAAGCTGCACGGCATCGGTGCGGCCGCCCGCGCCGAGATCAGCCGGATCTCCGAGGAGTACGGGCTCGGGGTCGACCCGACGGCGCTCGTCGCCGACCTCGGGGTCGGGGCCCGGCAGCGCGTCGAGATCCTCAAGGTGCTCTACCGCGGGGCCCGCACGATCATCCTCGACGAGCCGACCGCCGTGCTCGTGCCGCAGGAGGTCGACGAGCTCTTCGGCAACCTGCGCGAGCTCAAGCGCGAGGGCATCACGCTGCTCTTCATCTCGCACAAGCTCGACGAGGTGCTCTCCGTCGCCGACGCGATCACCGTCATCCGGCGCGGGACGACGGTCGACACCGTCGACCCCGGGGACGTCACCTCCCGCCAGCTGGCCGAGCTCATGGTCGGCTCCGAGCTGCCCACCCCGGAGACCGAGGAGTCGACCGTCACCGACCACGTGGTCCTCGACGTGGAGGGGCTCACCCTCGCCTCCGGGACCGGGGTGCGCAACGTGCTCGAGGAGGTCTCCCTGACCATCCGGGCCGGGGAGGTCGTCGGTATCGCCGGCGTGGAGGGCAACGGTCAGGCCGAGCTCGTCGAGGTGCTCATGGGCATGCGCGAGCCGTCCGCGGGACGGGTGCTCCTCGAGGGCACCGACACCGCCCGCTGGGACGTGCGCCGCATCCGCGAGGCCGGGGTCGGCTACATCCCCGAGGACCGGCACCGCCAGGGGCTGCTGCTCGACGCGCCGCTGTGGGAGAACCGCATGCTCGGCCACCAGACGCAGGAGCCGGCCTCCCGACGCGGCCTGCTCACCGCCCGGGCGACGAAGGCCGACACCGCGCGCATCGTCGAGGAGTACGACGTGCGCACCCCCGGCATCACCGTGACGGCCGGGTCGCTCTCCGGCGGCAACCAGCAGAAGCTCATCGTCGGCCGGGAGATGAGCCACGAGCCGAAGGTGCTCATCGCCAGCCATCCCACGCGCGGCGTCGACGTCGGGGCGCAGGCCGCCATCTGGGACCTCATCCGCACGGCCCGCCGCGAGGGCCTGGCCGTGCTGCTCATCAGCGCCGACCTCGAGGAGCTCATCGGCCTCTCCGACACCATCCAGGTGATCCTGCGCGGACGCATCGTCGGGGAGTTCGACCCCGAGGCCGTCACGAGCGAGCAGCTCGGCAGTGCGATGACCGGCGCCGGGAAGGACGCGTCATGACCCTCAACCCGCGCCGCCTGGCGCTCACCCTCGCCGCGCCGCTGCTCGCGGTCGTGGTCGCCTTCGTCGTCACCTCGCTCGTCCTCGTCTCCGTCGGGGACCCGGTCGGGCAGGTCTGGTCGACCCTGCTGTCCGAGCCGCGCCCGCGCACGCTCGTCAACATCCTCAACAGCGCGATCACCTACTACATCTCCGCGGTCGCCGTCGCGATCGGCTTCAAGATGAAGCTCTTCAACATCGGGGTCGACGGGCAGTACCGGATCGCCACCTTCGCCGCCGCGCTCTTCGCCGGGCAGGGGTGGCTCCCGGGCCCCCTCAACGTCATCTTCGCGATGCTCATCGCGATGGCCGTCGGTGGCGTGTGGGCCGGGATCGCCGGGTGGCTCAAGGTCACCCGCGGGGTCTCCGAGGTCATCTCGACGATCATGCTCAACGCGATCTCGCTGGGCCTGGTCGGCTGGGCGCTGCGCTCCTGGGGGCACCGCCCGGAGGGCAGCAACACCCGGCAGACCCCGGACATCCCCGCATCGAGCCAGCTCGAGGGCTTCCCGCTCCTCGCCGACGCGCCCAACCGCGTGTACACGCTGATCGTCCTGGCGATCCTCATCGGCCTCGTCTACTGGCTCGTCATCAGCCACACCCGCATCGGCTTCGACGTCCGGGCGACCGGTGAGTCGGAGTCCGCGGCGGTGGCCAGCGGCGTCAAGGTGCGCTGGATGGTGGCCCTCGCGATGGTCGCCTCCGGTGCCGTCGCCGGACTCGTCGGGATGCCCGCCTTCTTCGGGGCCGACCACAACTACGGGCTGAACATCCAGACGGGCATCGGGTTCGTCGGCATCGGCGTCGCCCTGCTCGGGCGCAACCATCCGGTCGGCATCGCCTTCGCCGCGCTGCTGTGGTCCTGGCTGGAGAAGGCCAGCGACGGCCTCCAGCTCCAGGCGGACGTCTCGCCCGCCCTCGTCTACATCATCCAGGGCGTCATCCTCCTGGCCGTCGTCATCGCCTACGAGGTCGTGGCCCGGCTGGAGCGCCAGATGGAGCAGCGGCAGGTCGCCCGGCAGCTCGATGCCGGCGCCACGAAGGAAGGAGCGCCGGCATGAGCTCCGGACTGAGCGTCGGGACCGTCACCGAGACCGCGGCGGACGCGCCGACCCGTCGGATCCCCGTGTGGGCGTGGCTCCTCGGGTTGGCGGCGATCATCGTGCTCCTCTCGTTCGTGCGGATGGTCACCGGCCGCGCGGACATCTCCTCCTCGGGCACCCTCAGCGCGGCCCTCGCCTGGGCGATGCCGCTCGCCCTCGCCGGTCTGGGCGGCCTGTGGTCCGAGCGCGCCGGGGTCATCAACATCGGCCTCGAGGGGATGATGATCCTCGGGACCTGGGGCGGCGCCTTCGGCGCGCTGCACGGCGGCCCGTGGATGGGTGTCCTCGGGGCCATCGTCTGCGGGGCGCTCGGCGGGCTCATCCACGCCCTGGCGACCGTGACCTTCGGCGTCGACCACATCGTCTCCGGTGTCGCGCTGAACATCGTCGCCCTCGGTGTCGCCAGCTACCTGGCGGCCCGCTTCTTCGGTGACCTCGAAGGGGGCAGCGACGTCCAGTCCCCGCCCCTCCCTTCGCTCCCGAAGGTCGGGGTCCCCGGCATCTCCGACCCGCTGCGCTCCGTCGAGGAGCACGGGTGGTTCTTCGTGTCCGAGCTGGCCGCGCTGCTGCGGGCGGCCACGACCAACCTCTCCGTGCTCACGGTCATCGCCCTGCTGCTCATCGCCGGCACGTGGTGGGTCCTGTGGCGCACCCCCTTCGGGCTGCGCGTGCGCAGCTGCGGCGAGTCGCCCGGCGCCGCGGAGACCCTCGGCGTCAACGTCTACCTCTACAAGTACATCGCGGTCGTCACCTCCGGCGGGCTCGCCGGTCTCGGCGGCGGCTTCCTCGCGATGGTCGCCTCCAACGCCTACCGCGAGGACCAGACCGGCGGCCGCGGGTACATCGGTCTCGCCGCGATGATCTTCGGCAACTGGCGGCCCGGCGGCGTGCTCATGGGCTCCGGCCTCTTCGGGTACATGGACGCCCTCCAGCTGCGCGGCGGTGGCGCCGCCCTGCACGCGCTGCTGCTCCTCGTCGCCGTGCTCCTCGTCGGCATCGGCCTGTGGCAGGTCCTGCGACGCGCGCGCTTCCTCCAGGGCGGCCTCGCCATCGCCACCGGGGTCCTCGTCGGCGTGATCTGGATGGTCTCGGACACCGTGCCGGGTGACGTCACCTCCTTCGCGCCGCACCTGACGACCCTGCTCGTCCTCGCCCTGGCCAGCCAACGCCTGAGGATGCCCGCGGCCAACGGCAAGGTCTACCGTCGGGGAGATGGACACTGATCTGACGCCCGACCTCGACCCGGCGGCGTGGGAGCATCTGCACGCCGCCGCCGTCGAGGCCATGGGCCGTGCCTACGCCCCGTACTCCCGCTACCCCGTGGGGGTGGCCGCGCTCGCCGACGACGGCCGGACGGTCAGCGGCTGCAACGTCGAGAACGCCTCCTACGGCGTCGGGCTGTGCGCCGAGTGCGGCCTGATCAGCGATCTGGTCCGCACGGGAGGCGGGCGTCTGGTGGCGGTGTGGTGCGTCGACGCCGCAGGTGAGACGCTCATGCCGTGTGGCCGGTGCCGCCAGCTCCTCTGGGAGCACGGTGGGGCCGGGTGCCGCATCCAGACCCCGGAGGGGGAGCGGTCTCTCGCCGAGATCCTCCCGCAGGCCTTCGGAGCAGCAGACCTGGCGAAGGGAGCGCAGTGAGCGAGACGCACGACGTCGTCGACGTCATCCGGACCAAGCGCGATCGAGGTGAGCTCTCCGAGTCCCAGATCGACTGGGTCATCGGGGCCTACACGCGGGGGGACGTGGCCGACGAGCAGATGGCGGCGCTGGCCATGGCCATCCTCATCAACGGCATGGAGCGCGACGAGATCTCCCGGTGGACCGCCGCGATGATCGCCAGCGGTGAGCGGATGGACTTCTCCGGGCTGAGCCGCCCGACCGCGGACAAGCACTCCACCGGCGGGGTGGGTGACAAGATCACCCTGCCGTTGGCGCCGCTCGTCGCCGCCTTCGACGTCGCCGTCCCGCAGCTGTCCGGGCGCGGTCTCGGGCACACCGGCGGGACCCTGGACAAGCTGGAGGCGATCCCCGGCTGGCGGGCCGACCTGGACAACGCGGCGATGCTCGGTCAGCTCGAGGACGTCGGTGCGGTCATCTGCGCCGCCGGGTCAGGCCTCGCGCCGGCCGACAAGAAGCTCTACGCGCTGCGCGACGTCACCGGGACCGTCGAGGCCATCCCGCTCATCGCCAGCTCGATCATGAGCAAGAAGATCGCCGAGGGCACCGGTGCGCTCGTGCTCGACGTCAAGGTCGGCTCCGGCGCCTTCATGAAGAACCGCGCGGACGCCACCGAGCTGGCGCGGACCATGGTCGCCCTCGGCTCCGACGCCGGCCTGCCGACGACCGCGCTGCTCACCGACATGGGCACGCCGCTCGGGATGACCGCGGGCAACGCGCTCGAGGTCCGCGAGTCCGTCGAGGTGCTCCAGGGCGGGGGACCCGAGGACGTCGTCGAGCTGACCGTCGCCCTGGCCGACGAGATGACCCGCGCCGCCGGCAAGCCGGTCGGGCCCGACGAGCTGCGCGCGGCTCTCGGGGACGGTCGGGCGATGGACGTGTGGCGCCGGATGATCTCCGCCCAGGGCGGCGACCCGGACGCCGCACTGCCGACGGCCCGGGAGACCCACGTGCTGCACGCCGAGCACGACGGGTACCTCGAGGCCCTGGACGCCTACGCGGTCGGCGTGGCCGCCTGGCGCCTCGGTGCCGGACGGGCCCGCAAGGAGGACGCCGTGCAGGCCGGGGCGGGCGTGGAGTGCCACGTCGCGCTCGGTGCCGAGGTGCGCGCCGGCGACCCCGTCCTCACCCTGCACACCGACACCCCGGAGCGCTTCGACCACGCCGCGGCGGCGCTCGAGGACGCCTGGCGCATCGGCGGGCTGCCCCCGACGACCCGCTCGGTCGTCATCGACCGGATCACCTCCGAGGAGGCCTGAGGAGTGCCCCGTCTCAACCGCGCCCCGTCGATCATCGACGTGCCCGGCGGCAAGGTCATCGCCGAGCACGTCGGGCGGGTGGCGACCGGGGCGGAGGCGCTCTCCGTGGCCCACATGAAGGCCCCTGCCGGGTGGGAGGAGCCGGCCCAGACGCCCGAGTTCGACGAGGTGACGCTCGTCCTCTCCGGGAGCGTGGTCGTCGAGCACGACGGCGGGCGGACCGAGGTCGCTGCCGGCGAGAGCATCGTCACCCGGGCAGGGGAGCGGGTGCGCTACTCCACCGGGGACGCCGGTGCCGAGTACGTCGCCGTCTGCACGCCCGCCTTCGCGCCGGAGACGGTGCACCGCGACGGGGAGGGGTGAGCGAGGTGCCTACCCGCGAGACCGTCCACGCACTGCCGAAGGTGGTGCTGCACGACCACCTCGACGGGGGCGTGCGCCCCTCGACGGTCCTGGAGATCGCCCAGCAGCAGGGCCACGAGCTGCCGGTCAGCGGGGCCGAGGCGACCCCCGACGGGCTGGCGCGGTGGTTCCGCGAGTCGGCCGACTCCGGGTCGCTCGAGCGCTACCTGGAGACCTTCGCGCACACCGTCGCCGTGATGCAGACGGCCGAGACCATCCGGCGAGTGGCGCGGGAGTGCGTGCTCGACCTCGCCGAGGACGGCGTCGTGTACGCGGAGTCCCGCTTCGCGCCCGAGCAGCACCTCGAGGGTGGCCTGGAGCTGCCCGAGGTGGTGGAGGCGGCGCTCGACGGCTTCCGCGAAGGGGAGCGCCTGGCCGCCCAGGGCGGGCACCCGATCGTCGTGCGGGCACTGCTCACCGCGATGCGGCACGCCGCGAAGTCCCGGGAGATCGCCGAGCTGGCCGTGCGCTACCGCGACGACGGGGTCGCAGGCTTCGACATCGCGGGCGCCGAGGCGGGCCACCCGCCGAGCCGCCACCTGGACGCCTTCGAGTACCTGCGCGGGGAGAACGCGCACTTCACGATCCACGCGGGGGAGGCCTTCGGGCTGCCGAGCATCTGGGAGGCGCTCCAGTGGTGCGGCGCCGACCGGCTCGGCCACGGGGTACGGATCGTCGACGACATCGGCCTCGGCGACGGGAGCGTCACCGACGACCCCGAGGGAGCGATCGAGGCGGTCCACGAGGACCCCTCGCGGCTGCACCTGGGCCGGCTGGCCGCCTTCGTCCGGGACACCCGCGTGCCGCTGGAGATGTGCCCGCACAGCAACGTGCAGACCGGCGCGGCGCGCTCGATCGCGACCCACCCGATCACGCTGCTGACCCGGCTGCGCTACCGGGTCACGCTCAACACCGACAACCGACTCATGTCCGGCACGTCGATGACCCAGGAGATGGACGCCCTCGTCCGCGAGGCGGACTGGACCCTGGAGGACCTGCGGTGGGTGACGACCAACGCGATGAAGTCCGCCTTCCTCCCCTTCGACGAGCGCCTCGAGCTCATCGAGGGGACGATCAAGCCGGCCTACGCCGCAGCCGGCGCCATCACCTGAGGACGCGCTCGGCCCGGCCACCGGTGCCGCCGGCGCCCTCTGGCCGGGACGACCCGCTGTGCCCGGGATGACTGACCCGGGCCGGGAAACTCGACCCTGACCGGGAGGACCGACCTGGGCCGGGAAACCTGACCCTGACCGGGATGACCCGCCGTGGCCGCGGTATAGCCCGGTCCTCGCACGTTTTCCCGGCCGAGCCGGAGTTTCTCGGTCGTCCTCGGCCCCCGGGTGCGCATCTCCTGAGGGAAACTCCCGGTCTGGTGCGCATCCCCTCGGAGGAGCTCCCGGCCTGGTGCGCCTCCCCGAGGGGCCCGAGATGACGGCCGGGGAACCGTAGGGTGGGGTCATGACTCGTCCCCCCTTCGCCCCTGGCAGCCGACTGACCGTCCAGGACGTCGCCGACCTCATCGACCACGCGCTGCTCAAGCCCGAGCTGACGCCCGACGAGGTCACGGCGAGCACCCGCGAGCTCGCCGCCGAAAAGATCTGGAGCGTGTGCGTGCGACCGAGCGACGTGGCGCTCGCCGCGGCGACGATCGCCGAGGTCGACGACAGCCCGACGCGGGTGTGCACGGTGCTCGGCTTCCCGCACGGCACGACCTCGACGACCGCCAAGGTGGCCGAGGCCCGCCAGGCCCTGGGGGACGGTGCCACCGAGCTCGACATGGTCCTCAACATCGGACGGCTGCGCGGCGGCGACCTCCCCTTCGTCCAGGAGGACATCGCGGCGGTCGTCGAGGTGGGGCACGCCGCGGGGGCGCTCGTGAAGGTGATCTTCGAGACCGCGCTGCTCGACGAGCCGGCGAAGCTCGCCGCCTGCCGCGCCAGCGCGGACGCGGGCGCGGACTTCACGAAGACGTCCACGGGCTTCGCCGGGGGCGGCGCGACCCTGCCCGATGTCGCCCTCATGCGCGCGAACACCCCCGAGCGCATGGAGGTCAAGGCCTCCGGTGGCGTGCGCGACATCCCGACGCTGCTCGCGATGCTCGCCGAAGGGGTGACCCGGATCGGTACCTCCAGCACCGCGGGCCTCCTCGAGGAGGCCCGCCGGCTCGACGAGGACGACCTCGTCGTGCCGGAGCCGGGCACCCGGCAGGTCGACCCCGCCGGCGACGGCTACTGAGGCCCCAGGGGGCCTTCCCCCAGGGGGTGCGGACCAGGCGGGAACCGTCCCCACCTGCCCGCCGGCACCGGCTCCGCCGCCGACCTACCGGGCCGGCCCGTCCACCCACCGCGAGCCGACCTCGAGGGGTGCCGCGCCACCGGCGGTGAGCTCGCCGACCACGGCGGCGAGGTCCTGCCCGTCGCCTGCCGCCGCCCCGAGGCGCAGCGTCACCTCGGCCGCGTACGACGTGTCGAGCACGCGGACACCGCGGGAGCGCAGCTCGTGCTCCACCCGCCCGGCGTCGGAGTGCGGCACGACGAGCTCGTGCTCGACGAGCAGCGAGCGACGCAGCGTGCCGACCGACGCCACCCCGGCCTGCACGGCATCCCCGTAGGCCCGCACGAGGCCCCCGGTGCCCAGCAGCACCCCGCCGAACCACCGCGTCACCACGGCGACGACGTCGGAGAGCTCGTGCCCGCGCAGCACCTCGAGCATCGGGGCGCCCGCGGTCCCGGCCGGCTCGCCGTCGTCAGAGGAGCGCTGCACGTCGGCGTCCGGCCCGAGGACGAAGGCCGAGCAGTGGTGCCGCGCGTCCCAGTGCTCCTTGCGCAGCCGCTCGACGACGGCCCGCGCGGCATCCTCGGAGTCCACCCGCTCGAGCGTGCAGCGGAAGCGCGAGCGCTTGACCTCGATCTCCGCCTCGCCGTCGCGGGCGATCGTCAGGTACGACGTGGCTGACACATCAGACCCCGGAGAGCACCTGCTCGGCCTGCTTCGGCGAGGCCGGTCGGGCGCCGAGACCCACCTGCCGGGCGACGACGGCCTTCTCGCCCCGCGTGAGCAGCCAGCCGCGGCGCAGCAGCGTCAGCGGCGGCTTGCGCCGCTCGGCGAGGTCGCGGGCCAGGCGCAGGACGAAGGTGTGCCACGGGTGGTGCCGGATGCACCAGGCCGAGTGCAGCATGCCGGCCTCCGTGAGCCCGGCGATCGCCTCGGCCGCGAAGATCCCCTCCGCGAGCACGAGGTCGTCCGGGCCCGCGGCGACCGTGTGCCGGCCGACCGCCCGGGAGACCGAGATGTCGTACACCGGCATCTCCGCCGAGCCCGTCTCGCACAGCCGGGCGAGCGCCGCGACGGCCGCCTCCCGGTCCCAGCTGTCCGGGTGGTCCCAGTCGACGATGCCCAGATCGGCACTGCACGGCAGCCCCGGGCGGTCGACGTCGTGATAGAAGTCGTCCAGCCGCACGATCGGCCACCCGTGCCGGCGGCGCAGCCGCTCGGCGAGCCGGGACTTGCCGGAGCCGCTGGGGCCGGCCAGGACGACGACGCGGCCGGTGCCCCCTTCGCTGGGGGAGGCGGGGTGGGGCGTGGACACGAAGGGTGAGTCTACGGCGGGCCGTCTCACAGGGCGGTGAGCGCCTCCATGCCGGCCCGCACCGCGGCCAGCTTCTTCGTCGCCGACGCGCGCGCAGCAGCCAGGGCGTCACGGTCGCTCACCGGCTCGACGACCTCGAGGTAGGTCTTCAGCTTCGGCTCGGTGCCGCTCGGGCGCACGATGATCCGGGACTCGTCGGCGAGCAGGAAGCGCAGCCCGTCGGTCGGTGGGAGGCCCCCGTCCCCCTTCGCCAGGTCGTCGCTGCGGGTCACCGCGATGCCCGCCACCTCCGCCGGCGGGGCCTGCCGCAGCCGCGCCATGAGCACGTCGAGGTCGGCCAGGTCGCTCACCCGCACCGAGAAGGCGTCGGTGGCGTGCACCCCGAGCCGGGCGTGCAGGTCGTCGAGGACGTCCGGCAGAGCGCGGCCCCGCGCCTTGAGACCGGCCACCATCTCGGCCACGAGCAGCGCAGCGGAGACGCCGTCCTTGTCCCGCACGATCTCGGGCGCCACGCAGTAGCCGAGCGCCTCCTCGTAGCCGTAGGCGAGGTCCTCCACGCGGGCGATCCACTTGAAGCCGGTGAGGGTCTCCTCGTGCGGGACCCCGGCCTCGCGGCACATCGCCGCCAGCAGGCGGGAGGAGACGATCGAGTTGGCCATGCCGCGCCCGTCTTCGACGCCACGAGCGAGCAGGTGCGCCCCCAGGAGCGCGCCCAGCTCGTCGCCACGCAGCAGCCGCCAGCCGCCCTCCACGGCGGTGTCGGGCACCGCGACGGCGCACCGGTCGGCGTCCGGGTCGTTGGCGATGACGACGTCGAAGGGGGCGGACCGCGCGTGCTCGAGGGCGGCGTCGAGGGCGCCGTCCTCCTCCGGGTTCGGGAAGGCGACGGTCGGGAAGTCCGGGTCCGGCTCGGCCTGGCTCGGCACCGTCGCCGGCTCGGCGAAACCGGCCCGGGCGAAGGCCGCCCGGACCGTGCCGTCACCGACTCCGTGCAGCGAGGTGTGCAGCACGGAGAGCTCCCGCGGCGCGTCCGCGGCGACGACGCCGGCCACGGCGTCGAGGTAGGCCTCGAGGACCTCCTCGCCGAGGACCTCCCAGCCCGACCCGGCCCGGGGGACCGCGGCGAGGCTCGTCACGCGGGCGATCTGCTCGGCGATCCGGCTGTCGCTCGGTGGCACGATCTGGCTGCCGTCGCCGAGGTAGACCTTGTAGCCGTTGTCCTGCGGCGGGTTGTGGCTCGCCGTGACCATGACCCCCGCGTCGGCACCGAGGTGGCGGATCGCGAAGGCGAGCACCGGCGTCGGCAGCGGTCCGGGCAGCACGGCCGCGCGGCCACCGGCGGCGGTGACGACGGCGGCGGTGTCGGTGGCGAAGGCGTCGGAGTTGTACCGGGCGTCCCGCCCGATGACGACGAAGGGGGAGTCCGCCGACTCCTTGAGGTGGGCCACGAGGCCCGCTGCCGCGCGGATGACGACGGAGCGGTTCATCCGGTTGGGGCCGGCGCCGAGCGCGCCGCGCAGCCCGGCGGTGCCGAACTGCAGCAACCCCGTGAAGCGGTCGGCGAGGTCGATCTCGGCGGCGGCGTCGCCCCCCTCGGCCGCGGCGATGATCTCCTCGAGCTCGCTGGTGGTCTGCGGGTCGGGGTCCTCGGCCGCCCAGGCCCGGGCGGTGTCGACGAGCGCGCTGTCCATCAGATGCGCTCCACGATCGCCGCGAGCAGGTGCCCGATCCGGTCGGCCGAGGCCCGGCCGGCCTCGACGACCTCCTCGTGGGAGAGCGGGGTGCCGCCGATGCCGGCCGCGGGGTTGGTGACGAGCGAGATGCCGAGGACCTCGAGCCCGGCCTGGCGGGCCGCGATGGCCTCGAGCGTCGTGCTCATGCCGACGAGGTCGCCGCCGAGGGTGCCGACCATGCGCACCTCCGCCGGGGTCTCGTAGTGCGGCCCGCGGAGCTGGACGTAGACCCCTTCGTCCAGGTCGGCGTCCACCTCGCGCGCGAGCTCGCGCAGCCGCGGGGAGTAGAGGTCGGTGAGGTCGATGAAGGTGGCTCCCTCGAGCGGGGAGGCGCCGGTGAGGTTGATGTGGTCGCTGATGAGGACGGGGGTGCCGGGTGCCCACTCGGGGCGCAGCCCCCCGCACCCGTTCGTCAGCACGATGGCGCGGCAGCCCGCGGCCGCCGCGGTGCGCACGGCGTGCACGACGGCGCGCACGCCCCGCCCTTCGTAGTAGTGGGTGCGGGTCCCGAAGACCAGCGCCCGTCGCCCGGAGCCGCCGATGTCGACCGAGCGCATGGTGCTGGAGTGCCCGGCGACCGCCGCGCCGGCGAAGCCGGGGACCTCGGTCTGGTCGAGCTCGTCGACCGTCTCGCCGACGAGGTCGGCGGTCCGGCCCCACCCGGAGCCGAGGACGAGAGCGATGTCGTGGCGCTCCACGCCGGTGCGCTCGGCGATCGTCGCCGCAGCCTCCCGGGCGAGGTCGAAGGGATCCGTGCTGTCCGTGCTGTGCTGGCTCACGCCCGCAATCTACAAGGATGATTGGATGGGAGCGTGACGCACACGACATCTGTGGTGATCCTCGGAGGCGGCCCCGGAGGATACGAAGCAGCCCTGGTGGCCGCGCACCTCGGCGCCGACGTGACCATCGTCGACCGTGACGGGCTCGGTGGGGCGGCGGTGCTCACCGACGCGGTGCCGAGCAAGACCCTCATCGCGACGGCCGACTACCTCGGCAGCTTCGTCACCGCCGCCCACCTCGGGGTCCGCCTCGAGGACCACGAGGGCGACGAGCTCACCGACGCACGGGCCGAGCTGGTGACGATCAACCAGCGCGTCCGCGACCTGGCGGCCGCCCAGTCCCAGGACATCGCCACCCGGCTCAACGAGGTGGGGGTGCGGGTCGTGCGCGGCTCGGCACGTCTGGAGAGCGCCTCGCGGGTCGTCGCCGAGACCGACGCCGGCACGGAGACCCTCGACGCCGACGTCGTGCTCCTCGCCACCGGCGGGACGCCGCGGGTGCTGCCCACCGCGCAGCCGGACGGTGAGCGGATCCTCACCTGGCAGCAGCTCTACGACCTGGAGGAGCTGCCCGAGGAGCTCATCGTCGTCGGCTCCGGCGTCACCGGCGCCGAGCTGGCGCAGGCCTACCTCGGGCTCGGCTCGAGGGTCACCCTCGTCTCCTCGCGCGACCTCGTGCTGCCGCAGGAGGACCAGGACGCGGCGGCCGTCATCGAGGACGTCTTCCGTCGGCGCGGGATGACGGTGCTCAACCGGTCCCGCATGGCCGCGGCCGAGCGCCGCGGCGACGGTGTCGTCGTCACGCTCGAGGACGGCCGCGAGGTGGAGGGCAGCCACGTGCTCATCGCCGTGGGCGCCGTCCCCCAGACCCAGGGCCTCGGCCTGGAGGAGGTCGGGGTGGAGCTGACCGACTCCGGGCACATCGTCGTCGACCGGGTCTCGCGCACGACGAAGCGGGGCATCTACGCGGCCGGGGACTGCACCGGGGTCTTCGCGCTGGCCTCGGTGGCCGCGATGCAGGGGCGTACCGCGATGGCGCACGCGCTCGGTGACGCCGTCGTCCCGCTGCGCATGTCGGCCGTCTCGGCGAATGTCTTCACCGACCCCGAGATCGCCTCCGTCGGCATCAGCGAGGCCGAGGCCGCCGACAAGGCCGATGTCGAGTCCGTGACGATCAACCTCCCCCGCAACCCGCGGGCGAAGATGCTCGGCATCCAGGAGGGCTTCGTCAAGCTCTTCGCCAACCGCGGGACCGGCACGGTCCTCGGCGGGGTCGTCGTCGCGCCGCGGGCCTCCGAGCTGATCTTCCCCGTCGCGATCGCGGTGCAGAACCGCCTCTCGGTGGACCAGGTCGCCTCGACCTTCACCGTCTACCCGTCGCTGACGGGCACCGTCGCGGAGGCCGCCCGTCGGCTGCACCCGACGCAGAGGTGAGCCGGTCCGCCCTTCGTCTCCCACGCGGCCGGGCGACGGTGGCCCCGCACGAGTGATCGTGCGGGGCCACCGTCATCCGGGGTGGGCCGGGCGGGTCAGTCCTTGATCTCGGCGAGCACCGCGCCGTTGTTGACCGTCGCGCCGACCTCGGCGTCGAGACCGGTGATCGTGCCGGACTTGTGGGCGTTGATCGGCTGCTCCATCTTCATCGCCTCGAGGACGACGACGGTGTCGCCCTCGGCGACCTCCTGGCCCTCCTCGACGGCGACCTTGACGATCGTGCCCTGCATGGGCGCGGTGAGGCTGTCACCGGAGGCGGCCGAGCCGCCGCCGCCGGTGCTCGAGCGCTTCGGGGCCTTCTTCTTCTGGGCGCCTCCGCCCCCGCCGAGGGCGATGCCGCCCGGGAGGACGACCTCGAGCCGCTTGCCGCCGACCTCGACGGTGATGCGCTGGCGCTCGCCGTCCTCATCGGCCTCGCCGACCTCACCGCCGTAGGGCTGGATCTGGTTGTCGAACTCGGTCTCGATCCACCGGGTGTGGACCGCGAAGGGGGCGCCGTCCTCCGGCGCGAAGGCCGGGTCGGAGACGATCGCCTGGTGGAAGGGGATCACCGTCGGCATCCCCTCCACGACGAGCTCCTCGAGGGCGCGGCGGGAGCGCTCCAGGGCCTGCTCGCGGCTGGCGCCGGTGACGATGAGCTTGGCGATCATCGAGTCGAAGGCTCCCGCGACCGTGTCGCCCTGCTCGATGCCGGCGTCCCAGCGCACGCCAGGGCCGTGGGGGACGCGCATGTGGGTGACGGTGCCCGGTGCGGGCATGAAGTTGCGGCCGGCGTCCTCGCCGTTGATGCGGAACTCGAAGGAGTGCCCGCGGGCGACCGGGTCGTCGTAGCCGAGCTCCTCGCCGTCGGCGATGCGCAGCATCTCGCGGACGAGGTCGATGCCGGTGACCTCCTCGGTCACGGGGTGCTCGACCTGGAGGCGGGTGTTGACCTCGAGGAAGGAGATCGTCCCGTCCTGGGCGACGAGGTACTCGCAGGTGCCGGCACCGACGTAGCCGGCCTCCTTGAGGATCGCCTTGGAGGCCCGGACGAGCTCGGCGTTCTGCTCCTCGGTGAGGAAGGGGGCCGGGGCCTCCTCGACGAGCTTCTGGTTGCGGCGCTGGAGGGAGCAGTCGCGCGTCGAGACGACGACGACGTTGCCGTGCTGGTCGGCGAGGCACTGGGTCTCGACGTGGCGCGGCTTGTCGAGGAACTTCTCGACGAGGCACTCACCACGGCCGAAGGCGCCGACCGCCTCACGGACCGCCGACTCGAAGAGGTCGGGGATCTCCTCCATCGTGCGGGCGACCTTCAGCCCACGGCCGCCACCGCCGTAGACCGCCTTGATGGCGATCGGCAGGCCGTACTCCTCGGCGAGCTTCACGACCTCGTCGGCGTCCTCGACCGGGTCCTTCGTGCCGGGGGCGAGCGGGGCGTCGGCCTTGACGGCGATGTGCTTGGCCTTGGCCTTGTCGCCGAGGGCGTCGATGGCCTGGGGGCTCGGGCCGATCCAGATTAGCCCGGCGTCGAGCACGGCCTGGGCGAACTCGGCGTTCTCCGCGAGGAAGCCGTAGCCGGGGTGGACGGCGTCCGCGCCGGCCTCCTCGGCGATCTCGAGGAGCTTCTCCTGGACGAGGTAGCTGTCGCCGGGGGTGGACCCGCCGAGGGCGTACGCCTCGTCCGCGACCTTCACGTGCAGGGCGTCGCGGTCGGGCTCGGCGTAGACGGCGACGGAGCCGACGCCGGCGTCGGCGCAGGCGCGGGCAATCCGGACGGCGATCTCGCCGCGGTTCGCGATGAGGACTTTGCTGATGGCCATGGGGCGCAGACTACTGCGTGACCGGGGGCACCGGCGCACGGCCCACGGCGTGATCTGCGTCCGGCCCGGCGTGGTGGGGGAGCCTCGGACCCCGCCACGCGGGGCGGCCCCCACCGCGTCGGGTCATCGCGTGCCGAGGGTGCAGCTGCCGTCCGGGGTGTAGTCGGACCGGATGTCGGCGGCCCGTCCCCGCGCGAGGTTCCACCCCGAGAGGCCGGCGTCCGCCGGCTCGACCGCGTGACCGGTGTGCAGGATGCACGCCTTCGTCCGCTCCGGGAGCTCGCTCTCGTGGATGGCCGGCACCGCGTCGTCGGGCAGGGACGAGAGGTACTGCTCGTCGAGGTGCCCGGTCTGCTGCCACCGCTCGATGTTGCGCTCGGCGACCCAGGCGCTCGTGTTGCCGACCGTGAAGAGGATCATCAGCGCGGCCCCGGAGGCGAGGACGGTCCGGCCCAGCCAGCGCCGGCTCGAGGTGAAGAGGGAGACGAGCACCGCGAGCAGGACGAGCCCGAACCAGACCTCGATGAGGTCGGCACCCACCCGGGCGATCGTGTAGCCGAAGGCGTCCTGGTAGAGCGCCATCCGGCGCAGTGCGGAGGCGACGACGAGCAGGGTGAGCAGGGTGAGCAGCGCGCAGAGCACCTGCATGACCCGTCGGTCGGCGGCCGTCCGCACCCCGCCCCAGACGCGCACACCGGCGACGAGGAGCAGCACGAGCGCCGTGGCCAGGGTCAGCTGCCCGAATCCCTCGCGGGCGTACTCGGCATAGGTCAGGCCGGTCGTGCGCAGCACGTAGTCGTGGCCGCCGAGGAGGGCGGCGCCCTGCGCGACGATGAAGAGGGCGAAGACGGCGATGACGAGACCGAGCGGGATCTGCCACTCCAGCGCCGGGATCCGCGCGCGCACCAGCGATCCGGCGCGCAGCCCGTCGACCGCGGGCGGGTTGATCGCGAGGTAGAGCCCGGCGAGCGTGACCCCCGCGAAGAAGACGAGCGTGAAGAGACGGAAGACGAGGGAGTCGCTGATCTCGGGCACGAGGTGGGCGGTCCAGGACCCGAGGACGGCGTCGGCGGAGGCGAGCAGCCCACCGAAGACGAGGAGCAGCACGAGGCTCACCGCGGTGGTGCGCAGCACGGACCACAGGCCGCCGCGACGAGCGAGGGCGCGCACGGTGCGGTCGAGGAGGGGCAGCCCGCGCAGCGCCGAGAGCGGCCAGGCGGCGACGCTCGCGGCGATCCCCGTGACCGTGCGCGCGTCGGTGCACGCGGCCGCGGCGAGTACACCGGCGGTGGTCACGGCGAGGAAGGTGAAGCCCTCCGCGCCCCGCAGCACGGTGGTCAGCCCGAGCGGGAGGGCGAGGGCGGCGGTCACCCAGGACCACGGCTTCGACCGACGGGGCGAGGCGGCCCAGATGGCCGCGCCGCCGAGCGTCAGCACGACGAGCATGCCGAGGCCGATGCTGTCCTCGGGCAGGAGGATCGACGCGGCGGTACCGACGCCGAGGGCGGCGAGCAGGAGCCGTGGCTGCGGGGTGCTCGTGCGCTCCGGCCACCAGGACCGCGGGGACGAAGGGGGCGCTGCCTCGCCCGCAGAGGTGGTGGGGGCGGGTGGGGTGCTCACGGCGATCTCCTCGCGTGCGGTGGGGGTGTGGTGGGTGAGCGGGTCGGGCGAAGGGGAGGCGTGCTGCGGTGGCGAGACGGGCAGCAGCAGGCGCAGCCGGGCCCCGGAGCCGTCCTCGGGCAGGGCGCTCAGGGTGCCCCCGTGCATCGAGGCGACCCATCCGGCGATGGCCAGGCCGAGGCCGGTGCCGCCCCCTTCGTCCGTCCCGGTGCCGAAGCGCTGCCGCAGCCGACCCGCCCGCTCCGCGGGCAGGCCGGGGCCCTCGTCGGCGACGGTGAGGGACCAGCGATCGCCCTCCGGTCGGGCGGTCAGCGTGACGGTGCCGCCGGGGGGACTGTGCCTCACGGCGTTGTCGAGGAGGTTGGCCCCGGCCTGTGCCAGCCGGGCGGGGTCGGCGGTGACGGTGAGGTCGGGCGGCTCCACATCCACGACGACCCGCACGTCGCGGCCCTGGAGCGTGCTCTCACCGGCGGCATCCCCGAGCAGGTCGCGCACGACGACGCGGGTGGGGCTCAGCGGGGTGCCGCGGCCGTCGGGCCGGGAGAGGTCGAGCAGGTCGGCGACGAGCGAGCCGAGACGTTCGGACTGGCCCAGGGCGGTGCGCAGGGCGGCGTCGTCGGGAGTGACGATGCCGTCGACGAGGTTCTCCAGCAGCGCCTGCTGCGCGCTGAGCGGGGTGCGCAGCTCGTGCGCGACGGTCGCGACGAGTCGGCGGCGGTGCTCGTCCGCGGAGGCGAGGTCCTCGGCCATGGTGGCGAAGGCCCGAGCCAGCTCGCCCACCTCGTCGGTCCCGGACGTCGTCACGCGCACGGAGTAGTCGCCGCGGGCCATCCGCTGGGCCGCGGCGGTCATCTCGACCAGCGGTGCGGTGATGCCGGCGGCCAGCCACCGGGTGACGACGAGGGCGACGCCGATCGTCGCGGGCAGCCCCAGCCACAGGGGGACGCCCGCGTCCGTGCCGACCGTGCCGACGACGGCAGCGACGAGGACGCTCGCACCGACGAGGACGGCCAGCCGCGTCCGGATCGAGGAGAGCCCGACGAGGGGCTGCTGCCGGCTCATCGCCCGGACCCGTCGTCGAGGGCGTAGCCGACGCCGTGGACCGTGCGGATCCGGTGGGCGCCGACCTTGCCCCGCAGGGACTTCACGTGGGTGTCGAGGGTGCGGCTGCTGTCGTCCCACCCCCACAGCTCGGTGGCGATCCGGTCGCGCGAGAGGACGGCGCCCGGCTCCCGGGCGAGCAGGACGAGGACGTCGAACTCGGTCGGTGTGAGATGCACGGGCTCGCCGTCGACGGTGCACCGTCGGGTGCGCCCGTCGAGGACGAGGCCGTGGTGGTCGAGGACGTGTCCGGCGCCCTCGTCGTCGTGCTGCAACTGCGCGGCCCGCTCCACGCGACGCAGCAGTGCCCGCACCCGGGCGACGACCTCGCGCATCCGGAAGGGCTTGGTGAGGTAGTCGTCGGCACCGACGCCGAGGCCGATGACGATGTCGCTCTCCTCGTCGCGGGCCGTGAGCATGAGGACCGGGACGGGTCGCTCGGACTGGATGCGACGGCAGACCTCGAGACCGTCGAAGCCCGGCAGCATCAGGTCGAGGACGACGAGCTCCGGGGAGTGCTCGGTGAAGGCCGCGACCGCTCCCGGCCCGTCGACCGCCCGGACGACGTCGAACCCCTCCGCCTCGAAGCGGTCGGTCAGCGCCTGGTTGATCGTCGGGTCGTCCTCGACGACGAGGAGGCGCTGGACGGGGGGTGGGGATCCGGTCATGGAGACAATCCAAGCAGCGCCCACCCGGGGATCGCCGGGGTGAGATCTGAAGTTCCTCTGGAGATCCGACGGGGCCGGCGAGAGGGAGTCAGCCCACCGGGAGGCGGGCGACGAACTGGCGCAGCTGGTCGATGTTGCGCACCTCGTGCATGTCGACGACCTCGGCGTAGCGGGCGGCGACCGAGTCGCCGGTGTCCCACTGGCGGGCCGGCTCGGGGTTGAGCCAGGCCGTGTGACGGGCGCGGGTGGCGATCTCGCGCAGGGCGTCGACGCGCGGATCGGTGCCGTTGGTCCGGGCGTCACCGAGGACGAGCACGGTCGAGCGCGGCCCCACCGCGTCGAGGTACTCCTCGACGAAGTCCCGGAGCGCGGCGCCGTAGTCGCTGCTGCCGTGCCAGCGGGTCAGCGTCGCCTCGCTCGTGAGCCGCGTGCTGATGTCCTCACCGACCCGGCTGTCGCGGACGAGGTCCGTGACGTCGTCCACGGTGTTGACGAAACCGAAGAAGCGCACCCGCCGGAACTGCCCGGCCAACGACTGGAGCAGCAGGATGGTGAAGCGGGAGAAGCCGGAGACCGAGCCGGACATGTCGCAGAGCAGCACGACGTCCGCCCGGCTGCGGGTACGGCGGCGGTGCACGGGCCTGACCGGCACGCCCCCCGTGGACATCGCCGCGCGCAGGGTGCGCCGGATGTCGATCGCGCCGCGGCTCTGCCGCCGCTGCCGGGCGGCCAGGCGTGCGGCGAGCTTGCGGGAGAGCGGACGGATCGCGGCGTTGAGCTGCGCTGCCTCCGTCGTGCCGGTGAGCAGGAAGTCCTTGCGCTCCAAGGGGTCCCGCACCCCGTACCGGGAGATCCGGTCCCTGCCGCGCACCTCGGCGTTGCGCCGCGCGGCCTCGGTCTCCACCCGGCGCCGGAAGGCGGCCACCCGCGCGCGGATCTCGTCCCGGTCGAAGCGGTCGCTGAGCCGCTCCGGCCGCCACGCGCTGCCCCCGCCGGAACCGGCGGCACCGCCCTGACCGGTGCCCGAGCCGCCGGAGCCCTCGCCCGAGCCGCCGACGACGTCCCCGGCGTCCCGCGCCCGCTGCAGCGCGGCCGCGACGGCGGTCTGCGGCGCGAGCCGCTCGAGGGCCTGGTGCGCGGAGAAGCCGCCCATCGTCGCCTGGTTCGCCAGCCGTCCGAGCTCGGCGACCGTCCGGCCCGCGAGCTGCTCGAGCGCTGCTTCGTCGTCGTCGGCGAGGGCCTCGACCAGCTCCTGCCGCAGGGCCTGCGCCCGCTCCCGGGCCTGCGCCCCGTCGATGGACGCCTCGGCCTCCTCCTGCCCGGTGCGGGCGCCGACGCCCGCGGGGAAGTGGATGTCGAAGAGCTGGTCGAAGAGCTCCCGGTCCGCCGAGCGGCGCAGCAGCGCCGCCCCGAGCCCGACCCGCAGGCGCTCGCGGTCCTCCAGCCCGAGCACGGTCGCGGCCGCGGCGGCGTCGGTGACGTCGGCGCTCCCGACGTTCATCCCGTGCCGGCGCATCGACCGGGCCAGGTCGACGAGGCGGGCGCCCAGGGGGTCAGGCGAGGGCACGCTCGAGGTCCAGGCGCTCGGTGGCCAGGTCGATGTCCTCACGGTGCTTGAGCACGACGCCGAGGGTCTCGCGGACCAGGCCCGGGTCGAGGTCGCCCTCCGCGCCGAGGCTGAGCAGGGTGCGGGCCCAGTCGATGGTCTCGGCGACCGACGGGGACTTGCGCAGCCGCATCTCCCGCAGCGCGCCGACGAGCCGTACGACGGAGTCCGCGACGCTCGCCTCGAGGCCCGGCACGCTCAGTCGCACGATGCGCCGCTCCAGCTCGGCCTCCGGGTAGTCGATGTGCAGGTAGAGGCAGCGGCGCCGCAGCGCCTCGGACAGCTCCCGGGTGGCATTCGAGGTGAGCACGACGAAGGGGGTCTGCCGCGCCGTGATCGTGCCCAGCTCCGGGACGGTCACCTGGTAGTCCGAGAGCACCTCGAGCAGGAGCCCCTCGATCTCCACGTCCGCCTTGTCCAGCTCGTCGATGAGCAGGACGGTCGGCTCCTCGGTGCGGATCGCGGTCAGCAGCGGCCGGGAGAGGAGGAACTCGTCGGTGAAGATGTCCTCCTTCACCGAGGTCCAGTCCGCCTCGTCGGCACCGGAGGAGTCGTGGTGCGCGCCGGCGGCGGTGATCCGCAGCAGCTGCTTGGCGTGGTTCCACTCGTAGAGCGCCCGGGCCTCGTCGACGCCCTCGTAGCACTGGAGCCGGACCAGCCCGCTCGCGGTCGCGCCCGCGACGGCGCTCGAGAGGGCGGTCTTGCCGACACCGGCCGGGCCCTCGACGAGCAGCGGCTTGCCGAGCTGGTCGGCGAGGTAGACCGTGGTCGCGATCGCGTCGGAGGCGAGATAGCCCTCGGCCGCGAGGCGCTCGCGGACGTCGTCGACCGATGCGAAGCGGGGGGAGTGGGTCATGTCCGCCAGTCTGCCCGACCTCCTAGGATGCCCGAGAGCGAAGGGAGGGAATGTGTCCGGAGACACGACGGCCAACCTGGCCCAGCAGCGGGAGCTGTACGGCGAGCCGCTGCGCGTCATCGCCGACCGGGTCATGCCCGCCCTCGGACTGACCCAGGGCCGGCTCGCCGAGACCCTCGGCCTCTCCGCCCCGATGCTCTCCCAGCTCCTCTCCGGGCGCCGGGTGAAGATCGGCAACCCCGCGGTCGTGCGGCGCCTGGAGGCCCTCCTCGAGCTCGTCGACGAGGCACCGTCCCTGCCTTCGGACGAGGTCGCCACGCGGCTCGAGGCGATCCACGAGCTCCAGGGGACCTTCACGACCGCCCGCACCGGACCGGCCGACCACGCTGCCGCGGTGGCGGCGCTGCGTGAGATCGCCGGCCCGGCCGAGCTCGCCGATGCGGCGGACGTGCTGGCGGACCGGCAGCCTCGGCTGGCCGCACTGCTGCGCGACGCCGCGGCGGAGCCGCCGCGTGGGTGAGGTCTTCGCCGGCCGGTACGAGCTGCTCGAGCTCATCGGTCAGGGAGGGATGGGCTCGGTGTGGCAGGTCCACGACCGGCGCACCGACCAGATCGTCGCCGCCAAGGTGCTGCGCCAGTCCGACGCGGCGTCCCTGCTGCGCTTCGTCCGGGAGACCGCCTTCCGCGTCCAGCACCCGCACGTCGTCACACCGCTCGGGTGGGCCGGTGAGGACGACCGGGTCCTCTTCACCATGCCGATCGTCGACGGCGGGTCGGTGGCGACGGTCGTCGGCGACCACGGACCGCTGCCGGCCCGCTTCGTCGCGGAGATCCTGCGCCAGCTGCTCGACGCCCTCGGCGCGGTGCACGCCTCACGGATCGTGCACCGCGACGTCAAGCCCGCCAACGTCCTGCTGCGGGCGACCGGCGCTGCGCGGCCGCACGCCTACCTCTCGGACTTCGGCATCGCCGTCGAGCTCGACGGGCCACGGCTCACCGAGACCAACGTCGTCATCGGTACCCCCGGGTACATGGCCCCCGAGCAGCGTCGTGGTGAGCTGACGACGGCCAGCGACCTCTACGCCGCCGGTGCCGTGGCGCGCTACATGCTCACCGCACTGCCTCCCGACGACCCGGCTGGCGAGCACCGCCCGGACGAGGTGCCGGCCGTCCTGTGGGGCCTGACCACCGCGCTCCTCGCGTCCGACCCGGCGCAGCGACCCGACGTGCCTGCGGCCCTGGCCTGGCTGGAGGCCCCCGAGCTGGCCTGGACCCCGGGTGCCGCGGGCGAGGTCGACGTGCTCCAGCAGGTCGAGGGGCCGGACGGGCGGAGCGAGGTGCTCGAGCCGCCGACCACGGTGCAGGTCCGCCGCCCGCCGGACGAAGGGCGTGAGCCCCCGCCTCCGCCGGAGCAGCCCGCGACGGGTGCTCCTGCGGCAGAGGCGCCCGCGACGGAGGGTCCCGTGGCGCCGGCCCCCGCGACGGAGGGTCCCGTGGCGCCGGCCCCCGCGACAGCCGGCCCCGGCAGGCGGCGGGGCCTCGTGGCAGCCGGGGGAGGGGCGGCCCTCGTGGCCCTGCTGGCAGCCGCCGTGATCCTCTGGTCGCCCTGGTCCGGTGGTGCTCCCGCCGAGGACGAGACCGCCACCGACCCCCCGGCCAGCACCTCCAGCACCTCCAGCACGAGCTCGTCGACCTCGACCACCCCGTCGAGCACGACCTCCTCCTCGAGCACGACCGGGTCGCTCGAGGTCGGCACCGTCGTGACGCGGGTCGGGCAGCCCTGCGGCTTCACCGACGTCGGCCTGCGGGAGACGACCACCGGCGGGACCGAGGTCGTCTGCCGGCAGGGCGACGACGGCGACTACTCCTGGGAGGAGGCTCCCTGACCGGAGCCCCGGCGGCGCAGGCCGAGCCACGCGCCGGCGCCGAGGACGAGGGCGGCGAGCAGGCCGCCGCCGATCCATGCCAGCGGTGAGCCCCCTTCGTCCCCCTCGGTGCTCGCGGCGGCGGTGGTCGTCTTCGTCTCGGCCTGGTCGGAGTCGTCCTTCTTCTCTCCGGTGGCCGCGGCCTTCCAGTCCTCGCCACCGGCGTACTCCACGTCACCCGAGGGCTCACCCTCGATGTCGACGGTGAAGGCGACCTTGATCGGCTGCCCGGCGAGCTCCTGACCCAGGTCCTTCGTGCCGACGCTCACGGCGTAGTAGTGCCAGCCGCTCATGCTCGAGGCGGGCAGGTTCTCGCTGACGTACGTGGGCGCGTAGCGGTTCTTGTAGCGGATGGGGGCCGCGGTGACCGACTTCGGGCTGGAGCCCAGCCCCTCGCTGAAGTGGCCGGCGATGAAGAGGTTCTCGCCGATCGACTGCCGGTCCGGGGCGAAGGCCCGGCCGTCGATCCACAGGTTCGAGTACTCCGCGTCCTCGGGGTAGCGGAAGCCGCCGGTGGGGCCGTTGGCGGTGAAGCGGGCGGTCTGGCCGTCCTCGACCTTGACCCGGTAGAGGAGGGTCTCGCCGGGCACGAGGGTGTCGACCCAGGTGCCCTCGGTGATCTCGGGGGCGTCGGCGAAGGAGAGCCCGCCGGTGACCGGCTTCGCCTCGCCGGCCGTGAGCTCCTTCTCCTCCGGGTAGTCCTCGACCGCCTCCGGCAGCTCGTCGAGGTTGGTCACCCGAGGCTCCTCGATGACCTGGATCTCCGTCGGCAGGGACTGCTCGGCACCCCGGCGGTGCAGCAGGACGGTGAAGGTGCCCTTCTCCCGGCAGACCTGCATGCGCGAGTCGTCGTCGTCGGGCGCCTGACCGAGCAGCCTGCCGGTCACGGCGACTGCCGGCTTCACACCGAGCCCGTTGTTGCTGCGGTACTCCGAGGACTGCGTGCACTCGGTGCCGTCGGCGGCGAGGATCTTGATCTCCAGGGTCTCCAGCTCACGTCGATCCTCCACCGCGTTGTGGTAGGTGGTCGGCCGGGTGGTCGCGGAGACGTGGAGGGTGGATTCCTTCTTCGTCCGCTCGACGGTGTAGGCGCGCCAGGTGTCATCGCTCGTCGCGAGCTCGTCGGTGTGCAGCCCGGGGGTGAGCTCGGGCAGGTCGGCAGGGAGCTGCTCGGCGTCGCTCACGTCGACACCGGTGACCGGTGCACCGGTGAAGCGGAAGTCGCGCACGGCGCGGGTGGAGATCTTCTTCAGGCTGGACTCGAGCTCGTCGGCGTCGGCGGCGTCGTAGTAGGTGCCGCCGCCGGCCCGGGCGAGGCACTTGAGCTGTTTGCGGGCGGTGTCGTCGACGCCGAAGCCGACGGTGTCGATGCGCAGGTCGATCCCCTGGCCGACGAGCTTCTTGATGGTGGGGCAGGGGTCGGGCACGCAGGACTCCTCGCCGTCGGAGACGAGGATGATGTTGCGCTGTCCGGTGTCGCCGAGGTCCTTCAGTCCCTGCTCGAGGGAGTGGGCGATGGGGGTCTCGCCCTTGGCCTGGAAGCCGTTGATGGCCTTCTTCATGGCGGGCTTGTCCAGGGGTCCGATGGGCACGGCCAGCTGGGTGTCGGCGCAGGCGGCCTTGGTGGGCTTGCCGCCCTCCTCGGTGGCCCCGTAGACGCGCAGGCCGACATTGGTCTTCCCGGGGAGGGAGTCGACGACTCCGGTGAGGGCCTTCTTGGCGGCGTCCATCTTGGTGCCGCCGGAGGGGTCCTTCTCCTTCATCGAGCCGGAGGCGTCGAGCATGAGCAGCAGCTTGCCCTCGTCCTTCGTCGCGGTCGGTGCCGCGGAGGTGGCCGGTCCCGCGGCAGGGGTGGCGGCCGAGGACGTTGGGGTGGACGGGCTGGAGGCCGTCGTGGCACTCGCGGCGCCGGTGCCGGTGAGGGCCAGCGCGCCGATGGTGCCGGCGGC